>CAMDSH010000013.1 GCA_945907045.1 Rhizobium sp. Q54 | reverse complement strand
CTGCACTTGGCGTTGTGCCACGCTCAACCGGCAAGCATCACAGAAAATCTTACCCTGCTGGCTTTATGTGGATCAGCCAGCTTGCTGCCCGGCCGCACGGTGAGATAATGCGACGGCACGGTTTCCAGATTGTGGTTGAACACGTCGGGTTTCGCCGCGACGACGATTTCCAACGCGCCTTCTTTGCGCAGAAAATCCGGCGTGAGCACTTCGATAGTTGTTTGCGGGCAGTGCGCGCGGATAGCGCGGATGGTCGCCGCGAAATGCGCCGCGCCGCCATCGGCAAGATCGTCGCGGTCGACCGAGGTGACGACGATGTGCGCGAGACCGAGTTTAGCGGTCGCCACGCCGACATGTTCGGGTTCGCTCGCATCAAGCGCGCCCGGCAGTCCGGTTTTCACGTTGCAGAACGCACAGGCACGCGTGCAGGTGTCGCCCATGATCATGAAGGTGGCGTGTTTTTTCTCCCAGCACTCGCCGATGTTCGGGCAGCCGGCTTCCTCACACACGGTGATCAGGCCGTTCTCGCGCATGATTTTTTGCGTGGCGAAATAACCCGGTGACACGGGTGCCTTCACGCGGATCCAGTCGGGCTTGCGCGCAATGGCGGAATCCGGCCGGTGCGCCTTTTCCGGATGGCGCGGCCTTTCGCCGTTTTTCAGGCCGTTGATGTCGAGAACGACAGCCATATCACCTGCCTATCATGTGACTTACTTAACAACCGTCACCGCTGCGCCGCAAGGCACACGCAACGCATGTCAGGCCCGCCGGATCGCCTGCCAGATGAACAAGAACACCACGGCGCCGATGACGGCGGTGATCAATTCGCCCCAGAAGTCAGTCACCACGTTGATGCCGAGCCGGCTGAACAGAAAGCCGCCGAGCATCGAGCCGATAAGGCCCACGGCGAGATTGCGCAACAGCCCGTGCGGCGCGTCGGTGATGCGGGCAGCGAGCCAGCCCGCGATCAGTCCAATAAAAATCCAGGAGATGATGCCCATTCAAATTCTCCGCGTCTCACATGTTGAGCACGCGCCCGTAGGCGTCGAGCACAGCTTCTTTCATCATTTCGGACAACGTCGGATGCGGGAACACGGTGTGCATCAATTCTTCTTCCGTGGTTTCCAGATTCATCGCGACGACATACCCTTGAATTAGTTCGGTCACTTCGGCGCCGATCATGTGCGCTCCGAGAAGCTGTCCGGTTTTTTTATCGAAGATGACTTTGACGAGACCCTGATCCTCTCCCAGCGCAATCGCCTTGCCGTTGCCCATGAACGGAAAGCGGCCGACGCGGATGTCGAGTTTCTTTTCCTTCGCCGCCTGCTCCGTGAGACCCACTGAAGCAATTTGCGGCGAACAATAAGTGCAGCCCGGAATGAGGCTTTTGTTCATCGGATGCGGCTTGAGGCCCTTGATTGCCTCGACGCAGATGACACCTTCGTGCTCGGCCTTGTGCGCGAGCATCGGCGCGCCGGAGACGTCGCCAATGGCGTAGATGCCCGGCACGTTCGTTCTGTTGAGCGCATCGACGGTGATGGTGCCGCGCTCGGTTTTTAGCCCAAGTTTTTCCAGTCCGAGATTTTCGATATTGCCGGTGACGCCGACCGCAGAAATGACGCGCTCGACGGTGAGGGTTTGCGTCTTGCCGCCTTCCTCGATGGTGGCGGTGACGCTATCGCTCTTTTTGTCGAGTTTGGTCACCTTGGCGTTGGTGAGAATTTTGATGCCCTGCTTCTCGAAACTCTTGCGCGCGAAGGCGGCGATCTCGGCGTCTTCGACGGGAAGAATTTGCGGCAACACTTCAACGACAGTCACATCGCAACCGAACATGCGGTAGAAACTGGCGAACTCGATCCCGATGGCACCCGAGCCGACGACCAGCAGCGACTTCGGCATGCGCTCCGGCACCATCGCCTCGAAGTAAGTCCACACCAGTTTCTTGTCGGGCTCCAAGCCCGGCAGCACGCGCGGCCGCGCGCCGGTGGCAATGATGATGTGCTTGGCCTGATACGATCCTGCGCCGAGCGCGCCCTTCGGCGCAGCCGCTTTCGAGGCTCTCACCGTGACGCGGCCGGGCGCATCGATCGCCGCCTCGCCCCAGATCACGCTCACCTTGTTTTTCTTCATCAAGAATTCGACGCCGTCGTTGAGGCGCTTTGAGACGCCGCGCGAGCGCGCAACCACGGCCTTCGCATCGAACGAAACGTTGGTGGCGGACAGCCCGTAATCCTTCGCATGCTGCATGTTGTGAAAAACTTCCGCCGAGCGCAGCAGCGCCTTGGTCGGAATACAACCCCAGTTGAGGCAGATGCCGCCGAGATAATCGCGCTCGACAATCGCAACCTTGAACCCAAGTTGCGCCGCGCGGATGGCGGTAACGTAACCGCCCGGGCCGGAGCCGATGATGATGATGTCGAAAGGCTCGGCCACTTAATTCTCCGTTTTTAACGCAGCGTGCGGCGGTAGTTACGCGGCGATTACGCGTCTTAAGTCAGATATTCAAGCCCGCCAGAAGCCCGTTGAACATAGCCCAAATTTGGAATCTAATTCCTGCAAAGATTAATGCCACCGGGAGGGCGTTATGAGAATTTCGCTGGGCCGCGTTGCGCTCGCAATAGCCGCCTTTTTCGTTTCGCTGCAATTGGCCGCAGCGGCGGATATCAAGGTTCTCACCACGCCTGCCCTGAGGGAGGTATGGCACGACATGCAGCCGAAGTTCGAAGCGAACGGGCACAAACTCATCATCAGCTATGCCGCCTCGGGCCTCATCACCAAGCGCGTGAGCGAGGGCGAAGTTTTCGACGTGCTGTTCAGCACCACCAGCAGCATCGACACGCTGACCAAAGACGGCAAGGTCATCACCGGAACGGGTACTCCGCTCGCCAGCTCCGCTACGGGCGTGGCCGTGCTCAAGGGTTCGCCGAAACCCGATATCTCGACGCCGGACGCATTCAAGAAAGCCCTGCTCGCCGCCAAGGCCGTCGCCTACACCGATCCCGCAAGCGGCGGCGCCAGTGGCGCGCACATGGCGAAGGTGTTTGAGCAACTCGGCATCACGGCAGAGATCAATGCCAAGGCCAAACTGGCGCGTGGGATCCCGAGCGCCAGCTTCATCGTCAAGGGCGAAGCTGAAATCGCCATCCAGCAGATGCCCGAATTGCTCGGCGTCGAAGGCGTCGAAGTCGTCGGCCCGCTGCCAGGCGATTTGCAGAGCGTGACGCCGTTCGCCGGCGGCGTTCATGTCAACGCCACCAATCCGGATGCCGCCAAGGCGCTGATCAAATTCCTGCAATCGCCGGAAGCAGTCGCGGTGATCAAAGCACGTGGATTGGATCCGATCCCGCCGCCGGCGCCGCCGAAGGCGTCCTGATCACTGCTGCGGATGCGCGCGGCGCCAGCGTCGCCGCAGCAGCCACCACTGCACTGCGATCGTCAGAACAGCGGGAACGAACCACTCCGCCGTGATGGCGAAGTCCTGCGCGCCGAATGACAGCTTGCCGTCGGCTACGGCGGCAAGGGCAACCAGCGCGACAATCGACGCCACCACGCCGATGCCGAGGCCTATCGCGGCACGGTCAAACGTGCGCGGCGTTTTCGCTCGCCCATAGGCAATTGCAAAGACGATGAGCGAAATGAAATTGAAAGGCGTGAGCGCCATCAGCACCAGGATGAATTCTTCCCGTGCCTTGAAATGCTCGGCCAGCCCCACGGCTGCCATCCCTGCAACCATGTACGACAGGAAAAAAGCGCCAGTAAAAGCCCAGAAATTTCGCATTGGTTTCTCGTGGCGGCTTTACACCACCATCATCACCGGATTTTCGATCAGGCTCTTGAACACGCCGAGCATCTCGGCGCCGAGAGCGCCATCGACCGCGCGGTGATCGCACGACAGCGTCACCGACATGATGTTGGCTACGGCAAGTTGTCCGTTGCGCACGACCGCGCGCTCCTCGCCGACGCCGACAGCGAGAATGGTCGCCTGCGGCGGGTTGATGACAGCGGCAAAGTCTTTAATTCCATACATGCCGAGGTTCGACACCGCCGTTGAACCGCCCTGATATTCCTCCGGCTTGAGTTTACGCGCCCGAGCACGTTCTGCGTAATCCTTCATCTCGTTGGAAATGACCGAGAGCGATTTTGCTTCCGCCTGACGCACCACAGGCGTAATCAGCCCGCCCGGGATCGCAACCGCGACGCCGACATCGGAATGCTTGTGTTTGAGCATTCCGCCTTCGGTCCACGTCACGTTGGAATCCGGCACCCGCTGCAATGCGAGCGCCAGAGCCTTGATGACGAAGTCGTTGACCGACAATTTGTAGACGGGCTTGCCGTCTTTGTCCTTCGGCGCGGAGGCGTTGATCTCCTCGCGCGCGGCCATCAGCCGGCCGATGTCGCAATCGAGGGTCAGATAAAAATGCGGAATGGTCTGCTTGGAAAGCACGAGCCGCTGCGCGATGACTTTCCGCATGGTGTCGTGCGGCACGAATTCGTAGGAGCCATCCGCGAACACAGCGCGGATTTTATCGTCGGAGGGCATTTGCGCCATCGCTGTCATGCCCGGCGCGCGCATGCCGCCGCCGGATTTCGCAGAGTCTATATCGCGCGCGACGACGCGGCCATGTGGCCCGGAGCCCTGCACACGCGCGAGATCGACGCCGGCATCCTTGGCGATGCGACGCGCAAGCGGCGATGAGAAGACGCGGCTCCCACCAGATGGCGCGGATGCCGTTGTCTGCGTTGCAGCTGGTTGCAACATTTGCGGCTTTGGTGACGCAGCGGCCGGTTGCTTCGCAGGCTCAGGCGCTTTGGCTTTGGACGTCGCGCCCGCCGCCGCTTTCACGTCTTCTCCGTCGGCCGCGAGCACGGCGATAACCGAATTCACGGCGACGTCCTGCGTTCCTTCCGGCACCACAATTTTCGCCAGAACCCCCTCGTCCACCGCCTCGTATTCCATCGTCGCCTTGTCGGTCTCGATTTCCGCGATGATGTCGCCGGACTTGATCCTGTCGCCTTCCTTCTTGTGCCAACGCGCGAGGTTGCCCTTTTCCATCGTGGGCGACAGCGCCGGCATGAGGATGTTGGTGGGCATGTTCGCTTACCGGTAACAAACCGACTTCGCCGCTTCGACCACTTCGGCGACTGACGGCAGCGCGAGCTTTTCGAGATTGGCGGCGTAAGGCATCGGCACTTCCTTGCCGGACACGCGCGCGACCGGCGCGTCGAGATAATCGAACGCCTGCTCCATGATGCGCGCGGCGATTTCGGCGCCAACGCCGTTTTGTTGCCAGCCTTCCTCGACGGTGACTGCGCGTCCTGTTTTTCGCACCGAGGCGATGAAGGTGTCGCTGTCCATCGGCTTGAGTGTGCGCAGATCGATCACTTCCGCTTCGATGCCCTCTTTCGCCAATTCCTCGGCGGCTTTCAGTGCGTAAGTCATGCCCATCGACCAGGCGATGATGGTGACGTGCGAGCCGGCGCGCGCCACCCGCGCCTTGCCGATCGGCAAAACAAAATCGTCGAGTTTCGGCACCGGGAAACTCTGCCCGTACAGAATTTCGTTTTCCAGAAAGATGATCGGATTGGGATCGCGGATCGCGGCCTTGAGCAACCCCTTTGCGTCAGCGGCGGTCGAGGGCGCGATCACTTTCAAACCCGGAATGTGCGAGTACCACGCGGAATAATCCTGGCTGTGCTGCGCGCCGACGCGCGCGGCGGGACCGTTCGGCCCGCGAAAGACGATGGAGCAGCCCATCTGCCCGCCCGACATGTAAAGCGTCTTCGCCGCCGAATTAACGATCTGGTCGATTGCCTGCATGGCGAAATTGAAGGTCATGAATTCAACGATGGGTTTCAGGCCGCCGAGCGCAGCGCCAACTCCCAAACCTGCAAATCCATGCTCGGTGATCGGCGTGTCGATGACGCGCTTCGGCCCGAACTCCTGCAGCAAACCTTGCGTCACCTTGTAGGCGCCCTGATATTCGGCGACCTCCTCACCCATCACGAACACGGTCTCGTCGCGCCGCATTTCTTCGGCCATCGCGTCGCGCAAGGCTTCGCGCATGGTCATGGTCACCATCTCGGTGCCGGCCGATAAATCCGGATCGCTCATCGATTGCTGGGCCGGCGCTGCTGGCGCGGATGCGGATTTAGGTTCAGGCGTTTCGGATTTTTTTGCCGGCGGCGCGGACTTGGCGGATTTTGTATTTTTGGTTGACGACGAACTCTCTCCGTCGGTCAGTATGGTTGCGATCGGCGTATTGACGGCGACATCGGCAGTGCCTTCCGGCACCAGAATTTGCCCGAGCGTGCCTTCGTCCACCGCCTCGACTTCCATCGTCGCCTTGTCGGTTTCGATCTCGGCGATCACGTCGCCGGATTTGACCGCGTCGCCCTCCTTCTTGAGCCACTTGGCAAGGTTGCCCTTTTCCATCGTGGGCGACAGCGCGGGCATGAGGACTTCGATCGGCATGGATTTCCCCGGCTACTTTCCAAGCCGATGCAGATTGGTGGCGGCAGCCGTGGCCATGACCGCAATCAGCAGGCACGCCAGGAATGCGACGATTGACTTGTTGACCTTGGCGGCATGTTCCGCCGCCACGCCCTTAAGCTGTCCTGCGGCAAAAGGCCAAGCGACAACCGCCAGCCATTTAAGGCGGGCGTTTTCCCCGTCTGAGCCGATGGCGCTCAACGTGCGAATATAAAAAACGGCCCCGGCGATCCAACTCGCCATCGCGCCGGCCAGCGCGAGATAAACAACGATATATGCAAGTTGGGACATCGTGTGACCTGCAATTTCAGCGTACGACATCGGTCCAAAGCTCGGACGCATCCGGCTCAGGATCGTGCGTGGCGAATTCGGACGCCTGATTGACGCGCTCGCGCACCTCAGCGTCGATCTTCTTCAACTGATCTTCGTTGGTGAATTTCTTTTCCAGAATGCGATGGCGCACCTGCTCGATCGGATCGTGGTGCGCGCGCACGTCTTCCACTTCCTCGCGCGTGCGGTATTTCGCCGGATCGGACATCGAGTGACCGCGATAGCGGTAGGTCATCATTTCCAGAATGTAGGGACCGTTGCCCTCGCGGCACCACGTCACGGCTTTCTCGCCGGCGGCTTTCACCGCGCGCACGTCCATGCCATCTACCTGCTCGCCCTGAATGTTGAACGAAAGTCCGCGCCGCGACAGATCGACTTGCGCCGAAGCGCGCGTGATCGATGTGCCCATGGCGTAGCGGTTGTTTTCGATGACGTAGACGACGGGGAGCTTCCACAGCTCCGCCATGTTGAAAGCTTCGTACACCTGTCCCTGATTGGCGGCGCCGTCGCCGAAATACGTAAGGCAGACATTCTTATTGCCGCGATAGGTGTTGGTGAACGCGAGGCCGGTGCCGAGCGGCACCTGCGCACCGACGATGCCGTGACCGCCGTAAAATCCGGTCTCGACCGAGAACATGTGCATCGAGCCGCCTTTGCCCTTGGAATATCCGCCGCGGCGTCCCGTGAGTTCCGCCATCACGCCTTTCGGGTCCATGCCGCATGCGAGCATGTGGCCGTGATCGCGATAGCCGGTGATGACCTGATCGCCTTTTTTCAGCGCCATCTGCATGCCGACGACGACGGCTTCCTGCCCGATGTAGAGATGGCAGAAGCCGCCGATCAGTCCCATGCCGTACATTTGCCCCGCCTTCTCCTCGAAGCGGCGGATTAACAGCATGTCGCGGTAGGAGGCGAGGTCCTGCTCTTTGCTGAAGTCAGGAATCTTGGCCGGCGTCTCGGCATTCGCTTTGGCGTTAGTCTTGGCGAGGGCCATGGCATTCCTTGCGAGCGTGCTCGACTTAGGTCTTAGACCCCATAGCTTAAATCGCCTGCCGGCGGAAGCGAGTGGCTTCGCCACAGCATGTCAGCTGTGAGCAGCAAAGGATTGACAGCAAACGCGATTTCAGGCGCACCGGATGACGGGTCAGCGTGGTTTCAACAGCATCGTGGCGTCGCGCGGATCGACATAATCCAGCAGCGCCCGCGCCCGCTCCTCCAGCATGTCGGGGTCGAGCCGGTCGGCGCTCAGCAGCGATACACGGTGTTCCCATTCGGCGCGTTCTTGTCTGGCGCGGGAGAGTTCCGCGCTCATCTGCGCGATCTGCTGGTCGAGGCCCGCCTGCGCGCGCAGCCCATGATTGCCGGTGTAGGCGTGGATGCCGAAATAGCCGATGAACAGCGCGGCGAGCGTATAGAGGCCGAGCGCTGTGAGGATCGACCGGCGGCGTTTGTAGGTGACCATGACGGTCTAAAATGCAGTCCACGCCGTTAAATTGGCTTTAACGCGCCAAAACCTTTAGCGCCGTTTTGCCAGCGTATTTCGCCTGGCCGCCCAGTTCCTCTTCGATCCGCAACAATTGATTGTATTTCGCCGTGCGGTCGGAGCGAGCGAGCGAGCCGGTCTTGATCTGCCCGCAATTTGTCGCGACGGCCAAGTCCGCGATGGTGGCGTCTTCCGTCTCGCCGGAGCGATGCGACATCACCGCGGTGTAACCCGCCTTGTGCGCCATCTCGACGGCGGCGAGCGTTTCGGTGAGCGTGCCGATCTGGTTGACCTTGATCAGGATCGAATTGGCGATGCCGTTCTTGATTCCGTCGGCCAAGCGCGTGACGTTGGTGACGAACAGATCGTCGCCGACGAGCTGGCATTTTTTCCCGATCAAATCCGTGACGATCTTCCAGCCTTCCTGATCGTCCTCCGACATGCCGTCTTCGATGGAGACGATCGGATAACGCGCGACGAGAGAACCGAGATATTCCGCCTGCTGCTGCTTCGAGCGCGTCTTGCCCTCGCCTTCGTAAACATAATTGCCGTTCTTGAAGAATTCCGTCGCGGCGCAGTCGAGCGCGAGCAGCACATCCGTACCCAATTTGTAACCGGCCTTCCCCACAGCCTCGGCGACGAAATCGAGCGCGGCCTCGGCGGACGGTAAATTCGGCGCAAAGCCACCCTCGTCGCCAACGTTGGTATTGTGACCGGCGGCTTTGAGTGCGCCTTTGAGCGTTTGAAATATTTCCGCGCCGACGCGCAAGGCTTCGGCGAATGTCGGCGCGCCTACCGGCATCACCATGAATTCTTGAAAATCGATTGGATTGTCCGCGTGCACGCCGCCATTGAGAATATTCATCATCGGCACGGGAAGCGTGCGCGCCGAGGTGCCGCCGACATAGCGATAAAGAGGCGCCTTGTTGGCGGCAGCGGCGGCTTTCGCGACGGCAAGCGAAACGCCGAGAATGGCGTTGGCGCCGAGGCGGCTTTTGTTCTTTGTCCCGTCGAGCGCGATCATCGTCTCGTCGATCTTGGCTTGCGCCTCCGCCTCCATGCCGCCGACGGCGTCGAAAATCTCGCCGTTGACCGCATCGACCGCCTTGAGCACGCCCTTGCCGAGATAGCGCTTCTTGTCGCCGTCGCGCAGCTCCACGGCTTCATGCGCGCCGGTCGAAGCGCCGGAGGGCACCGCAGCGCGGCCCCTGGAGCCGTCCTCGAGCAAAACATCCACCTCGACGGTCGGATTGCCACGGCTGTCGAGGATTTCGCGCCCGATGATATCGGTGATGGCCGTCATATCGCCGCTTCTACAGGATGCCGCGCGCGGCGAAAAGAGAGCGCCTGACGAAGCCACAGGGTTTCGCTATGGTCCGGCACAAGGAGAACGGAATGGCTAAAAAGACCCTGCAACTCGGCCGCCTGAGCCGCATCCCCGCCTCGCCCGGCAAGGCGGTGCTGGACCGCGTGGCCAATCCGCACCCCGGCACCAATTACGTCGCGCGCTTCACTGCGCCGGAGTTCACCACGCTCTGCCCGATCACAGGCCAGCCGGATTTCGCGCATCTGGTCATCGACTACGTGCCGGGCCGTTTTCTGGTGGAATCTAAATCTCTGAAACTTTATCTCACCAGCTTCCGCAACCACGGCGCGTTCCACGAGGATTGCACCGTCGCCATCGGCAAGAAGATTTTCGCACTGCTCAAACCGAAATGGCTGCGCATCGGCGGCTACTGGTATCCGCGCGGCGGCATGCCGATCGATGTGTTCTGGCAGGCGGGGAAATTGCCGAAGGGCGTGTGGGTGCCGGATCAGGGCGTCGCGCCCTATCGCGGACGCGGCTAAACCCGCGAGCTGATCGCCGGACGGCGAAGCCGCTGTGCGCAAATAAAACCGGTCAGCAATACGACAGCAGCGCCGATCAGCAGCACTGGCACCAATCCGACGCTAGCTAGCCCTGCGCCGTATATCACCGGCCCGGCGGCGTGTCCGAAAAAGAAAAACGCCGAGTGCAGCGCCATCGCCGATCCGCGCGCGGCCGGCGCAAGTTCACTGGCGTAAACCTGGATGCAGCCGTGCAGCAGATAAAATCCGAAACCGGCGAGAATAAAAATTGCAAAGTCGAGCGGCCACGATAACCGCAACGCAATTGCTGTCAGGCAAAACGCCATCACCGCGCCGCCGCTCAACATCAATCGCCGTTCGCCGATATGCGCGAGCAGCCACGACACCATGAAGGTGTAGATGATGCCGCCGATGCCGAAGCCGGCAATGACGAGACCCGCGATCGATGCGCGCATCTCGCCTTCACTTTGCAGCAGCGCTGCCATGTGCGGAAAAATGCCGAACAGAAAGATGGCCTCGAAGAACACGGCGCCGAAACATATTTTCGCCAGCCGATTACTGAAGATCGTGCGGTAGTTCGGGCCGAGCGATGACAGATCGAAACGGCCGGGCGCTGCGTCAGCGCTGCCGCGAAAACCGCGAACCGCCGCGATGACTCCGATGAGACCAATCAGGGCGGTGACGAAAAACACGCCGCGCCAGCCGATCAGATCGCCGATCACGCCAGCGCCAAACGCACCCAGCAGATTGCCGCTCATGGCCGCGAACAGCAGCCGCCCGATGGCAACCTGCCGCTGCGCCACCGGCACGCGGTCGCCCGCGATTGCCAGCGCAATCGGAAATACGCCGCCGCCCGCCAGCCCGGCGATGACACGCGAAACCATCAGCACATGAAAGTCGGTCGCGAAGCCGCCGATCACGGAGGCGACGACCATTACGACCATGCAAATCGTCATCAACCGGGTCTTGCTCAGCGTGTCGGCGAGCGCGCCCAGTACCGGTTGAATGAGCGCATAAGGCAACGCAAATCCGGTGGACAGCAAAGCCGCCGTCGCCGGCTCGACGCTGAGCGCGCTGGCGATTTGCGGAATGACGGGATCGACCACGCGCGTGAACAGCGTTGTCGAAAAACAGACGAACGCGAGAAGATTGAGAAAGCGGTTCATTCCGTTCGGGCGCTATCGCAGTGGATCAGTGTTTGGCCAGATGGTCGAATTCGACCAGACGGCGCAGCAGCGGCTCCAGCTCTTTCAGCGGGACCATGTTAGGTCCATCGGACGGCGCCTTGTCCGGGTCCTGATGCGTTTCGATGAACACGCCGGCAACGCCAACCGCCACCGCCGCGCGCGCCAGCACGGGAACGAATTCACGCTCGCCGCCGGATGAAGTTCCCTTTCCACCTGGTTGCTGCACCGAATGCGTGGCGTCGAAAATAACGGGCGCGCCGGTATCGCGCGCCAGAATGGGAAGCGCGCGCATGTCGGAGACGAGTGTGTTGTAGCCGAACGAAGCGCCGCGTTCCGTGACCAGCACGTTGCGATTATCCGCGCCGGTGATTTTCGCGACGACATTCTTCATGTCCCACGGCGCGAGGAACTGCCCCTTCTTGACGTTGACGACGCGCCCCGTTTTTGCCGCAGCTATCAGCAAATCGGTTTGGCGGCACAGGAATGCCGGGATCTGCAAGATATCGACGACCTTTGCGGCTTTCGCGCATTGCTCGGCGTCGTGCACGTCTGTGAGCACCGGCAGGCCATGCTTCTCGCGAATTTCCGCGAATATCGGGAGCGCAGCATCGAGGCCTATCCCGCGCGCACTCGATGCGCTCGTCCGGTTGGCCTTGTCGAACGAACTCTTGAACACGAGACCAATGCCGACGCGGCCCGCGATCTCTTTCAGAGCAGCCGCCATCTCCAGCGCGTGCTCGCGGCTCTCCAGCGCGCACGGGCCCGCGATCAGTGCCAGCGGCAGCGCGTTGCCGAACTTGACGTTGCCGGCGGCGACGACGGCGTTGGGGATAGGGTTTTTGCTCACAATTGAGTCCTCGCGGGCCGGACCATGACGGGCGCTTGGCCTGCGGTCAACGGCCCGGTTTTTCAAAAATTATCACAGCACCCATGGCCTTTTCGGGGCCGATAACGCGGGCGCTATTAGCCAGCAGACGCAAGGCCGCAAGCCGTGCGCCTTTGCGAACGTCCGGTGACGCGGCCTTGAACGTGTCGCGGAATGAAGCTGGAGTCATCACGTCGATATCGCCGCGCGGCGTCTTGACGGTAAAGCCATCGCCGATCGCTTGCGCGTCTGCCGCGCCGGAAAAGCGCAATACAAATTCGCGGTGCTCATTGGGCGTGTCAGCTACCAGCACAACCCCCGCAACGCCCTGCACGCCGTTGTCATGTTTCTGAAATGCCGGATTCCAGAAATTCTCCGGATAGTGCTGCTGGCAGGTTGCGAAGTGAGTGTCGGGCGCATGTTTGTCATCCGCGAAGGCAAGCGAGAACGCCACTTTCACTACCGAGCCGTCAGGACGTTTGCCCTCACGGTCGAAGCACATGACATCGCTGGCGGCAATTTTAGCTGAGCGGAAACCCTGCTCATCTCCCGCGGCATCTTTCGATTCCAGAATGAGCAGCGAGAAGCCTTCCTGCCGCTTGAGAAAATCGCCGTTGTAAGCCCCGAACATCTTCGAAAAACCATCGGTTCCCAGCTTTTCCGGCTCCGCCAGCGTGAGCAGTTCGATGAAGAAGCTGCCAGCGATCTGCACGATGTGATTGTGCGTGCCCCAGGAATGCCTGTTACGCGCGCCGACGGTAAATCCCATTCCGCGATAAAGCTCCGCCGCTGCGTCGAGATCGCGTACCGCATGGACAATGTGATCGAGACCGCGGGCCATGATCAAATTCTAGCAGCCGATGGACGATACGTCAGCCAGCGCATCGCAGCATCATCGCGCGAATAAAAACCGGCCACGCGAAAATATTCACGTGGCCGGATCAAGGTTGGGAAGCAATCACGTGTTAGTCAGTACTCAGCTTAATCAACGATATCCCGGGATCAGGATTTCGCCTTGCGGGCTGCGCGCATCGGTTTGGCGCAGTCGCTCCAGTAACCGTAGATGCCGCCACCACCGTCGGTGCCGACCCAGCACATCTTGCCCATCTTGATCGGGCCGCCGAGCGAGTGGTCCGGCTCGGCGCGGGCCGGGCTCAGAGAAACGAGACCGCAAACCGCGAGCGCGATTGCGGCTGTGATGAGATGACGCATTTGTTCTATCCCCAGTTAAACGTGCCCGAAATTCAGGCGCTGAAATTCATCGCGCTCCGATGACCGGCTCAAGTATTTTTCCCCGCAATAAGACCGGCTGCTGCGTAAATTTGGCAATAACGGCAATGCGCTATGGGACTGGAAACATTAGCGCGATCTGTCAGGGGATATAATATTTTAGTGTGGCCTATTATCCGTTCGTCGTAACAACCGCACGTCGGCGGCGCGCGAATAAATCAATCGCTGCCGCATCAATGACTGAGAAAAATCGAAGAGTACCGCGCTGGAATTAAACCAGCCGGCTCTGCTCCACCGCCGCGCCGATGAACGATGAAAACAGCGGGTGCGGTTCGAACGGGCGCGATTTCAATTCGGGATGGAATTGCACGCCGATGAACCAGGGATGGTCTTCGTATTCTATGATTTCCGGCAAGATGCCGTCGGGCGACATGCCGGAAAAACGCATGCCGCGTTGTTCGAGACGGCCTTTGTAATTTGTGTTGACCTCGTAGCGGTGGCGGTGGCGCTCGGATATTTCGGTCGCTCCGTAAATCTCCGCAACACGGCTGCCGCGCGTGAGCGCAGCCGGATAAGCGCCGAGCCGCATGGTGCCGCCGAGATCGCCGTTCGAGGCGCGCTTTTGCAATTCATTGCCCTTGAGCCACTCGGTCATCAGACCGACAAGAGGTTCGGCCGTTGCGCCGAATTCGGTCGAATTGGCTTCCGCGATGCCACACAGATTGCGCGCGGCTTCGATCACCGCCATCTGCATGCCGAAACAGATGCCGAAATACGGCACGTGCCGCTCGCGCGCGAATTGCGCTGCGCGGATTTTCCCCTCGGCGCCGCGCTGGCCGAAGCCGCCCGGCACGAGGATGCCATTGACGTGCTCCAGAAACGGCGCGGGATCTTCGTTCTCGAAAACTTCCGACTCGATCCAGTCGAGATTGACCTTCACTTTGTTGGCGATGCCGCCATGGCTGAGCGCCTCGATCAGCGATTTGTAGGCGTCCTTCATGCCGGTGTATTTGCCGACGATGGCAATGGTCACCTGCCCTTCCGGATTGCGCACGCGCTCGTTGATGAGCTGCCAGCGCGCAAGATCGGGACGCTTGCTGGGATCGAGCCCGAACGCCGATAAAACTTCGGTATCGAGGCCTTCTGCGGAATAGGCTTCCGGCACCGCGTAGATGTTGTCGACGTCGCGCGCCTCGATCACCGAGCCTTCGCGCACGTTGCAGAACAGCGCGAGCTTGCGCCGTTCGCTTTCCGGGATCGGGCGGTCGGTGCGGCACAGCAGGATGTCGGGCTGGATGCCGATGGAGCGCAATTCCTTCACCGAGTGCTGCGTCGGCTTTGTTTTCAGCTCGCCCGCGCTCGGGATGAACGGCAAAAGCGTGAGGTGTATGTAGATGGCGTGGTGGCGCGGCAAATCATTTCCAAGCTGCCGGATCGCTTCGAAATACGGCAGGCCTTCGATGTCGCCGACGGTGCCGCCGATCTCGCACAGAACGAAATCGAAACCCTCGTTGCCCTCGCGGACAAAGTCTTTGATGGCGTTGGTGACGTGCGGAATGACCTGAATGGTCGCGCCGAGGTAATCCCCGCGCCGTTCTTTCAGCAGGATGTCCTGATAGATGCGCCCGGTGGTGATGTTGTCCTGACGGTTCGCAGGGCGTCCGGTGAAGCGCTCGTAATGGCCGAGGTCGAGATCGGTCTCCGCGCCGTCGTCGGTGACGAAAACCTCGCCGTGCTGATAGGGCGACATCGTGCCCGGATCGACGTTGAGATAGGGGTCGAGCTTGCGCAGGCGGACCTTGTAGCCGCGCGCCTGCAGCAGCGCGCCGAGCGCCGCGGACGCAAGACCCTTGCCCAGTGATGAGACCACGCCGCCGGTGATGAAAATGTACCGCGCCATGGGGCTCAAGCTTTAGACCCCCCGAATCGATTCGACGAGGACGAAAACCGCAATGCTGCTTTGACCTGTGAATTTCGATAAATTCTCAAGTTTTTACATATCCTTGTGCGGTCTTGCTTGTGCGAATTCTGAGGCTCTTAAAGTGATTGTCTAAATCACCTTTTTCTTCCAAGCCCCATAACGCCGAAGGGCCGGTTTCCCGGCCCTTCGTAGGTAATTCCAGTTTCACTGCGACCGCGGCGCCTGCGGCCCCGATGGGGCCGGAGGTTCGCTTTGCTGGCGCAAGCTATCGAGCAGGTTGTTGGTGGGAGCGCCGATTGGAGCCGAAGGAACTCCGGGCACCTGCGGGCTCGTTACCGGGCTGCCCTGCAGGAGTGTGCCCGGCTTGCGGTCGAGACCCGCGATGATCGAGAGAATCAAACTGGTTGCGAAGAAGCAGCCCGCGATGATGGCGGTCGCGCGCGTGAGCACGTTGGCGGTGCCGCGGCTCGACATGAAACCACCCGAAGAGCCGATGCCGAGACCGCCGCCTTCCGATCGCTGCAGCAATACAGCGCCGATCAGACCGAGCACCAGCATCAAATGGATAACGATAACAACGTGCTGCATAGGCCCTCAAAACATGCCGCGCCCAAGCCCACTGCCCGGGTGGCGTTCTTGCTCATATAGGAATTCGACGCGGTCTGTACACGATCCGGGCGGATAATTCCACCCTGCACCGTTTGTTTGATTAGCGCGTGATTTGATCCGAAAACCGGTTCCCGCTTTTCGGGATCAGGCGCCATAAACCCCAGCGATTCCAAGGAAATCCGCGGCTTTCAGGCTTGCTCCGCCGATCAGCGCGCCGTTGACGTTGGCGATCCCCAGCAACTCCGTGGCGTTCGCGGGCTTCACCGACCCGCCATAAATAATACGCGTAACATCGCCGGTTAAACCGAGGTTGCGCACTAATATCTGCCGAATAAGCGCGTGTACTTTTGAAACATCGTCCACCGTCGGGGTGAGCCCGGTTCCGATCGCCCATACAGGCTCATAGGCGACGACCAGATTATCCCCGCTCGCACCCTCAGGCAGCGAACCTTCGAGCTGACGGCCGACCACGGCCAGCGTCTGTCCGGCTTCGCGCTCGGCGCGTGTCTCTCCGATGCACACGATCGCGATCAGGCCGGCGCGGCGCGCGGCCAGCGCCTTGGCGCGCACTTGCGCGTCGGTCTCGTTGTGCAATGTGCGCCGCTCGGAATGCCCGACGATCACCGCGCTCGCGCCCGCATCCGCCAACATCTCAGCTGAAACATCTCCGGTGAAAGCACCGGACGGCTCCGCGTGGCAATCCTGCGCACCGATCTGAAGCTGCGAGCCTCGCGCAGCATCCGCGAAAGCCGCGATCAAAGTCGTGGGCGGACAAATCATCAGGTCGGCCTTGCGCGACAGCTCGCCGCAGCCCGACATGATCTTGCTGAGCTCGCCCACCGAGCCTTTGAGGCCGTTCATCTTCCAGTTGCCCGCTACCAGCGGACGCGGCGCGCTTGCCATGTGATCCCCTCAACGCGAGCCGTTATCCCAGAGCAAACGCGGATACGCCAGAGGCGGCTCTTTAGCGTCCGATCCTTCTTGTATTGCAGGGAGTTGGCACACACTTTAAGATGCCATTCCGTGCCGCCATAGAGCGGCATTTCCTTCATTCACAACTAGGCGGCGCGCGCATGCTCCGGGGTATCCATAAAGCCTCCTCAACCTGGCTCGGCAGGATTGTCCTCGCCGTGATCATGGGTCTGATCGTGGTCAGCTTCGCGATCTGGGGCATCGGCGACATTTTCCGCGGCTTCGGGCTTTCGACCGTCGCCACGATCGGCCGCACCGAAATCTCCATCGAGCAGTTCCGCAACTATTACAACGAGCGGCTGCAACAACTCGGCCGCCGCCTCAACCGCCCCATCACGCCGGATCAGGCCCGCGCGCTCGGCCTTGAACGGCAATTGATAGGACAACTGGTGGCGGAGACGACGCTGGATGAACGCGCGCGCGAACTGCGTCTCAATATTTCCGAAACCGAGATCGCGGCGCGCATCACCTCCGACCCTAATTTTATCGGCCCGACCGGCCAGTTCGACCGCTTCCGTTTCGAACAGACGATCCGTCAGAACGGATTCACCGAGGCGCGTTACGTGGCCGAACAACGCCGCGCGCTGTTGCGCAGAGCTATCGCCGGCTCGCTCACCGACGGCCTGAAAATACCCAACACCGCGCTCACCGCCATCGATCGCTTCCGCAACGAACAGCGCAACATCGAATACACGACGCTCGGCCCCGCGCAGGCCGGCGATGTGTCCAAGCCAACGCCGGAAATGCTCACGAAATATTTCGACGAACGCAAAATTCTCTTCCGCGCGCCGGAATACCGCAAGCTGACGTTGATCGTGCTCTCGCCCGCCGATCAGGCGCGCTGGGCGACGATTTCCGACGCTGATGCGAAAAAAGTCTACGAAGACAACCGCGATAGCTACGGCACGCCGGAGCAGCGTCAGGTGCGGCAGATCGTTTTCCCGAACGCGGATGAAGCGCGCGCGGCCTCCGAGCGGATCGCCAAGGGGCTGACATTTTCGGCACTCGCAACCGAACGCAAGCTGAAAGAGTCCGACACGGATATCGGCCTGGTCGCCAAAACCGCGATCATCGATCCGGCCATCGCCAATGCCGCCTTCGCGCTCAAACAGAACGAAGTAAGCGCGCCGGTTCAGGGCCGTTTCGGCACCGTGATTTTGCAGGTGACCAAAATCGAACCGGCGAAGATGCCCACCTACGAAGAAATGTCGGCGCAGATCAAACGCGATCTCGCCGCGAGCCGCGCCAAGTCCGATATGCTCTCTTTGCACGACAAGATCGAGGACGGTCGCGCCGGCGGCTCATCGCTCGCCGAAGTCGCGCAAAAGCTCAATGTCACTTCGCGCACGATTGAATCCATCGACCGTTCCGGCCGCGACCCCGACGGCACGCCGGTAGCCGGCCTGCCCGCAGGCGTCGATGTTATTTCCTCCGCCTTCGCCAGCGACGTCGGCGTCGAGAACGATCCGCTGCAACTGCCGGGCAATGGCTACGTCTGGTACGAGGTCGGCGGCATCGTTCCAGCGCACGATCGCAAGCTCGAAGAGGTCAAGGAACAAGTCGAGACGCGCTGGCGCGACGACGAGATTGCCGCGCGTCTGAAATCGAAAGCGGACGACATGGTCGCCAAGCTCAAGACCGGCGCCAAGTTCGCGGAGCTTGCATCTGCCAGCGGCGTCAAGCTGGCAACCGCAACCGGCTTGCAGCGCGGAAAGTCGGATGCCGCGGTTTCGCCCAAGGCGATCGAGAGCGCATTCCGCATCGCCAAGGCCGAGCCGGTGAGCGCCGACGGCGTCAAGCCGAACGAGCGGGTCGTGCTGCGCGTCACGGAAGTGATCGAACCCAAGCTCGACACCAATTCGGACGAGGCCAAGCGCCTGATCGAAACGCTGCGCGGCTCGATCGCGGACGATCTGATCGGCGAATATATCGCGCGGCTTGAAGCCCAGATGGGCGTTACCATCAATCAGGCGGCGCTGGCTCAGGTCGTCGGCGGCAGCAACAACTCGAACTGATTATGCAGATCGCGCCATCGGATAACATCTTCGCGCAAACTTACGCGCGCGGAGAGGCACAGGTCGTGTGGACGACGCTGGTGGCGGATCTGGAAACGCCGGTCTCTGCGTTCCTGAAAATCGGCGGCGGCAAGGCAAATTCGTTTTTGCTTGAATCGGTGGAAGGCGGCGCGGTGCGCGGGCGTTATTCCATCATCGGGCTTGAGCCGGATGTGATCTGGCGCACACAGGGCAACAAGGCCGAGATCAACCGAGCGGCGCGCAGCAAGACCGCGGGTTTCAGCCCCTGCCCCGAACCGCCGCTCGATGCGCTGCGCGCGCTGATCGCCGAGAGCCGCATCGCGCTGCCGGAGGCGCTCCCGCCGATGGCGGCCGGCGTATTCGGCTATCTCGGTTACGACATGGTGCGGCTGATGGAAGAATTGCCCGCGCCCAATCCCGACCCCATCGGCATTCCCGACGCGGTGCTGCTGCGCCCGACGCTCGTCATCGTGTTCGACGCGGTGAAGGATTCCATCACCGTGGTGACGCCGGTGCGGCCCGCGTCCGGTGTCGATGCGAAGACCGCGCTGGCGCAGGCGGTGGAGCGGCTCACGCGCATCGTGGAAAGTCTCGACCGTCCGCTCGATAAAACGCCGGACCGCGACGCCGGGACGATCAACGCCGACGCCACCTCGAACACCACGCCGGCGGAATATCGCGACATGGTGCTCAAGGCGAAGGATTACATCACCGCGGGCGATGTGTTCCAGGTGGTGCTCTCGCAACGCTTCGAAGCGCCATTTTCGTTGTCCCCGTTTGCGCTTTATCGCGCGCTGCGGAGAACCAATCCCTCGCCCTATCTCTACTTCCTCGATTTCGGCAGCTTCGCCGTCGCCGGATCGAGCCCGGAAATTCTGGTGAAAGTGAGCGGCGATGTCGTCACCATCCGCCCCATTGCCGGGACCCGCCCGCGCGGCGCGACGCCGCACGAGGACAAGGCGCTGGAAGAAGAATTGCTCGCCGATCCGAAGGAGCGCGCCGAACATCTGATGCTGCTCGATCTCGGGCGCAACGATGTCGGGCGTGTTGCCAAAATCGGGACTGTGAGCGTCACCGATCAGTTTTTCGTCGAGCGCTACAGCCACGTGATGCACATCGTCTCCAACGTCGTCGGCAAGCTCGATAGCAATCGCGACGCGCTCGATGCGCTCGCCGCGGGATTTCCCGCCGGAACCGTTTCCGGCGCCCCGAAAGTGCGAGCGATGGAAATCATCGACGAGCTGGAGAAGGAAAAGCGCGGGCTTTATGCCGGCTGCGTCGGCTATTTTTCCGCCGACGGCGAGATGGACACCTGCATCGTGCTCCGCACCGCGCTGGTGAAGGACGGCGTGATGTACGTTCAGGCCGGCGCCGGCATTGTCGCCGACAGCAACCCCGCTTCCGAGCAGCAGGAATGCATCAACAAGGCGAAGGCGCTGTTCCGCGCGGCGGAAGAAGCGCGCCGCTTCGCCAGCGCCGCCGGGCAAGGCCAGTAAACTTGGTCAGTAACCAGCGCCAGCGAGACCGCCGCGCCGCTCCTTGACCCCCCTTGGGCCTGACTTTAAGACCTTGAGGCGGCAACGAGATCGCGCAAAATATGATCGTTTTGATCGACAACTACGACAGTTTCACCTTCAATCTCGTCCATTACCTGGGCGGCTTGGGGGCGGACGTCGTCGTGCATCGCAACGACAAGATTTCAGCCGATGACGTGATCGCGGACGATCCCGACGCCATCGTGCTCTCGCCCGGCCCCTGCACGCCGAACGAGGCGGGCATTTGCCTCGATCTCATCAAGCGCGCCTCGCCGACGACGCCGATCCTCGGCGTGTGTCTCGGCCATCAGGCCATCGGCCAGGCGTTCGGTGGCGAAATCGTGCGTGCGCCTGTGCCGGTGCACGGCAAGCTCTCCGAAGTGATGCACAAGTCCGAAGGCATTTTCCGCGGCATTAACGGCCCCTTCAACGCCACGCGCTATCACTCGCTGATCGTGAACCGCGCGAACATGCCGCGCGAACTCAACGTCACCGCCGAGACACCCGACAAACTGGTGATGGGCCTCGCGCATTCAAAACTTCCAGTGCATGGCGTGCAGTTTCATCCCGAAAGCATCGCGTCGGAACACGGCCACCTGATCTTGAAAAACTTTCTCGAACTGGCCGCGCAGTGGAACACGCAAACCGGCCGCAGACCTGCTGCAAAACCGCTCGCGCAAAAACGCGCCGCGCATTAAGGGGCTGGCTGTGACCGACCAATTCAGAGCGCTCATTGCCAAGACCGCGACCGGAGCTTCGCTCACGCGCGAGGAAGCCGCTCACGCGTTCGACCGCATGATGTCGGGGGAAGCTACACCCTCGCAGATGGGCGGCCTGCTGATGGCGCTGCGCGTTCGCGGCGAAACCGTCGACGAGATTACCGGCGCGGTGACGACCATGCGCGCGAAGATGCTCAAAGTGGATGCGCCCGCAGACGCCATCGACATCGTCGGCACCGGCGGCGATGCGTCCGGCTCGTTCAACATTTCCACCTGCGCGGCGTTCATCGCCGCTGGCGCCGGGGTGCCGATTGCAAAACACGGCAATCGCGCTTTGTCGTCGAAGTCGGGCGCGGCCGACGTGCTCGGCGCGCTCGGCGTCAAGATCGATCTCAATCCGGCGCAGGTTGGGCGCTGCATCCGCGAGGCCGGCATCGGTTTCATGTTCGCGCCGGCACATCATCCGGCGATGAAGAACGTCGGCCCGACGCGCGTCGAGCTTGGCACACGCACGATTTTCAACTTGCTCGGGCCGCTGTCGAATCCGGCGGGCGTGAAGCGGCAGATGATCGGCGTGTTTTCCAAGCAGTGGATCGAGCCGATGGCGACCGTGCTGAAAAATCTCGGCTCGGAGTGCGTGTGGGTCGTGCACGGCTCCGACGGTCTTGATGAGATTACGACATCCGGCCCGACAAGCGTCGCGGCGCTGGAGAACGGCAAGGTGCGTACGTTTGAAATCAACCCTGAGGATGTCGGCATCAAGAAAGTAAAGCCGGAGGAATTGCGCGGCGGCGATGCGGCGGCCAACGCCGCGGCGCTGCGCGACGTGCTCAAGGGCAAGAAAGGCCCGTTCCGCGATATCTCGATCGTCAACGCCGCTGCGGGTCTCGTTGTTGCCGGCAAGGCGAAGGATTTGAAGGAAGGTGTCGCGCTTGCTGCCAAGGCGGTCGATGGCGGCGATGCCAGCGCGCGGCTTGAACGCCTGATCGCCGTCTCCAATGGCTGATATCCTCGCCAAGATCGAAGACTACAAGCGCAAAGAAGTCGCCGACGCGAAACGTGCGCGTCCGTTAAGCGAACTTGAGCGCGAGGCGAAAGCGGCAAGTCCGCCGCGCGGATTTTTGCGCGCGTTGGAAAAACGCATAGCGGGCGGCAACTACGCGCTGATCGCCGAAATCAAGAAGGCTTCGCCGTCGAAGGGTCTTATCCGCGCCGATTTCGATCCGCCATCGCTTGCGAAAGCTTATGAGGCTGGCGGCGCGATATGTTTGTCCGTGCTCACCGATGCGCCATCGTTCCAGGGAAAACCGGAATTTCTGGACCAGGCGCGCGCGGCGACGAAACTGCCGGTGCTGCGAAAAGATTTCATCTACGAAGCCTATCAGGTGGTGGAATCGCGCGCGCTCGGCGCGGATTGCATTCTCATCATCATGGCGGCGGTGAGCGACACGGCGGCGAAAGAAATCGAGGATGCGTCTTTTACACTCGGCATGGACGTGCTGCTGGAAGTTCACAACGAGGCGGAACTCACGCGCGCGCTGAAATTGCGCTCGAAACTCATCGGCATCAACAACCGCGACCTGCGCACGTTCGAAACCACGCTGAATGTGTGCGAACGGCTGGCTCCAATGGTTCCGCGCGAGCGCATCGTCGTCGGCGAAAGCGGTCTCAACACGCCAGCCGATCTTGCGCGCCTCGCGAAAGCCGGCATCACGACATTCCTGATCGGCGAGAGCCTGATGCGGCAGAGCGACGTAGCAGGCGCGACCCGCGCTCTGCTCGCGCGCACCGCAACGCGCGCAGCAGCGGAGTAGTCCCGTGACAAAAAAATCTGCGCGCAAATCCTCTCGCAAAGCAGCGCCCAAAATCACACGCAAAACAAAATCCGCGAAGTCCAAAAAACTCACGCATCTCGGATCGCGCGGCGAAGCGCGCATGGTCGATGTCTCCGCCAAGGATCAGACCGACCGTCTTGCCATCGCCGAAGGCCGCGTGGTGATGTCGGACAAAACTCTGGCGCTGGTGATCAAGGGCAACGCGCTCAAGGGCGACGTGCTCGGCGCCGCGCGCCTTGCGGGCATCATGGCGGCGAAACGCACACACGGGCTGATCCCGCTCTGCCATCCGCTTCCCATCACGAAGGTCGAAATCGATATCCGTCCCGACCATGCCCTTCCCGGCTTCATCGTGCGCGGCACGGTCAAGGTGATGGGCCAGACCGGAGTTGAGATGGAAGCGCTCACGGCGGTGTCGATCGCGTGTCTGACGATCTACGACATGGTCAAGGCCGTCGAGCGCGGCATGCACATCGAGGGCATTCGCCTGATCGAGAAAAGCGGCGGCAAGTCCGGTCTCTACCGCGCGGAGAACTGAACCGTGGCATTGATGCCGGTCGCCGATGCGCTCGCGAAAGTTCTCGACGGCGCATCGCCGTTACCTGCGGAAACCGTGGTGCTTACCGACTCGCTCGGCCGCGTGCTGGCCGCCGATATCGCCGCCACGCGCACGCAACCGCCGGCCGACGTCTCCGCGATGGACGGTTACGCGGTGCGCGCCGCCGATGTGACAGCTAAGCCGGTCACGCTCAAGATCATCGGTGAAGTCGCCGCCGGACGCCCCTACGAGGGCCGCGTCGGCAAAGACGAAGCCGCGCGCATCTTCACCGGCGGCATGCTTCCCGAAGGCGCCGACACGATTGTCATTCAGGAGGACACCAAGCGCGATGGCGATAACGTCGTCATCAGCATCATCGGGAAAAAAGGCCGGCACGTACGGGCCAAGGGGATTGATTTCACCAAAGGCGACGTGCTGCTGAAAAAAGGCTGCCGCCTGAGCGGGCGCGACGTGATGCTCGCCGCCGCCATGAACCACGCGAACCTCAACGTGCATCGCCCCCCGAGGGTCGCCATTCTCGGCACCGGCGATGAACTCGTCATGCCGGGGAGCGAGCCCGGACCCGGCGAGATCGTCTATTCCAACGGCTTTGCGATCGCCGCGATGGCGCGCGAGGAAGGCGCCGATGTGATCGATCTCGGCATCGCGCGCGATAATCTCGACGACACCATCGCCGCCATCCGCCGAGCGCGCGAAAGCGGCGCCGACATTCTGGTGACGACCGGCGGCGCTTCGGTCGGCGATTACGACCTGGTGCAGAAGGCCCTCGCCGCCGAAGGGCTGAAAATGTCGTTCTGGAAGGTGGCGCTCCGCCCTGGCAGGCCGATGATGCACGGCAAGCTCGGCGCCATGCAGGTGCTCGGCCTGCCCGGCAATCCTGTGTCTGCCTACGTCTGCGGCTTCCTCTTTCTCGTTCCGCTGATCCGCCGCCTCGCCGGCAACAACGAGACGGCTCACGTCCCCGAATCGGCAGTGCTGGGAAGCGCTCTGGCGGCCAATGATGAGCGCGCCGACTACCTGCGGGCGGTTCTTGCCCCCCCGCGAGAGCCCGGCGGACTGCCCGTCGCCACCCCCGTGCCGGTGCAGGACAGCTCGCTGATGGCGGCGCTCGCAAAGGCCCATTGTCTGCTGGTTCGCGAGCCTTTTGCCCCTCCAGCGGCCGCCGGTTCACCCTGCGTCATCCTTAAGCTCCGCCTGTAGCGGCCCCTCGACTTGTTCACGCCAAATTAAAGGGTTGCAGAACAAGTATCGAACAGATAGTGTTCGTTCATGATTTGTTTCGAACTGGCCGTTATACGTCCGGTTGAGAGGACCCCAAGATGCTGACCCGAAAACAGTTCGAACTGCTGCGTTTCATCCACGAAAGGCTCACCGAGCAGGGTGTGCCGCCTTCCTTCGACGAAATGAAGGATGCGCTGGACCTGCGCTCGAAATCCGGCATCCACCGCCTGATTACGGCGCTGGAGGAGCGCGGCTTCATCCGCCGCCTGCCCAACCGCGCCCGCGCCATCGAGGTCATCAAGCTGCCCGACTCCGTGGCCCATGGCATCGGCGGCGGGCGCTCGCGCAAATTCACCCCGAGCGTGATCGAGGGCGACCTTGGCCGCGTGCGCGCGGCTACCGACGAGGATGTCAGCAACGGCAATAGCGGCGGCCGTCCGGTCGCCGTGCCAGTGATGGGACGCATCGCGGCGGGCACGCCGATCGAGGCGATCCAGACGCGCAGCCACACCATCAACATGCCAGCCGACCTGCTCACCGCGGGCGAGCATTTCGCGCTGGAAGTGCGCGGCGACTCGATGATCGAAGCCGGCATTCACGACGGCGACATGGCTCTGATCCGCCGCACCGAAGCCGCCGACACTGGCGACATCGTGGTCGCGCTGATCGACGACGAGGAAGCGACGCTCAAACGTTTCCGCCGCCGCGGTGCTTCGATTGCGCTGGAGCCGGCGAACACTTCGTATGAGGTTCGCATCCTGCCGCCCAACCGCGTGCGCATTCAGGGCAAGCTTGTCGGGTTGTTCCGGCGTTATTAAAAGCTAATCTTCCGGCTCCAGATCCTCGACACGCGGCGTGGCATCGCGCGGCGCGGGGCGGATCGTGGGCTGCGTCACCGGCTCTGCCGGAGATGGCAATGCGCGCGACCACGGGCGGTCGTAACCGGCGGGCCGCGCGGCGATGGCCTCAAAACTATTTCCCGTCCAGCGCAACGTGATGGCGCCTGACTGACGCCATACATTGCGGTCGATCAGAGTGGCTATGCATTCCGCCTGCACATCGCGCGCGCTGACCACCACGGCGGCGCGAGCGCAATCTTCTTCCCAGGCTTCGGCGGTAAGCGCCATCGACACCAGCCGCCCATCGGCAAGACGCCCGATGCAGCCGGCCTCGTCGCAGCGCACGTCCTCGCGCAGGCTCTTGTCCTTTACGGTGCGCGCATCGCCGTCGGCAGAAAGCCATTCGCGCACGGCAAAAGCATCGCGCCCGCTGTGCACGACGGAGAGCTTGCCGCCCGGTCCACGCACGGCGAGCGCCTGTCCGTCTGCCGCGATCCACACATCGGGGCGCGGCGTGTTGACCGCCCACAGACTGGCAATCGCCACAAGCGCGGCCCCAACCCAGCGCAGCGGCGTTCGCAACAGGCACAGCACGAGCAGACCGAGCGTACCGAGCAGCAGCGCGCCGGTGCCGAAGGCCGACATGCGCCCAACCGCGCCCGGCAGGCTGGTCACCCAGAGCGCGACGAAGATCATCCAGTCCAGCCCCTCGCCCATCAGCCGCCACAGCAATCCATCAAAACCGAACGGCATCGCCAGCACGCCAAGGATTCCCATCGGCATCACCCAGGCCGAGACGACCGGCATGGCGATCAAATTTGCAATCACGCCGTAGGGCGCGAGACGATGGAAGTGGAACGCGGCGTAAGGCGTGGTCGCCAATCCTGCGACCAGCGACGCGAGAATGAGCCCGGCGATCTCGCGCGTGCCCCATAACGCCGCGCGCGCGCCGAGCGAAGTGTCGGCGTCTGCCTTCCACGGCAGGCCGTATTGGTAACCGGCGATGAGCGCGAGCGTCGCCGCGAACGACATCTGGAAACTCGGATGCACGACGGATTCCGGCGCCAGCAAAAGTACGCCGAAGGCGGCGACGGTGAGCGTGCGGAAGGTGAGCGCGGGCCGATCGACCATCACGCCGATCAGGACGATGGCGATCATGATGAAGGAACGTTGCGTTGCCACCTCAGCGCCGGAAAGCAAAAGATAAAAAGCCGCCGCAATCAAAGCCGCCAGCGCCGCCCATTTCTTGATGGGGTGGCGGCTGGCGAAAGCCGGGATCAGCGCGAGCGAGGCGCGCACGACGAAAAACACAATGCCCGCCACAACCGCCATGTGATAGCCGGAGATCGACAGCACATGCGCCAGACTTGAGACGTACATCGCGTCGTTGACCGGCGCGGAGATGGCGTCGCGCTTTCCGGTTATGAGCGCCGAGGCAATCGAGCCCTTATCGCCGGGCAGCACCGCGCGGATGCGCTTGTCGATGCCATCGCGCAGGCCGTCGATAAAAGTTGCATAGCGCAGCCACAGGCCGGGTTGCACCGGCGGTTCGGCAGTCTTGATCGCGCCGAGCACATAGCCGGACGCGCCGATGCGCTGGAAATAAAGATCGCGCGCAAAATCGTAACCGCCGGGACGCAACGCCTGCAGCGGCTGCGTCAGACGCGCTTTAAGTTCGACGAAAGCGCCGACGGCGGGCGCGGTCCCTTTACGCACCGAGACGCGAACGCGATCCGGCGCCTGATCGAGCCGCCGCCCTTCGATGCGGTGAACTCGCACGACGACGCGGTCGCTGCGCTCGCGCTCCTCGCGTGTCTCGACGAACCCGGAAATGGCGACGCCTGAGGCTGGAAACTGCAACACCGGGTGCGCGATGAAGGCGGCCTTGATCGTGACCGTCGCAAAACCGGCAGCGGCGGCGGCGAGCCCAAGCGCGAGCGGAAATCCAATCGCGCCGCGGCGCGCGGCAAAAGCGATCGCCACGCCCGCAAGCGCCAGCATTGCGGCGGCCCACAATTGTGGTTCGCGCTCGGCGGTGAAATAAATAACGATGCCAAGCCCGAAAGCGACGGGCAGCCACGGCACCAGCCGGCCGGGCGCGACTTCGGCAACGGCCCAGCGCGCGAGGACTTCCCGGAATTTGCGGATGAAATTCGAGAGATCGGCGGACCACGCGGCGGGGCGGCGGCGCGCAATTGCATCGACCCAGATTTGGGCGCGGCCGCGCGGCTTTCCCGGCTCGACCATGATGCAGCACCCCCCAGCGCGCATCCTTCAGCGGGGGCTATGCTACATCAAACGCTCGCGTTGTCAGGGAGCTACTTTTGTCCCGGCGGTTTGACGCCCGACACTTTCGAATAAGTGTCGCGCAGGCCGACGGTGCGATTGAACACCAGCTTTTGCGGTGTGGAGTCGATATCGCGGCAGAAATAACCCTGCCGCTCGAACTGCACCGGCGCTTTGTAATCGACGAGCGAGCGCTCGATCTGGCAGTCGGCAAGAACTTCCATCGATTGCGGATTGAGATCGCCGGCAAAGTTGGAAGCATCCGGGTCGGGCTTCGAGAACAGCTGATTGAAAATCCGCACTTCGGCCTTCACCGCATCCGCCGCCGAAACCCAGTGCAGCGTGGCTTTCACCTTGCGCCCGTCCGGCGCATTGCCGCCCTTGGTCGCCGGATCGTAAATGCAGCGCAGTTCCGTCACCTCGCCGGCGGCGTTTTTCACAATTTCGCGGCAGGTGATGAAATACGCATAACGAAGGCGCACTTCGCTGCCCGGTGAGAGCCGGTAAAACTTCTTCTCCGGCACTTCCATGAAGTCATCGCGCTCGACGTAAATCTCGCGTCCAAAATGAAGTTTGCGCGTTCCCGCCGCTTCGTTCTCCGGGTGATTGACCGCTTCAAGCTCTTCGGTTTTGCTTTCCGGGTAATTCTCGATCACGACTTTAAGCGGCCGCAACACCGCCATGCGCCGCTGCGCGGTCGTGTTCAGCACCTCGCGAATGGAAAAATCGAGCATCCCCATGTCGACGATGCTGTTGGATTTCGAAACGCCGATGCGCTTGACGAAATCGCGTAAAGACTCCGGCGGAACGCCGCGGCGGCGCAACCCGGCCAGCGTCGGCATGCGCGGATCGTCCCAGCTTTTGACGTGCCCGCCGCGCACCAGTTCGGTCAGCACGCGTTTCGACAGCACTGTATAAGTGAGATTGAGCCGCGCGAATTCGTACTGCCGCGGCTTCGAGGGCACCGGCAGGTTGGCGAGGAACCACTCGTAGAGCGGGCGGTGATCCTCGAACTCCAGCGTGCAGAGCGAGTGCGTAATGCCTTCGATGGCGTCGGATTGCCCGTGCGCGAAGTCGTAGCTCGGATAAATGCTCCAGGCTGTGCCGGTGCGCGGATGGTGCGCCTTCAAAATCCGGTAGAGCACCGGATCGCGCAAATTGATGTTGCCGGATGCCATGTCGATCTTGGCCCGCAGCACGCGCGCGCCGTTATCGAATTCGCCAGCTCGCATGCGGCGGAACAGGTCGAGATTTTCCTCAACCTTGCGCTCGCGGAACGGACTGTTCTGTCCAGCTTCCGTGAGTGTGCCGCGCTTAGCGCGCATTTCATCCTGCGACTGGTCGTCGACATAGGCCTTGCCGGACTGGATCAGATGCTCTGCCCAAGCAAATAGCTGCTCGAAATAATCCGACGCGTGATGCAGATGCGCGCCCCAGTCGAAGCCGAGCCAGCGCACGTCCGCCTTGATGGCGTCGATGTATTCCTGCTCTTCCTTGGTCGGATTGGTGTCGTCGAAGCGCAGATGGCACTGGCCGCCGAATTCCTCCGCCACGCCGAAATTCAGGCAAATGGATTTGGCGTGGCCGATATGCAGATAGCCGTTCGGCTCCGGCGGAAATCGGGTGACGACTTTGCTGCGCCGCTTGGCGGCAAGATCGTCCGCGATGATGTCGCGGATGAAATCGCGCCCCGCGGTTTCCCCAGCCGCCTCGCCCGATGCTTCGCCTATGGCCATTGTCCTGAAGTCCCGGTACCTATCGTGAATCGCCGACCGATTGTGACACGCGGCCTATCCCATGACGTGCGCTTTAATTCAATGGCAATTGGTTTGCCCCCAACCGCTGTGATACACGGGCCGCGATGACTGACCCTGTCGTTACGCGCTTTGCCCCCTCGCCGACCGGCTTCCTCCATATCGGCGGCGGCCGCACGGCGCTGTTCAACTGGCTCTATGCGCGCGGGCGCGGCGGCAAGATGCTGCTGCGCATCGAGGACACCGACCGCGAACGCTCCACCGAGCCGGCCATCGCCGCCATTCTCGACGGCCTGAAATGGCTCGGCATCGATTGGGACGGCGATACGGTCTATCAGTTCTCGCGCGCGGCGCGGCACCGCGAAATCGCTGAAGAGCTGCTCGCCAAGGGTCTGGCGTATCGCTGCTTTGCGACGCCCGAAGAACTCACCGCCATGCGCGAGGCGGCGCGCGCCGAAGGCCGCTCCAAATTATACGATGGCCGCTGGCGCGACCGCGATCCGGGCGAGGCGCCTCCCGGCGCCAAAGGCGTCATCCGCCTGAAAGCCCCGGCGACCGGCGAGACCGTGGTCGAGGATCAGGTGCAGGGCCGCGTCGTCTGGCAGAACGAAAATCTCGATGACTTCGTGTTGCTGCGCTCCGACGGCACGCCGACCTACATGCTCGCCGTCGTCGTCGACGATCACGACATGGGGGTGACGCACATCATCCGCGGCGACGACCATCTCAACAACGGCGCGCGGCAAACGCAAATCTATAACGCGCTGGGATGGAAAGTACCGGTGATGGCGCACATCCCGCTCATCCACGGGCCGGACGGCTCGAAGCTTTCCAAGCGCCACGGTGCGCTCGGCGTCGATGCCTACCGGGCGATGGGTTACCTGCCCGCCGCGATGCGCAATTATCTGGTGCGGCTCGGCTGGGCGCACGGCGACCAGGAAACATTCTCGACCGAAGAGATGCTCGCCGCCTTCGATCTTCCGGCCATTGGGCGCTCGCCGGCGCGCTTCGACTTCACCAAGCTCGAAAGCCTCAACGGCCAGTACATGCGAACGACGCCGGACGCGGATTTGCTCGCGGCGATGGAGCAGGTGCTCCCTTACATTCCCGGCGGCAACGAGCTAGCGGCAAAACTCAATCCCGCGCTGCGCGCGAAAATCGTCGCCGCCATGCCGGGCCTGAAAGAGCGCGCCAAGACGCTGGTCGATCTGTTCGAAAGCTCGCGCTTTTTGTGGGCGAGCCGCCCGCTCGCGCTTGACGATGCCGCCAAGGCGCTGCTCACGCCGGAAGCGCGGCAGGTCATCAGCGCAATCATCGCCAAGTTCGAGGCCAATAATTCCTGGAGCGCCGCCAGCACGGAAGCCGACGTGCGCGCCTTCATCGAGCCGACCGGCGTCAAGCTCGGCACCGTGGCGCAACCGCTGCGCGCAGCGCTGACGGGCAAGACAACCTCGCCGCCGATTTTCGACGTGCTTGCCGTGCTCGGAAAGGACGAGAGCCTCGCCCGCCTGCGCGATCAGGCTGCTTAGGAACCGGACGCCCGCACGCTCGTTTTCACCCGGGGAAATGGCCAACTAAGTGCCTATATAGGCGGCATCCCGGCGGGGCTGCCGCATCTTGCAGCGCACACTTGGATGGGCTACCCAAAAGTACGTTTCGAGGGCACGACCATGGACGCGAAGACCGGCAAGCCAAGCAACCCCAACACAACCGGCACGCTGACCGTCGGCAACAAGAATTACGACTTCCCCATCTACAAGGGGACCATCGGCCCGGACGTGGTCGACATCGCCAAGCTTTACGGCGAGAGCGGGATGTTCACCTACGATCCCGGCTTCACTTCGACCGCGAGCTGCGAGTCCCAGATCACCTACATCGACGGCGACGAAGGCATTTTGCTTTATCGCGGTTATCCGATCGAGCAACTGGCCGAGCACGGCGATTTTCTTGAAACTTGTTATCTTCTGCTCTACGGCGAACTGCCGACGCCGGCGCAAAAGGCGGATTTCGACTATCGCGTGAACCGGCACACGATGGTGCACGAACAGATGAGCCGGTTCTTCCAGGGATTCCGGCGCGACGCGCACCCGATGGCGGTGATGGTTGGTTCGGTCGGCGCGCTCTCGGCGTTCTATCACGACTCCACCGACATCTCCGATCCGCATCAGCGAATGATTGCTTCCATTCGCATGATCGCGAAGAGCCCGACGCTGGCGGCGATGGCCTACAAATATTCGGTCGGCCAGCCGTTCGTCTATCCGAAGAACGATCTCGATTACGCCTCAAACTTCCTGCGCATGTGCTTTGCCGTGCCGACGGAAGAATACAAAGCCAATCCGGTGCTGGCGCGCGCGATGGACCGCATCTTCATCCTGCACGCCGACCACGAGCAGAACGCCTCGACCTCGACGGTACGGCTCGCGGGTTCGTCCGGCGCCAATCCGTTCGCCTGCATCGCAGCCGGCTGCGCCTGCTTGTGGGGGCCCGCGCATGGCGGCGCCAACGAGGCCGCGCTCAACATGCTGGGCGAGATCGGAAGGCCCGAGCGCATTCCTGAATTCGTCAAACGCGCCAAGGATAAAAACGATTCATTCCGCCTGATGGGCTTCGGCCACCGCGTCTACAAGAATTACGATCCGCGCGCGAAGATCATGCAGAAGACCTGCCACGAGGTGTTGAACGAACTCGGCATCAAGGACGATCCATTGCTCGATGTCGCGATGGAACTGGAAAAAGTCGCCCTGCACGACGAGTATTTCCTTGAGAAGAAGCTTTATCCGAACATCGATTTCTATTCGGGCATCACGCTCAAGGCGATGGGATTCCCGACCACCATGTTCACCGTGCTGTTCGCGCTCGCGCGCACGGTCGGCTGGATCGCGCAGTGGAAAGAGATGATCGAGGATCCGAAGCAGAAGATCGGCCGGCCGCGCCAGCTTTACACCGGGGCCGAGCGCCGCGACTACGTCGAAATCTCGCGGCGGAAATAACCCCGCTCGCGCGGGGTTTAATTTTTAACTTTGCCGTTTCCGTTGAGCTTCGGTGCTTTTGAGCCGTCGTAAGCCCACGTCACATAGACGCCCGCCCAGGTGAAACCGCCGCCGAAGGCCGCGAGCAACATGCGGTCGCCGGATTTGAGTTTCGGCTCATAGTCCCACAGGCAGAGCGGGATCGTGGCGTTGGTGGTGTTGCCGTATTTGTGGATCGTCACCATCACCTTGTCCATCGGCATGCCCATGCGCTCGGCGGTGGACTCGATGATGCGCTTGTTGGCCTGATGCGGCACCAGCCAGTCGATCATTTCGGCGCGCAGGTTATTGCGCGACATGATCTCGCCGGCGACTTCCGCCATGCGCGCGATGGCAAATTTGTAAACCGCCGCGCCTTCCTGATGGACGTAATGCAGACGGTTGGCGACCGTCTCCGCGCTCGACGGCATGCGGCTGCCGCCGGCTTTCTGGTGCAAATGGATCATGCCCGCGCCGTCGGAGCGGATCAGCGCATCCATGATACCGTTGCCGTCCTCGCTCGGTTCGATCAGCACAGCGCCTGCGCCGTCGCCGAACAGCACGCAGGTGGCGCGGTCGGTGTAATCGATGATCGAGGACATCTTATCGGCGCCGACGACGATGATCTTGCGTGAGGCGCCGCTGGCGACAAATTGCGCGGCGATGGTGAGGGAATAGAGGAATCCGGAACACGCCGCCTGCACATCGAAGCTGCCGATGTTGCGGATGCCGACCATGTCGCAGATCAGATTGGCGGTGGATGGAAACTGCATGTCCGGCGTCGTGGTCGCGCAGATCAGCAGATCGATTTCTTCCGGCTTGGTCCCGGTTTTTTGAAGAAGGCCGCGCACCGCTTCCGCCGCCATGTGCGAGGTGCCGAGCCCCTCGCCCTTCAGGATATGCCGCTCCTTGATGCCGGTGCGCTCGGTGATCCAGGCGTCGCTGGTATCGACCATGCGGGCCAGCTCCGCATTGGTGAGCAGATCGGGCGGCAGATAGCCGTGAACGGCGGTAATTGCGGCGCGGGGCAAGGGCAAAGCGGTCAAAGGCGTCGTTCCAGGGTCAAAAAACGCGTATTTGCGAGGTTAAGTGGCCGGAAAGACAACAAGTTACGCCCTCGGCCGCATTGAGGCTACTGCCTCTTTGGATGGTTGGTTAAGCCGACGGGCCTGTTCCAGAACGATGGCCGCGGCGCGGTCGCTGGGCGCGGCAGTACCGATTTCCATGATGGCATCGAGCCGGGAAAATGCCTGCGTTTGCGCGCGCCGCTCAGCCGTGTCGCCAAGCAGCGGCAACAAAGCATCAGCGAGATTTTGCGAGGTTGCTTCGTGCTGGATGAACGTCGGCACGACATTTTCGCCGAGCACCAGATTAGCGAGGATGATCGACTGAGCGTTTATCATTAGCATTCCCACCCGATATTCGAGGGGTGACACTTTGTAGGCCGCGACCATCGGCACGCCGGCGACGGCGAGCTCCAGCGTGCCGGTGCCGGATTTTACCAGAGCTGCGCGCGCGTTGCGGAACGCCGCGTTCTTTTCCGCCATGTCCACTACGACGCGGGCGGGAACCGGCCATGCCGCGACCGCCTGCTTCACTTCCTCATGCAAATGAGAAACGGTCGGCACCACGATTTCAATTGCGCCGGCCTGCGCGTGAACGCGCGCGATAGCCTCGGCGAAAACCGCGAGCATGCGCCTGATCTCACCGCCGCGGCTGCCGGGCATTGCCAGAATCACGGGCGGCGTTGCATTGCGCCGTTTGGTCTCCTCCGCATTCGGGCGTAATTCGGCGGCGCGTTCGGTCAGCGGATGCCCCACATAGCTGCAAGGCGGGCCGCCGAGCCGGACGTGCACGGCGGGCTCAAAAGGCAGCAGCGCCAGCACATGATCAACATAGCGCCGCATGGAACGCGCTCGCCACGGACGCCACGCCCACACCGAGGGCGAAACATAATTCACGATCGAGATTTCGGGCGCAGCCGCGCGCACGCGCTTGGCGACGCGATGCGTAAACTCCGGGCTGTCGATGATGACCAGCACATCGGGTTTTGCCGCGACGGCGGCATCGGCGGTTTCCCGGATGCGGCGCAAAATTTTCATGAGGTTCATCGGGATGGCGGAGAAACCCACCAGCGCGAGATCGCCGAGCGGAAACAAACTGGCGAGGCCTTCGCACTCCATGCCGCTGCCACCGACACCGGAAAACCGGATGCGCCCGCCGGTTCGTGTTTTAAGCGCACGCATCAGCGCAACGCCAAGCCGGTCGCCGGATTCTTCGCCCGCCACCAGAAATACGCGCAGCTCGTTCGTGCCGGTTTTGGCCGTCATCAGCCGGCCCCACGAACACCGATGACAAAAAGTTTTTCCCGGTCGGCTGCGGCGATGACCTGCTCCGGCTCGGCGATGATGGTTGCGCCGGCCGCCACGGCAAGACCGGCAAGCCCGGCGCGGGCAATGCCGTCGATAGTGCGCGGCCCGATAGTTGGCAGATCGAAGCGGCGGTCCTGTTTCGGCTTCGGCGCCTTCACCAGCACGCCGGTGCCGGCCGGTGAGGGAATGCGGCCCGCGCTGCGCATCTGCGCCACGTGCGCGAGCATATTGTCGGTGCCCTCCGCCCCCTCCACAGCCAATACATGATTGCCGGCGATAACCGCCGCCTGCCCAACATCGAACGGCCCGATCGCGCGCAGCAGTTCGAGCGCGCGGGCGATATCGGCATGGTCTCGTTCCGACGGCTGGACGCGGCCGAGCACGCCTTCCGGCACCAGAATTTCCGGCGCCACTTCATGCGCGCCGAGCAGACGGAAGCCCTGGTCCTCGAAAATTTTTCCCAGACTCGACAGCAAATGATCGTCGCCGCCGCGAAAAGCTTTCAGCAGCTTCGGCAGCAGTAGCAGTGAGGCTAAATCTAAACGGACCTGGCTTAACCGCGGCCGCACCATGCTGCCAATCCACACCGCATCGCGGCAGCCTTCCGCGCGCGCGAGCCGTAAAAGTCGCCCTGTCTGCCCGTACCTAACCCAATGATGCGGATAGGCTTTGACTTTCTCCGGATCGACGACGCCTTGCAGCGCGAACATGACGGGACGCCGTCCGCGCGCCTTCACCGCATCGGCTACCGCGAACGGCAGCGTGCCGCCGCCGGCGATGATGGCGAGCGGACCTTCGCCCGGCGCCATGACGGCACTCATGCGTTCTCGCCGCTATCGGCGCGGTGCTTCGCCATCGTTAGCGGCCGTTTGCCGCCTTTGATGAACGCAATTATTTTCTGCACTTGCGGATCGCTCGCGTGCTTGGCGCCAACTTGATCGACACGCTCCCGAAACACGCCCGGCCCGAAAAACAGATCCTGATAGGCGCCGCGCACGCCGTGAATTTCGGCCTTGCTCATGCCGCGCCGCCGCATGCCGACGATGTTGAGTCCGAAAAGATCGGCGAGCGGGCCTTGCACCAGCCCCCACGGAATGACGTCGGCGCGCACGCCGCTCAATCCCACGATCATCGCGCCTTCGCCGATACGCACGAACTGGCGCACAGCGGCAAGACCGCCGAACGTGACAAAATCGCCGACCGTGACGTGGCCGGCGAGCGAGGCATTGTTGGCAAACGTCACCTCGTTGCCGACTTTGCAATCGTGCGCCACGTGCGAGCCGACCATGAAGAAACAACGGTCGCCGACCTGCGTCACGCCACCGTCGTCCTCGGTGCCGGCGTTCATCGTGACACTCTCGCGGATGTCGCAATCAGCTCCGACAAGAAGGCGGGTCGGGCCGCCGCGGTATTTCACCGATTGCGGCGGCGTACCGAGCGAGGCAAACGGATAGATGACTGTGCGCGGGCCGATGGTGGTGTGTCCGGCGATGCTGACATGCGATACGAGGCGGCAGCCTTCGCCAAGCATGACGTTCGCGCCAATCGTGCAATAGGGCCCGATCGAAACATCCCGCCCGATCACCGCTCCTGTTTCGATCCGCGCGGTCGGATCGATAGAAGTCATTTTTGCACTCATGCGTCCGAGATCATCGCGCCGACCTCGGCTTCGGCGACGATTTCACCCGCCACCTTCGCCTCACCGCGGAACCACCACATCGACTTGCGGCGGGTGATCTTGCTCATGTGATATTCAATGGTATCGCCCGGCACCACCGGCTTGCGAAACTTGGCCTTGTCGATGGTGAGGAAAAAAACCGATTTCGGCTTGTCTGCCGTGTTCAGCGACAGGATGCAGATGACGCCGGCGGTCTGCGCCATTCCTTCGATCATCAGAACGCCGGGAAAAACCGGATTGCCGGGAAAATGGCCCTGAAACTGCGGCTCGTTGAAGGTCACGTTCTTGATGCCGATGGCGTAGTCGCTGCCGCGAATGCCAATGACGCGGTCCACCATAAGGAACGGATAGCGATGCGGCAAAGCCTTCAAAATTGCGGCAATGTCGGCGCTTTGCAATGTGGTCGTGTCGTCCATCGCCCAATCCTGTTTCTACTTGCTGCCTTCGCCGGCGATATTCGCCTTGTCTTCCAATCGCGAAAGGCGGCTCAGAATCTTCATCTCGCGGAACCATTGCTTGACCGGCTTTGCCGGTGTCCCGCCCCAGCGCTCGCCGGGTGGAACATCGCCATGCACCCCGCTGACAGCCGCTATCTGGGCTCCCTCCCCGATGGTAACATGATTGTTGACGCCAACCCGCGCGGCCAGCAACACGAAATCTTTCAGCGTCGCGCTGCCTGAAATGCCGGTTTGAGCCACCAGCACGCAATGCCGGCCGATGCTGACATTGTGACCAACCTGAACGTGGTTGTCGATCTTGGTGCCTTCTCCGATGACCGTATCGCGGTTGGCGCCCCGGTCGACCGCCGTTCCGGCGCCGATTTCCACGTCGTCTTGAATGATCACGCGCCCGATCTGCGGAACCTTCTGGTGCCCGTTTGCGCCCATCACATAGCCGAATCCGTCCTGGCCGATGTGGCAGCCGGGGTGAATGATGACGCGGTCGCCAACAAGCGTATTCGTGATCACAGTGCCCGAACCGATCGCGCAATCGCGGCCGATGCGCACGTCCGGCCCGATCACGGCGGTCGCGCCAATCACACTGCCGGAGCCAATCTCGGCGCGCGGGCCGACCACCGCGCCCGGATCGATGGTGACGCCGGCTTCAAGCCGCGCCGTGGAATGCACTAGAGCGCCGGTGGCAGTCCCTTGCGCATCGAACATCGAGGATGGACGCAACGCGTGAGGGAACAGAGCGCGCCCGACCGTGACAAATGCCTTATAAGGCTCGCGCGCGCGCAACACGGCGGTGCCGGCCGGCACCTCTTTCTCGAACCTCTGCGCGACAAAGCACGCGCCCGCGTGCGTGGACTTGAGCTGATCGGCGTAATTGGCGTTGTCGAGAAAGCCGATGTCGGACGGGCCGGCGCGATCAAGCGGCGCGATATCGTTGATGCGCTGTTCGAGCCGGGCGCCGTTCAGCGGCTCGGCTCCCGTGAGCGCGGCGATCTCGCCAATGGTGAGACCGTTCGCATGCCTGAGAAATAGCGGCTCGGTCATACCAATGACACCGCGGCCGCACCCGCGGCCAAATTTAGAATCTCGTGCCGCCGCCGAAGCGGAAGATCTGCGTGCGGTCGTAAGGCTGCTTCGTGATCGGGTAAGCGAGATCGAAACGAAGCGGCCCGAAAGGCGATTCCCAGATCAGGCCGACACCGGTGGAGGACCGGATCCCCGAGGAGTCTCCGACCTGCAAGGTTTCACCCGTGACGTTCCAGGTGGTCGGGCCTTTGTAACCCCACAACGAACCTGCATCCGCGAAGGCGGCAACCTTGATGCCGATTTCCTTCGGCAGGAAGTAGAGCGGGGTCTGCAATTCGAGCGACGTGCCCCAGAACATGGAGCCGCCAAGAGAATCGTTTGTCGTGCCCGATGTCAGATCGCGCGGGCCGAAGCCTGCGGGCTGAAAGCCACGGACCAGATTTGGCCCCATCTGAAAATGATCGAGCATGCGAAGATCTTTTCCGCCCCAACCGGTGATGTAACCGGCTTGCCCCTTCAACAGGCTGACGACATCCGGGAAAACTTCGTAGTAGGTCCGAATTTCCGACGTCGACTTGATGAAGTTCACGTCACCGCCGATGCCGGCGAAGTCCTGCTTCAGCTCGGCGTAGGTGCCGGCCGAAGGGTTCTTGTTGTTGTCGAGGGTGTTGTAGGCCAGCGTATAGCCAAGCAGCGAGGTGAGCACGGCGCCGTTTGCAAGTTCTTTGCGAACCGCCATCGAGGCTTCGCCGTTGGCGTAGCACGAATCTCCGGGCACCACACCCGTGCCACCATTGATCAGAGCATTTGTGGACGAGATACAATCGTTGTACGCCACCGGCAGCGAGACTTCCGAGCGGTAGATCGAATAGCGCGGCTGTAACGACAACTCCTCGGTCAATCCAAATCCGACGCGCAGATTGGTGCCGATCGTCTTAGTGTCATATGACACGTAGCTCGATGCAATCGTCTGCTTGATGAACAGATCGACGCCGCCGACCATCCGGTAGCCGAGGAAATATGGTTCGGCGAAAGACAATTCAAAACCGCGCGCGCGCTGGCCATAAGTGAGCGCGGCCTTCGCATATTGACCGCGTCCGAGCAGGTTGCGCTCGGCCACACTGACCTCGCCCATGAATCCGTCGGAGGTGGAAAAGCCGCCGGCGACGGAAAATTCTCCGGTCGAAGATTCTTCGACATCGACGTTCACGACCAGACGGTCAGGCGCCGAGCCCGGCTCGTTGGTGATCTTCACCGTCTTGAAGTAGTTCAGATTTTTCAGCCGCCGCTCAGCACGGTCGATAAGCGCGCGGTTGTAAGCGTCGCCTTCGCCGATATCGAACTCGCGCCGGATCACGTAGTCGCGCGTGCGCGAGTTGCCGCGAATATTGATGCGCTCGATGTAAGCGCGCGGGCCGGCTTCGATCACGAAAACCAGATTGATGGTCTTGGTCTCGAAATTACGGTCGCCGCGCGGGCGCACCGTCGCGAAGGCAAATCCGCGCTTGGACGCCTCGATGGTCATATTCTCGACCGACTTCTCGACCGCTTCGGCGTTGTACGTGCTGCCGGCGCGCAAGGTCACCTTGGGGCGCAACAGTTCCGGTTCGACCGCAGCGACGTTCGACACCACATCGACCGAGCCGATGCGATACTGGCCGCCTTCCTCGATCGTGAAGGTGACGATGAAGCCCTTCTTGGCGGGATCGTACTCACCGACCGCGGAGGTGATCCGCACATCGGCAAAGCCGTGCTTGAGATAGAACCGGCGCAGCAGGTCGCGGTCGGCTTCGATCCGGTCGGCGTCGTAAATATCGGTGGTCTGCAGGAAGCTCAGCCAGTTGCTCTCGGACGTCTTGACGACGTTGCGCAAGCGGCCGGAGGAATAGCTGTTGTTGCCGACGAACTCGATCGACTTCACGCCGGTCTTTTCGCCTTCGGTGATTTCGAAAACGAGATCGACGCGGTTGTTCGGCAGATCGATGATCTTCGGCTCGACGCGAACGTCGAACCGGCCGTTGCGGCGATAGATTTCAATGATGCGCTGCACGTCGGCCTGCACCGCCGGACGCGACAGCGTCCCGCGCGGCTTCGATTGCACTTCGGCGGAAAGCTGCTCGTCCTTGCTCTTTTTGTTGCCTTCGAAAACGACGCGGTTGATGACCGGGTTCTCGACCACGGTGACCACCAGACGCGGGCCGGAATTGCTAATGCGCACGTCCTGGAACAGGCCGGTGGCGTAGAGGGCTTTGAGGGCTTCGTCGATTTTGAAGGCGTCGAGCTTCTCGCCCGCGCCAAGCCGGAAATAGGAACGGACGGTTTCGGCTTCGACCCGGCGGTTGCCTTCGACAACGATCGAGGTTGCGTTTTGCGCTGCCGCAATATTAGCCGCGCCCACACTCAGGACTGCAGTACCGACAAAAATGCCGCCGAGGATAATACTGGCGAGAACCAGTCCCCGAACCACCCGCACACACAGTCCCATTCGCAACGCGACCTTTCGATCCTTGCGGCCGCCCCCGATGACGGTTTCGCCGGATTCTTGGCAACAATTATGGCCAGTTTGTACAGCGTTTTATACGCAGTGCAAACCTATCATCCAGGGCAAATTCGCCTTTCCCCGCAAAAAGTTGCCCATTGGCCACGTTTACGATGTTGCCAGATGCAGGATGTCATTAAAGGTTGCAAAAATCATCAACATGACGACGATCGCGAGCCCTATGCGGAAGCCCACTTCCTGGGCCCGTTCCGAGAGCGGACGGCCGCGAAGTGCCTCGATGGAATAGAACAAAAGGTGACCGCCATCGAGCAGCGGGATCGGAAATAGGTTCAGCAAGCCGATCGACACCGACAGCACTGCCGCCAAATGGAGCAGTGCAACGAACCCGGCGGTAGCCACCTGCCCCGACACCTGGGCTATGCGGATCGGCCCGCCGAGCTGGTCGGCGGATTCCCGGCCCGCGAAAATGCCCGCGATGTAGGACATCGTGCGGTCGATCACGAACCAGGTCTCCTCAGCACCCATGACGACTGCCGAGACGGGGCCGACGGGCGTGTTCTTGATGTCGTCAGGCGCCATCGAGCGGCTTATGCCGAGCACGCCGAGGCGATGCACGTTGCCGAAGCTGTCCTTGATTTCTTTCAGCGCCGGAACGGCCTTGAGCGTCTGCCGCACGCCGCCGCGATCGATTTCCACCGCGATGCTTTGTCCGGCGTTGATGCTGACGATGCGCTGCATGTCAGAGAAGCTCTCGACCTTGCGGCCATCGATAGCGACGACCAGATCGCCCGGCTTGAATCCCGCTGCTGCGGCGGCGCTATCGGCCGCGATGGTGTCGACGCGCGCGCTCGTGCTCTGCTTGCCGTAGACCATAAAAATTCCGGCGAAAATCACAATCGCCAAGATAAAATTCGCGATCGGACCGGCGGCAACGACCGCTGCGCGCGAACCGACCGGTTGATGGAAGAAGCTGTGCTTCTTTTCAGCCGCGCTCATGTTCTCGATGGTTTTCTGGTCGGGCGCGCTGGCGGCATCTTCGTCGCCGAAGAACTTCACATAGCCGCCGAGCGGGATCGCAGCGAGTTTCCAGCGCGTGCCGTGACGGTCGTTGAAGCCGGCGAGTTCCGGACCGAAGCCGATGGAGAACACCAGCACCTTGATGCCGCACCAGCGCGCGACCAGAAAATGGCCGAGCTCGTGGAAAAATACGACGATCGTCAGGACGAACAGAAACGGCACCACATAGCCGATAATGCCGCCGCCGAAGGCGCTAAGCCCCCCCATGATGTCAAAACTCATGCTACCCCTTGTGCCGCCGTCCGCCGGCGCCTGTCCGCTACCCCGACCCTCTAGGATGCCTTTGCGGCAATTTCGGGCAAGAGGTCCAAGGCTAACGATCTCGAAACATGGTCAACGGCCAAGGCCGCGTCCAGGTTCGCCGGCTCGCCCATCAGCCCGCGCTTTGAAGCTGCTTCAAGTGTCGCCTCGACCAGCGCCACAATGCCCGAAAACCCAATGCGGCCAGCGATAAACTCTGCCACAGCGACCTCATCGGCGGCATTCAGGACGGTCGGCGCCGCCCCGCCCGCTTCCATTGCCGCCCGCGCCAGCCCCAGAGCGGGGAAACGGGCCAGATCGGGTTCCTCGAAGGTGAGCGTGCCGATACGCGCCAGATCGAGCCGGGGCGCCGGACCGGCAATGCGTTGCGGCCAGGCGAGGCAATGCGCGATCGGGATGCGCATGTCGGGTGCGCCAAGCTGCGCGACCACCGACCCATCGCGAAATTCCACCATGCCGTGCACGACCGATTGCGGATGCACCAGCACATCGATCTCGCTGCTCTTGAGCGCGAACAGATGATGCGCCTCGATCAATTCGAGGCCCTTGTTCATCAGCGTCGCGGAATCGATTGTTATTTTCGGACCCATCGACCAGTTCGGATGCCGCAGCGCTTGCTCAGGCGTCGCCGCATCGATGGCTTCGCGCGTCCAGGTGCGGAACGGGCCGCCCGACGCTGTGAGGATCACGCGGCTGACATCCTCGCGGCGGCCCGCGCTCAACGCCTGGAACACCGCGTTGTGTTCGCTGTCGACCGGCAAAATGGTTGCGCCCGCAGCAGCAGCGCGGCGCATGAACAGCGCACCCGCGCACACCAGACATTCCTTGTTGGCAATGGCGATGGTCGCGCCGCGCTCGATGGCCGCGAGCGTCGGTTTCAATCCGACCGATCCGCTGATTGCCGCCATCACCCATTCGGCGGGACGCTCCGCGGCTTCAACCAGCGCATCGTCGCCGGTAGCAGCTTCGATGCCGGAGCCTGCGAGCGCGTCTTTAAGTTCGCCATAAGCGCTTTGGTCGGCGATGACAGCAAAACTCGCGTCCAGTTCGCGCGCCAGTTTAGCCAGCGCCGCCGCATTGCCGCGCGCGGTGAGCGAGACGACGCGATAGCGTGAACGTTCGCGCTTGAGCAGATCGATGGTGCTGGCGCCGATGGAACCGGTGGCGCCAAGGATCGTCACCGTGCGCTCCGCCGGTGAGGCCACGGGCTTTGAGCGCGCGAGCTGAGCTGATGCTGACAGGCTTGGTGTCATTGCCTCACCATAGCATCAGTCCGCCGCCGGAGGCTTCCAGCCCGCCTCGGGTAAATCCGATCAATGCGCCGACAACCGTCGCGGTGAGGAACCCATCGAGACGGTCCATTACGCCGCCATGTCCGGGAATGAGATTGCCGGAATCCTTGGCGCCGAATTGCCGTTTCACCCACGACTCGAACAAATCCCCCGCCTGCGCCGCGGCCGACAAAACAAAGGCAACGATGGCGACCGGCACAAGATTCGCAACTCCCGCGTATTTCGCGACGAGCACACCGACGATAATTGCGCCAAAAGTTCCCGCGATGGCGCCCGACCAGGTTTTTTTTGGGCTCATGGACGGCGCAAGCTTGGGGCCGCCGATCGTGCGACCGCCGAAATAACCGAACACGTCGGTTCCCCACACGACGAGAAACAGAAATACAAGCGCGGCAAAACCGAATTCCGCATCGAACCGGATGACGACCGGCGCGGCCAGCACGGCGCCCGCATACAAGACGCCACCACTCACCCAGAAGCGGCGCGCTGCGGGAGCGAAAATGGCGCAAGCAATCGCACCGAGAGCGATTATCAGTATTGCTGCATCGGGCCGCCCGCGCTCGATGATGACGATGGCGGCCGCGATGGCGACCGCGCCGACGTAAAAGATCAGCCGGCTGCTGGAGCCAAGGCTGTTTGGCCCGATCACCAACCCGATCCATTCCCACAAAATCGCCAGCGCCGCGATGCCCCAGAACGCCGCGAACAGCCAGCCGCCGAAATACGCCGCCGCGACGGCGAGCGGGGCCAGCACGAGAGCCGATGCAACGCGAAGGGCGAGATTGTTTTTCGGCGGAGACGCGGGGGCAACGGACACGTGGCTCAGGACCCGGTCCGAGCGACCAGCCCGCCAAACCGGCGCTCGCGCCGGTGAAATTCCAGTATCGCGTTTTCCAGCGCGGCGCGGTCGAACTCCGGCCAGTAGATCGGCAGGAACACAAGTTCGCTATACGCCGCCTGCCAAAGCAGAAAATTCGACAACCGCTGTTCGCCGCTGGTGCGAATAATCAGATCGGGATCAGGAACATCTGGCGCGTCGAGAAAGCTCGCCAGCTTTTCCGCCGACACATCGCTCGCTTGAAGCCGGCCTGCCACAGCTTCGGCGGCCATGCGTTGCGCGGCGCGGGCGATTTCCTGCCGCGAGCCGTAGTTGAACGCGATCACCAGCGTGAGCCCGTTATTGGCTTTGGTGAGTTCTTCAGCCTCGGTAATCAATTTGCGGATTTCCGGATCGAGGCTTTCGCGCTCACCAATGACGCGGACGCGAACGTTGTTGCCATGTAGCTCCGCGAGATCGTGGCGGATGAAGCGCCGCAGCAGCCCCATCAACTCACTGATTTCCGCCGCCGGCCGCGACCAGTTTTCCGCGCTGAAGGAAAAGATGGTGAGATAACGAACGCCGAGTTCGCCCGCCGCCCGCACCGTGCGCCGCAGCGCCTCGACCCCGCGCCGGTGCCCTTCCGCGCGAGGCAAACCGCGCGCAGCCGCCCAGCGCCCATTGCCGTCCATGATGATGGCGACGTGGCGCGGCGCGTCTAAATTCGGCACCTCGGGCTCGGACATGCGATCCACCTCAAACGGTGAGGATCTCCCTTTCTTTGGCCGAGAGCGTTTGATCGATTTCGGAAATGGCCTGATCGGTCGCTTTTTGAATATCGGCGGTGAAGCGGTCGTGATCGTCCTTGCTGATGGTGTGATCCTTCTCCAGCTTCTTCACCACGTCCATGCCGTCGCGGCGGATGTGACGCACGGCGACGCGCGCGGTTTCCGCGTATTTGTGGCCGAGCTTCACGAGTTCCTTGCGCCGGTCCTCGTTGAGTTCGGGAATCCGCAAGCGCAGCGTCTGGCCTTCGGTGGCGGGCGAAAGCCCGAGATTGGAATTGACGATGGCTTTTTCCACCGCATGGACAAGCGATTTGTCCCAGACGTTGACGCTGATGAGACGCGGCTCCGGGATGGTGACGCTGGCGCACTGATTAAGCGGCATCGTCCCGCCGTAGGCTTCAACCATCACCGGATCGAGCATATGCGCCGAGGCGCGCCCCGTGCGAAGGCCCGATAGCTCGGTCTTGAGCGCGGTCATGGCGCCCTGCATGCGTCGTTTGAGATCATTGATGTCGTGCGTTGCGGCTGCCATGCGCTCCCCCGGAAACAACTTGTCAGATCATGCTTCGACGATGGTTGCGTGTCCTTTCCCGCGCAACACGGCTTCGATCGCGCCTTTTTCGCGGACCGAAAACACGATGATAGGCATACGGTTTTCCCTCGCAAGGGCGAACGCGCTGGAATCCATCACCTTCAGGTCGCGCTCGATGGCTTCCTGGTGGGTGAGCCGGTCGTAGCGTTTGGCCTTCGGGTCTTTCTTCGGGTCGGCGCTATAGACCCCATCGACATTGGTGGCCTTGAGCACGGCGGCGGCGCCCAATTCGGAAGCGCGCAGCACAGCGGTGGTGTCGGTGGTGAAGAATGGATTTCCGGTTCCGGCCGCCAGCACCACGATGCGGCCCGCGGCAAGATGCTTGAGCGCGCGCGCGCGGGTGAAGCTTTCGCACACCGCCGGCATTTCCAGCGCGGATAATACACGCGCGGCCTTGCCGTGGCGTTCGATGGCGGCTTCCAGCACGAGGCCGTTCATCACGGTGGCCAGCATTCCCATGGAATCGCCGACGGGGCGCGACACGCCGCGCTCCGACACTTCGACGCCGCGGAAAATATTGCCGCCGCCGACGACGACGCCAAGCTCGACGCCGAGCGCAGCCGCAGCCACAAGATCGGCGGCGATGCGGTCGATCACCGGTTGATGAATGCCAAAACCTTCGGGAGCGGCGAGAGACTCGCCGGACAATTTCACGATGACGCGTCGATAGATCGGGTCACTCATGCTTGCGATCCTCCGTCCGGATCGCGGCCGCCAGAAAGATTAAGCTGCAGCCCGTTAACTTTGACCGGCGGCAGCCGCAACCTCGGCGGCAAAATCGGATTCCTGCTTCTCAATTCCTTCGCCCAGCGCGTAACGAACGAAACCGGTAATCTTGATCGGCCCGCCGACTTTGCCTTCGGCTTCCTTCATGGCCTGCGCCACGCTCTTGGCCGGATCGTGGATGTAAGCCTGCTCAATGAGGCAGACTTCCTTGTAGTAGGTCTTCAACCCGGACTCGACAATCTTGTCGATGACGTTGGCGGGCTTGCCCTGCGCCTTGTACTTGTCGGCGAGTACATCCTTCTCGCGCGCCACGATGGCGGGATCGAGACTGGCTGAATCGAGCGCCTGCGGATTGGCCGCGGCGACATGCATCGCAATGAGACGCCCGAGCGGCACCAGTTCGTCCGCCTTGCCGGTGGATTCAAGCCCGACGATGACGCCGATCTTGCCGAGGCCGTCCGTCACCGAGTTGTGCACGTAGCTCGCGACCACGCCCTGGCTCACCGAGAGCGCGGCAGCTCTGCGCAGCGTCATGTTCTCGCCAATCTTGGCGATGGTATCGGCGATGGCTTCCGCGATGGTGATGGAGCCGACCTTCACGGCCTTGATCTTCTCGATGTCGGTGCCGTTCGACAACGCGACGTCGGCGATCATCTTCACCAGGCCCTGGAACAGGTCGTTGCGAGCAACGAAATCGGTTTCGGAATTGACCTCGGCGACAACGCCCTTGTTTCCCTTCACCGAGACGCCGATCAAACCTTCAGCGGCGACGCGGCCGGCTTTCTTGGCGGCTTTCGAGAGACCTTTTTTGCGCAACCAATCGATGGCGGCCTGCATGTCACCTTTGGTTTCGGTGAGCGCGGCCTTGCAATCCATCATGCCTGCGCCGGTCGTCTCGCGCAGTTCCTTCACCATCGCTGCGGTAATTTCAGCCATCGATTAAGTCCTGTCGCGAACAACGGAGCGAAAAATCACGCGGGTGTGCCCGCGTGTCACTCCGCCTCGGCGGTGAATCCCTTGGCCTGCGCGACCCAGCCATCGACGCGGCCGGGCAAGCCGACCTCTTCGCCGATATTGTGGGCGGCGGTGCCGCTGAGTTCGGCGATCTGCCAGTAATGGAAGATGCCGAGATCGTTGAGCTGCTTTTCGATCGCCGGCGAGACGCCCGTGAGTTTCTTCAGGTCGTCGACCACGCCGCGCGGGCCGGACAACGGCTCGAAGCCGAGCACATTGGCGGCAGGCACCACCGGCACGTCCTGGATGATCGGCTTGTGTGCAGCGCCCGCATCGGCGCCCATCTCGCCTTGCGCGCGCGAGATGCCGTCGATGGCGGCCTTGGCGATGAGATCGCAATACATCGAGACGGCGCGGCTGGCGTCATCGTTGCCGGGAACCACGTAAGTGATGCCGGCCGGATCGCAATTGGTGTCGACAATCGCTGCCACCGGAATGTTAAGACGGCGGGCTTCCTTGATCGCGATGTCTTCCTTGTTGGTGTCGATCACGAACACCAGGTCGGGCAATCCGCCCATGTCCTTGATGCCGCCCAGCGAGCGGTCGAGCTTGTCGCGCTCGCGCTGCATGGTGAGGCGCTCTTTCTTGGTGTAACCGCCGGCATCGCCCGACGAGAGCATTTCATCGAGCTTTCGCAGCCGCGAGATCGAACCGGAGATGGTCTTCCAGTTGGTCAGCGTGCCACCGAGCCAGCGCGAATTGACGTAATACTGCGCGCAGCTTTTGGCCGCGACGGCGATGGCGTCCTGCGCCTGGCGCTTGGTGCCGACGAACAGAATGCGTCCGCCCTTGGCGACGGTGTCGCTCACCGCCTGCAACGCGCGATGAAGCATCGGCACGGTCTGGGCGAGATCGACGATGTGAATGTTGTTGCGGGTGCCGAAGATGTACGTACCCATCTTCGGGTTCCAACGGTGGGCCTGATGGCCAAAGTGCACGCCAGCTTCAAGCAGCTGGCGCATGCTGTAATCGGGCAGCGCCATTTTCGTTCTCCGGTTGATCCGCCGCGGACCCGTGAGCTTCGATCATTTCTTTGGGAAGGATTTCCCGAAGGATGAAGGAGCCACCGGACGGCTTTTAACGGCCAAGGTCCGCGTGAGAGATGGCGTGCATATAGCGGGGTGGGATGGGGTAAGCAAGCCAAACGAGCTTAAAAATGAGCCTGTTAAGGCCGATTTAGACCGCTTCGACCTGCATCACGCCCGGAACCGCCTTGATGGCGCCCGCGATCTGCGGCGAGACCTTGAAACGGCCGGGCAATTTGACCTCGGCCTCCCCGCCATCGGCAAGCTGCAGCACCAGCGTGACCTCGCCCTCGCCGCGCGGCTCCAGCCGCTTGGCGATGCTGTCGAGCGGCGTGTCGCTCTTGAGGTGGATGCGCAGGTTCGCCTGCATCTTCTTCGCGGCTTCATCGAGCGGCTCGACCGACTGGATGCGCGCGCGCACTTCGTCGCCCTGCACCTCGGCCGAGAGGAACAACAGCACCGCCGTGCCGGGTTCTAAAAGATCGCGATGCTCGGCGAGACCTTCGGCGAAAATCACCGCCTCGTAATGGCCGGTGGGATCGGAAAGTCCGATGATGCCCATCTTGCTGCCCATGCGCGTGCGGCGCTCGGTGCGCGCGACAACAGTGCCGGCGACGCGGCCCGCAGTGGCGCCCGCCTTCACCGCGTTGGCGAACTCGGCCCACGGCTGCACTTTCAGGCGCTTCAGGGTCGCCGCGTAATCGTCGAGCGGATGGCCGGTGAGGAAAAATCCGATGGCTTCGTATTCGTGACGGAGCCGCTCCGCCGCTTGCCAGGGCTCAATGTTGGGAAGCGGCAGCGGCTCGCGCGTTGCACCGCCGCCGAATAATTCGTTCTGGCCCACCGTCGCGGTGTCGTGCGCGCGTTGCGCACGGCCCATGATGATATCGACGGCAGCGAAGGCGCGCGCTCGATTTTTCTCCATCTCATCGAAGGCACCGGAGGCGGCGAGACTTTCCAGCACGCGCTTGTTGACGGCGCGCGGATTGATGCGGGCGGCAAAATCAGCCAGCTCGGTGAATTTCTTTTCTCCGCGCGCGGCGACGATGGATTCGACCGCCTGTGAACCGACACCTTTAAGCGCACCGAGCGCGTAGAGGATTGTGTTGCCTTCCACATGGAAAGCCCCTCCGGAGCGATTGACCGAGGGCGGATCGAGCCGGATGCCGAGCCGCTCGGCTTCGGCGCGGAATTCCGCGAGCTTGTCGGTGTTGCCCATGTCGAGCGTCATGGTCGCCGCCAGGAATTCGACCGGATAGGTCGCCTTCATGTAGGCGGTCTGATAGGCGACGAGCGCGTAAGCCGCCGCGTGGCTCTTGTTGAAGCCGTATTCGGCAAAACGCTCGAGCAGATCGAAGATCGCATCGGCCTGCGAGCGCTCAATATTGTTCTTCACCGCGCCATCGACAAAATGGTTGCGCTGCGCGCGCATCTCGCTGCGGATTTTCTTGCCCATCGCGCGGCGCAACAGGTCTGCTTGTCCGAGCGTGAAGCCGGCGAGAATCTGCGCGGCCTGCATCACCTGTTCCTGATAGACGATGACGCCGAAGGTCTCGCGCAAAATCGGCTCGAGCTTGGGGTGGATGTAGTCCGGCTTCTCCATGTCGTGCTTGCGCGCGCAATATGTCGGGATGTTCGCCATCGGACCCGGACGGTAGAGCGCGACCAATGCGACGATGTCCTCGAAACGGTCGGGCCGCATGTCGAGCAGCGCGCGCCGCATGCCCTGACTTTCCAGTTGGAAGATACCCACCGCTTCAGCGCGCGAGAGCAGCTCGTAGGTTTTTTTATCGTCGAGCGGGATGGTGGCGAGATCGATTTCGATGTTGCGCTGGCGCAGCAGCTTCACAGCCGTTTCCAGCACCGTGAGCGTTTTGAGGCCGAGGAAGTCGAACTTCACCAGCCCCGCCTGCTCCACCCATTTCATGTTGAACTGGGTGACCGGCATGTCGGATTTCGGATCGCGATAAAGGGGCACAAGTTCGCTCAGCGCGCGGTCGCCGATGACGATGCCGGCGGCGTGTGTCGAGGCGTGACGGGTAAGCCCTTCGAGTTTTTTGGCGATCGCAAAAGCGCGTTTGACCACCGGATCGCGGTCGGCCTCGGCTTGCAGGCGCGGCTCATCCTCGATGGCGCGCGTGAGCGTGACCGGATTGGCGGGGTTCTGCGGCACCAGTTTGCAAAGTTTGTCGACCTGCCCGTACGGCATTTGCAACACGCGGCCGACGTCGCGCAGCACACCGCGCGCCTGCAGCGTGCCGAAGGTGATGATCTGCGCGACCTGATCGCGCCCGTAACGCTCCTGCACGTAGCGGATGACTTCGTCGCGCCGGTCCTGACAGAAGTCGATGTCGAAGTCCGGCATCGACACGCGCTCGGGATTGAGGAAGCGCTCGAACAGCAAACCAAAGCGGATCGGATCGAGATCGGTGATGGTGAGCGCGTAGGAAACCAGCGAACCCGCGCCCGAACCGCGCCCCGGCCCGACCGGAATTCCCTGTTTTTTCGCCCATTGAATGAAGTCGGCGACGATGAGGAAGTAGCCGGGATATTTCATGTCCACGATGACGCCGAGTTCGAACGTCAGCCGCTCGCGGTATTCTTCAATTGTGTGTCCGGGCGCGAGCCCGAGTGCTGAGATGCGGCGCTCCAATCCGGCTTGCGCGCTCTTGCGAAGCTCCGCGCCCTCGTCCACCGCCGCCTTGCCCTCGCCGACGGAAAAGCGCGGCAGGATGGGTTCATGCGTGAGCGGGCGGAACGCGCAGCGCTCGGTGATTTCCACCGTGGCGGCCAGCGCCTCCGGCAGATCGGCAAAAAGCGCCGTCATCTCGGCGCGGGTCTTGAAGCGGTGTTCCGGCGTGAGCTGGCGCCGGTCAGTCTCCGCGACCAGACGGCCCTCCGCGATGCAGATCAGCGCGTCGTGCGCTTCGTGATCCTCAACGGCTGCGAAGAACGGCTCGTTAGTGGCGACGATGGCGATGTTCTTGCCGTAGGCGAGATCGAGCAGCACCGGTTCGGCGATCTTTTCCGCGGGCGTGCCGTGGCGCTGCAACTCTATATAAAGCCGGTCGCCGAACAATTTCAGCAGTGTCTCGCAGCGCGTGGCGGCGAGATGGCTCTGCCCCGCGGCAATCGCCATGTCGAGCGGCCCGCCGGGGCCGCCGGTGAGCGCGATGATCCCTTCGGTCTCGCCGTCGAGCCATTCGAGTTTGAGATGCGGCGGCTCGTTCGACGGCGTTTCCTGAAACGCGCGTGAATTGAGCCGCATCAGGCTGCGGTAACCGGTCTCGCGCGCCGCCAGCAGCACGATGCGCGGATACGTTGCGTTGACGGTGCGCTGCTGATCGTGGTCGGCGAAATCGATGGCGAGCGCGCAGCCGACGATCGGCTGGATGCCCGCTAACGCCATCTTGTCGGAGAATTCGAGCGCACCGAACATGTTGTCGGTGTCGGTGAGCGCCAGCGCCGGCTGCTTGTCGGCCTTGGCAAGCTCTGCGAGGCGCGCAATCGTGATCGCGCCTTCAAGCAGCGAATAGGATGAGTGCACGTGCAAGTGCACGAAATTGAGATCGGCGGCCAAGGTGGGCGAATCCTTTTGGGTCAATCGTGCGGATCGCGGCAGGCCCTGTCCACCGTCATCCGCCCTGGTGGCGGCGCTATGCCGCTTATCCCCAGGGCGGCGGGCGCGCCCGCGCCCGATTTCGTCGGCGATCAAATCGCACAGATCACCTGCGCCCAGATCGCAATCATGCCGACAAACAACGCCAGAGACGTGAGTGCGGCGGCCTCGTGAACAACTGCTCGAACCATGAGAATCTCCTCTAGAACAAGAAGAGAACATTGTTCTTTATTTGTTCTTTTGTCAAACTTTCCCGTATATCCCTTGACAGCATTTAGCGGTTGAACCATGTTGGCGCGGCGCTGGAAAACCGATGAAGTCGATTACCGCGACATGGCGCGGTATCGAGGCGACATGCCCAAAATCGCGCGGACGATAGAGCGCAGCGTGTTCTATCTGTTCCGCAAGGACCCCAAGACCGCTGCGATCACTGGCCCGCATGGCACCGGCGTTCTGATTGCCCGCGAATCGGGCCAATTGGCTGGTGAGCTGCATTATTACGCCGTCACCAACAAGCATGTCGCCTGCGCGCTCGGCGCCTCGATCATCCGGCTCAACACGGCAGACGGCGGCACCCGATTCATCGATCTCGGCCCTGAGGATTGGGAATTCCTCCCTGAGGGCGACGACATTGCCGCGGCCGACCTCGATTACCGTCTCAGGCCGGGTCATGACCAGGTGACCCATAACAACGAGGATGGCTTTGTCTCGAAAGCCGCGATCGACGGCTTTGAAATCGGTCCCGGCGAAGACGTGTTCATGTGCGGGCTGTTTTCCAGCCACCACGGCGGCGACCGCAACGTACCGAGCGTAAGATTCGGCAACCTCAGCGTCCTTGCCAACGATGCGGCTCCAATTGAATTGGAAACCGGCGCACGTTTGCCATCGCACGTGGTCGACATGCGCTCACGATCTGGATATTCCGGGTCGCCGGTCTTTGTTTATCGAGTGCCGAGTTCCGACCTGACGACCATCCCTGAAGACTGGAACATGGCGCAACGAGGAGAAGGGATATTCCAAATAGGCCGACGCAACGATCACTTTCTGGGTTTTCTGGGCCTCCACTGCGGACAGTTTTGGGACCCTGTCGAGGTTCGCGTTCGGAGACAGAAAAAGCGTGCGGAGCGCGCTGGCGATCCTATTAAGGAGGGCGATAGGCTGCTAATTCAAAGCGGGATGACGATAGTCGCCCCCGCGTGGCGCATCACCGATCTGTTGAATTTGGAGGTCTTTGAAATGGCCCGAAAGAAACGAGACGATGAGCGCGAGGAACAATGGCTTCGCCGTCCCCGTGCCGAGTCGGTCGAACCGGACACGGATACCGACGCGAATCCCGACCATCTGCAAGACTTCAAACGCCTTGTGGACATAGCGGCAAAGAAGAAGGAGAAAGATTAAGGACAGGAGGCGATTTCAAATCTGCCGATGAGATCGCCAGACGTATCCCGATACTCATAATTGTACGTCGCGCCTTCCCTAATCATCGCCTTCTTGTGGCCCGTGCATGAATTATTGCGAAGTCGTGCCTCAAGCGCGACCAAATCAATCTCACTTTTAGGTGCCGCCACCTTGTAGAGATTGGTCAAGCTTGTGAATCCGACCAACACGCCTACATGGGTCGTGCGGTAGTTAAGCTGTTTTGGAATCTGCTGCTGTACTTCGACCTGTTCCGCCAGCAGCTTCTGATGCAATTGCCATTTGTCGTAAATCTGAATTCCGCCTACCAACGCAATCACCCCTCCGATAGAAAGTAGAGGCGCCAAGTAAGCCCTCACCGTTGCTCGTAGCGTGCGAGCCCTGCGCATACGCGGTGGCGTGAGGATTTGGTCTGCATCACGCACTTCCTGATGGGCCAGATAGCCGATCTGACGATGCGTTATGGTATTGCCGTAGCGCTTGTGCGTATGGGAAGCCGCTTCATAGAGGCGGCTGAATCCAAGCAGCATGGCGGTCAGATCGACGGCCTTCTCGCAGCCGCGCAACGAGTGCTTGATGGAATTCAGCACGACATGCGACAGCTCGTGCGCCACCATGATCGCGATTTGGTCGTAGGTGCTTTCGTCGAGAAACGACTTTCGGATGTACATCGTGAGCTTCAATTCGCGGAACGCCTTGGTGCCGTAAAGTGGCATGTCCTCCGGCATTCGAATCCACGCCGGCGCATTCGCCATTTCCGGCGGTCCGCCGCTGTTAACCCATCCCACGATGAGCCGAACTTCGATGTTCATCGTTTTCTTGACGAGCGCGACCATCCCTTCGTAATCGCGCGTTTTATGCAGCGCCTTCAATGCGCGATCTGGAATTGGCGGGACACGCGGAAGTCCCTGCTGAAGCTGATGAAGATATTTTGCGACCGTGAATTTCGGGCATTCGGTCAGCACGCAGTTGTTCGCGCTCGCACTCACAGCACGGCCCCTCGACCCGCGTCGAGGCTAAGGCCTTGCCAGCAGGGAAACAAGATCATGGCAGATGGCAACACACCGATGCCCGGTCAGACCACATTCTCGGCATCTCAGGAACGCGCGATGCGGCAAGGCAACCGGATGGCCCGCAGACCTCAGTACGTACCGCCCATAAGCAGCCCACGCACCGGCAAGCCCGTTGGCTCTGACAAATATGAGGCGGCATGGGGCAAGGGCGAGATGCCAGCGGACGACGCCACGGACGAGCAATGAACTAGCCGCGTCGTCGCTCAAGCCGCCGTGCGTTCCACCGGCGATCAGCCCACTTGCCGAGGGGGTTTCAGGCTTCTTGAATGCGCGGCAGCGCCATCGCGGAGATCAGCCGGTCGAACATCAGCATATGCGAGACGCGGTAGTTGCGACGGAAATTAAACTCCGCGCAATATTTCCACAGATGCTTCGCCGAGATATGGACGTGCGTTCCCTTGATCGACCGCTTGAAGTGCGACCAGTGGCCCTCGATGGTGTTGGTGTGGTGAACGATGGTCTGGAGCTTGCCATCAGGGAAAGTGTGATCGTAACGCACGTACTCGTTCTCCGAGTGCTTCACCACGCCATGCTGATAGGTCAGCCCAAGGTTCTGATAGGACGTGTGGCCGTCCGTGGTGACAATGGTATCGGGCACCACGTTTTCGAGAATGATCGGCTCTAGCGTGAAGGTCTTGTCGTCTGGCACTGGCCCAGTGCGCAGCATGCCATCGCGCTCGACCATGCCCATGACGACCGTTTTTTTGGCGCGGCGACCCTTGCCCTTGCCGTGGCGGCGCGCCCGTCCGCCGACCAGCGTTTCGTCGGCCTCGACGTGCCTGCCCTTGCCGCCCAGCGGGCCGCTGTAGTCGGCGCTTGCCATGAGCTTGCGAATTTCGTGGCACATCCGCCACGCGCACTTGTATGTGACGCCCAACTGGCGCTCGACCTCCTTCGCCGCAACGCCGTGCCGGGTGCTGGTCATCAAATAGATGACGAAGAACCACTTGGTCAGGTTGGTCGGCGACTTGTGGAAGATCGTCCCGGCCGCCGGATAGACATGGTGGCCGCACAGTTGGCAGACGAAAGCCCGGCGCTTTTGGAGCGGGTGAAACTTCGAGTCCACGCCGCAGCCCGGACAGGTGATTTCGGTGCCGCCGTAGTTCACATCCATGAGCTTGGCGAGGCAGGCCGCGTCGCTCGGATACATTTCCTGAAACTGCTTGAAGGTGCATTTGGCCATGACTGTCCCCTACCTGCGATTGCAAGGTAGATATAGGAATGGCCTTAAATGCTGTCAAGGGATAATTGCGCAAACTTTATCGCGAGCCTTCTTTCGGCAGAAAGACAAACAAGATCAATGATTTCTTAATGCCGCAGGCAGCAGCGGCAAAGTTCCCAGATTCGGCTGAAATCGCTCGGGTTCAGCGGTTTTCGCAGCCGATCCAGCGTCCGTAGCCCATATCGACGACGCAGTTGCCCATGTTGGTCGGGCGTGGATACGGGCGGCCATCGGGACCGAAGGACGGATCGGCGCCGGTCCAGCCGGAGCGGCGGATTTGCACGGGCGCAACGCGCACCTGCCTCACGCGTTTCTTTTTGACTTCCTCGGCGGAGAACTCAGTGACCGAAACGGCCGCGAGGCTTCCGGACTTACCGGGCGCCGATGCCGCGAGCGCGGGGGACATCTGGATGAGAGCGGCGAGTGCCAGTGTGGAAATGCCAAGCACGATTTTCATGACGATACCTCGACGATAAATATTCAACGGGGTGGACGCTTTTCACCCTGAATCAGGCGATCCTGACGAGTGGGCTGGAACTCCGGATCTGGATTGCGTTCGCAGAATCCGCCAGGGCTGGCAGAGGCCATGCATTGTGAATAGCTGTGGAATCCGCAGTTCTTCGCGCTGCTGCCTTTGCTGGAATAGATCGCGCACCAGGGGCCATCGGCGAGACTTGGCCGAACATCGAGCACAAGCGCCGTAGCGATAATTGCCAAAACAGCAAGTATCCGCATCGTATTTTCTCCCGGCATTTAGCTCCCCGATACCTTTAACACCTCACCCGCCCAATTAGTTCACCCTCAAGAACAAGTGACCGGGCGGTTATGGGATGTCTATCAGGTCATTTCGACCACAAGCCCCTCGCGCAAGGTGACGCGGCGGTCCATGCGGGCGGCGATATCCATGTTGTGGGTCGCTACAATTGTGGCGAGGCCCGACGCGCGCACGAGCTGCTCGAGCGCCGAGAACACATGGTCCGCCGTGTGCGGGTCGAGATTGCCGGTCGGCTCGTCGGCCAGCAGAATGCGCGGCGCGTTGGCGACCGCGCGCGCAATTGCGACGCGCTGCTGCTCGCCGCCGGATAATTCCGCCGGGCGGTGCGAGAGCCGGTCGCGCAAGCCGAGGTAACCGAGAAGTTCCCCTGCCCGCAGACGGGCTTCCGGGCGCGCAAGGCCGTGGATCATCTGCGGCATCATCACGTTTTCCAGCGCGGAAAACTCCGGCAGCAAATGGTGCGACTGATAGACGAAACCTATTTCCTTGCGGCGCAAACCCGTGATGTCGGCGTCGGGAAGGCTCGCGGTGCCGCGCCCGTCGATATAGACATCGCCGCGGTCGGGATGCTCCAGCAACCCCGCGAGATGCAGCAGCGTCGATTTGCCCGCGCCCGATGGCGCAACCAGCGCGACCGACTGCCCCGCCCACACCGCCAGCTCCGCGCCCTTGAGGATGTAGAGCGTCTCGTCGCCCTGGCGGTAATGCCGCTCGACGCCATGCAGAAAGATGACGGGGACTTCCTTCTCGCCGGCGGCGCGCGGGTCACTCATAGCGCAGCGCCTCGACCGGATCGAGCCGCGCCGCCCGCCACGACGGATAGAGCGTCGCCAGCAGCGAGAGCGTGAGCGCCATCACCACCACGGCTGTGGTCTCGCCAGCGTCCATGTCGGCCGGCAGCTTGGAGAGAAAATACAGTTCCGGCGAGAACAGCTCGGTGTTCGTCATCCACGATAAAAATTGCCGGATCGACTCGATGTTCATGCAGACCACGATGCCGAACAGAAATCCCATCAGCGTTCCGACCCAGCCGATTGCCGCGCCGGTGATAAGGAATACGCGCATGATCGCGCCTTGCGTCGCGCCCATCGTGCGCAAAATGCCGATGTCGCGGCCTTTGTCCTTCACAAGCATGGTGAGGCCGGAAATGATGTTCAACGCAGCAACTAGGATGATCAGCGTGAGGATCAGGAACATGACGTTGCGCTCAACCTGCAGCGCGTTGAAGAAGGTGGCGTTGCGCTGCCGCCAGTCGATCATGAAGATCGGGCGGTTGGCTGCGTCGGTGACGGGTTTTCGAAAACTCTGCACGCGGTCGGGCGTGTTGGTGTAAATCTCGATGGCGGTCACGTCGCCGGAGCGGTTGAAATAAGCCTGCGCTTCCTTCAGCGGCATGAAGACGAAAGCCGCGTCATATTCCGACATGCCGATCTCGAACACGGCGGCGACCTTGTAAATCTTGATGCGCGGCGTCGTTCCCATCGGCGTCACCGCGCCGCGCGGCGCGACCAATGTGATGTTGTCGCCGGAGCGCAATGACAACTGGTCGGCGAGCCGCCGCCCGATGGCGACGCCCTGCCCTTCGTCGAAACCGTCGAGCGAACCTTGCCGGATGTTGTTGGCAATCGAGGGGAGTTTGTTGAGATCCTGCAAACGGATGCCGCGCACCAGCACGCCGCCGGCATTGAACGGCGAGGACGCCAGTGCCTGACCCTCGACGATGGGCGCGGCGAGACGAACCCCTGCAACGCCGGAAATGCGCGCGGCCACCTGCTCCCAGTCGGTGAGTGGCGACTCCAGCGGCTGAATGAGAAGATGTCCGTTGAGTCCGAGAATTTTGTCGAGCAGCTCTTTGCGAAAGCCGTTCATCACCGCCATGACGATGATCAGCGTCGCGACGCCGAGCATGATACCGAGAAAGGAGAACCCGGCGATGACCGAGATGAATCCTTCCTTCCGCCGCGCCCGCAAGTAGCGCAGCGACAACATCCATTCGAACGGCGAGAAGGGCCGCGTCCCCGTGGGCTGGCTCATCTAGTCTTTGTTCCCGCGCCCACGATTTTCACACGATTCTGGCGGTTTCAAGCCACCGCCGGGGACGATAAACCCCATAAAGCGCACAGAAATCATCGCGACAGGCGGTCAATTGCGGCGGCGGGCGTCATCAATTCGCGGCTGCCGTCGCTGCGCTTCTTGACCTCAACCTTGCCTTCGGCGAGCCCGCGCGGGCCGACCATAACCTGCCAGGGGACGCCGATGAGGTCGGCGGCGGCGAACTTGGCGCCCGCCCGCTCGTCGATGTCGTTGTAGAGCGCGTCCACGCCCTTGGCCCTGAGCGAAGTGTAAATCTGCTCGCAGGCGGCATCGGTGGCGGCATCACCCTGCTTGAGATTGAGGATCGCCGCATGGAACGGCGCGACGGCTTCGGGCCAGATGATGCCGGCATCGTCGTGCGAAGCCTCGATGATGGCGGCGACCAGCCGGCTCGGGCCGATGCCATAGGAGCCCATGTGCACCGGCTTCTCGGTGCCATCTCCCGCGGCGACCACCGCCTTCATCGGCTCGGAATACTTCGTGCCGAAATAGAAGATGTGCCCAACTTCGATGCCGCGCGCCGATACCTGCGACGGGCCCGGAAGTTTGCCGAACGCCGCCGCGTCATGCTTTTCGGATGTCGCTGCGTAAAGCGATGTCCATTTATCGACGACCTTTTGCAGACCCGCAACGTCGTCGAAATTCACGTCCGCGTTCGGCACCGGGAAATCGAGATAATCCTTGTGGCAGTAAACCTCGCTCTCGCCGGTGTCGGCGAGGATGATGAATTCGTGGCTGAGATTCCCGCCGATCGGGCCGGTATCCGCCACCATCGGAATCGATTTCAGCCCAAGCCGCGCGAAGGTGCGCAGGTAAGCCACGAACATCTTGTTGTAGGAATGCCGCGCGCCCTCCTGTGTGAGATCGAACGAATAGGCGTCCTTCATCAGAAATTCGCGCCCGCGCATCAGCCCGAAGCGAGGCCGCACCTCGTCGCGGAATTTCCACTGGATGTGATAGAGATTGAGCGGCAGATCCTTGTACGAGCGCACATAGGCGCGAAAGATTTCCGTGATCATTTCTTCGTTGGTCGGCCCGTAGAGCATGTCGCGCTCGTGGCGGTCCTTGATGCGCAGCATCTCCTTGCCGTAGTCGTCGTAGCGTCCGCTCTCGCGCCACAGCTCCGCCGACTGGATGGTCGGCATCAGCATCTCGATGGCGCCGGAGCGGTTCTGCTCCTCGCGCACGATGGCGTTGATCTTTTGCAGCACGCGAAAGCCGAGCGGCAGGAACGCATAGATGCCGGAGGACTCCTGCCGCATCATCCCGGCGCGCAGCATCAGCCGGTGCGAGACGATTTCCGCCTCGCGCGGAGCTTCCTTCAGAATGGGCAAAAAGTAACGGGAAAGGCGCATGCGGCTTTCTTCGGGAATCGCCAAGGGCTTGATGTGGCCTGAGTGAAACCGGATCGCCAGACAAAACACAAGAGGCCGCGTTTTCGTAAGGGTGCGCGGCGAATTGCGGCGTTTCCCTATGGCAAACCGCATGTTAATGAGACCGTATCAGGAGCGGCTATGCGTACTCTTTTGCGGCGCATTGTGGGTTGGGTGGCGGTCTACACGCTCGCCCTGCAGGTTCTCGGCACTGGCCTGCAGCCGGGCTTCGCGGGAACTCATGCCTCGTTCGATCCGCTCTCGATCACCTGCCTGAACGGCGGCGGCGCGACAGCCGGCGATCTCGGCAAATCCGGCGGCACGTCCAGCGCGCATGGTTGCGACCACTGCGTGCTGTGCGGCGCCACTGCGGCCCCCTCCGCGCCCGTCACTGCGACGTGGATTGCGTTCAGCGTCCGCCCGGCTGGCCTCACGCTGCGCGCCGAATCCGTGCCGCCGAAAACGGCGACCCTTCACACTCCCGATTTTCCGCGCGGTCCCCCACAGACGATGTGACGGCTCGCGGCGCAAGCCGCGCTCTCACTCATCGTTCGTGGATGGACTCGCATCATGTTTTTCTTTCGCAGCTTCGGCTGCGCGTTAATTGGCGCATTGGCATTCGCGTCGGCGGCATTTGCACAATCGACGGTGCAAGGATCAACGATTCAAGTGCCGGAGATTGTCGTCGATACGGCGCCATCGCCGTCGAACCTGACGCCGCCGCCGGTCAAAGAGCGCTATCAGCTCCCGCAGACTTCCGAGAGCACGACGGCCGAGCGGATCGACCGCACGGTCAATATCGTCGATACCGAAGACGCGGTTAAATATCTGCCGAGCCTGCTGCTGCGAAAACGCAACTATGGCGACAACCAGCCCGTGCTGGCATCGCGCATCTGGGGCATAAATTCCAGCGCGCGCACGCTCGTTTATGCCGACGACATCCTGCTGTCGGCTCTGTTCGGCAACAACAACAGCAACGCAACACCGCGCTGGGGAATGGTCGCGCCGGAGGAAATTCAGCGTATCGATTTTCTCTACGGCCCGTATTCGGCGATGTACCCGGGCAACTCGATGGGCGGCGTGCTGCAAATTACCACGCGCATGCCAACCAAAGCCGAAGCGACGATCAAGCAATCGGAAGCGTTCCAGACTTTCGATTTCTACAACACGAAAAACACCTACCGCACCGATCAGACCAGCGCGACGCTCGGCAATCGCTGGAACGATCTGTCGGTCTTCGTCAGTGCGAATTATCAGAACAGCTACAGCCAGCCGCTTGCCTGGGTCACGACCGGCGGAACGCCGGCGGGGACGACCGGCACCATTCCGCAATTAAACCGGGCCTTTGCCACCGCGAACGTGCTGGGCGCAGGCGGCCTGCTGCATACCGAAGCCGCCAATGTGAAAGCCAAGGCCGCGCTCGACATCAACTCCTGGCTGACCGCGACTTACACTCTCGGCTTCTGGCAGAACGATCAGAAATCGACCGTCGAAACTTATCTGAAAGACGGTACGGGCAACCCGACTTTCGGCGGAAACGTGGGCGCTGTGAGCGGCGCCGGGTTCGCGAGCAACTACTACAACCTTCTCCAGCAAAACGTCGCCAACGCGCTTTCGCTCAAAACCGATACGCGCGGGAATTTCGATTGGGATATCGCGATCAGCCGTTACGACTACATCAAAGACATCCAGCGAAATCCGTTCACCGTCGCTGCGACCGGCGCGAATTTCATCGATACCGGCAGGGTGACGCGCCTCGACGGCACCAACTGGACGACGCTCGATGCCAAGGGGATTTGGCGGCCGGCGAGCCTGCGCGGCACGCACGAGGTGAGCTTCGGGGCGCATGGCGATCTCTACCGGCTCAACAATCCGGTCTACCAGACACCCAATTGGTACAGCGGTCCCGACTCCACATCCGCGCTGTATTCGCGCGGCGACGGCAAGACGCAAACCGTCGCGCTTTGGATGCAGGACGCGTGGCGGATGACGGAGAACTACAAACTCACGCTCGGCGGGCGATGGGAAAGCTGGCGCGCGTTCGATGGCTATAATCTCGTCGGCGCAACCGCGACCAATTCGACGACCGGCGCAATCACCTCCACCACATCGACCAATCAGCCCACGCTCAGCGCGGAACGATTTTCTCCCAAGGTATCGCTAAGCTGGGAGCCGAATAAAAATTGGCAGGTGACGGGATCGTTCGGGATCGCGCACCGCTTTCCGACCGTGAACGAGCTTTATCAAGCCGCGACCGTCGGGACCAACCTCGTCAATCCAAACCCGAACCTGACGCCCGAAATGGCGATCTCGGAAGAAATCGCCATCGAGCGCAAATTCGCCGACGGAAAAATACGGCTCTCGCTGTTCCAGGAGAATACGCGCGACATGCTGATATCGCAGCAAAGCTTTTCATCAACGACCAACACCACCACGACGTTCATCCAGAACGTCAATCACGTCCGCAACCGGGGCGCCGAATTCGCCTGGCAGAAAGACAACGTGCTGATCGACCGCCTGGAGGCGTTCGGCAGCGTGACCTATGTCGATTCAGTTATCCTGAGCGACCCGAACTTCGTCGGCACCAACGGATCGATAGCTGAGGGCAAACGGGTTCCGCTGGTCCCGATGTGGCGCACCACGTTGGGCGGCACATACCGCCCGAATGACGCCTGGGCGTTCACGCTGGCCGGGCGTTACCAGAGCAAGATCTACACCACGCTCGACAACATCGACGCCAATCCGAACGTCTATCAGGCGTTCGATTCGTTCTTCGTCGCCGATGCCCGCGTTCAATACAAAGTGAGCGAGCGCGGAACGATCAACTTCGGCATCGACAATATCAACAACGCCAAATACCACCTGTTCCACCCCTTCCCTCAGCGCACTTTCGTGCTGCAAGGGAAAATCACGCTGTAACGCCCGTTCAGGAGCCCCCCCCCATGAGAACTCTGTTTCGCCTGCTTGCCGTAATTTCTCTCGCTGCCGCGATCTTGCCCGCGCAAGCGCATGAATACACGCTGGGCAATCTGGTCATCGGGCATCCGTGGAGCCGCGCGACACCGGGCGGCGCTAAAGTCGGAGCCGGCTATCTCGTCGTCAACAACAAGGGCACGACCGCGGACAAGCTTGTCAGCGCCACCACTGCCGCCGCCGGCCGTGTCGAAATTCACGAGATGGCGATGAAGGACGGCGTGATGACGATGCGCCCGCTTGGTGGCGGGCTGACGATCGAACCCGGAAAAAGTATTACTCTCGCGCCCGGCGGATTTCATCTGATGCTGATGGAGCTGAAGGCGCCGTTCAAGCAGGGCGACAAGGTGCCGCTCACGCTCGTCTTCGAGAAAGCCGGCAAGATCGATGTCACGTTGAACGTTGAGGCTATCGGTGCAACACCGTCCGGCCAGCCGATGGGCAGTCACGCGCACTAGCGGAGTTTCAAACTTCGCTGCACTGCAAACGGACACCGCAACGCCCCAGTGACAGCTATATCGCGATGGGCTAGGTTGCGCTTCCTCGTTGGCATCCCGGCGACAGAACCGGGACCTGCGGCGGTCCAAGTCTTGGGAGGTACAAGTCCATCGGCGCGGCAATCGCAGCCACCTCAGCGGCCATGAGTACAGGCCGCCGGGCATCAAGGACGAAATACAAAAAGCGGGGCTTCGGCCCTGCTTTTTTTTATTCAAATTGAACTTAGCGCCGCATCCCAAACCACGCCGCCATATCGTCGATGGTAATGAGCTGGCGCGTATAGACGATGTAGCACGCGGCGAAGATCACGCTCGCGACCACGGTCGTCCATAAAAGCTTCATGGCGATGCGTGCGATGGCCGGTGCGCCGGGGTCGGTGCCTTGCGCGTATTCGCCGCTCTCCTGCTGGCTTTTGACGCCCCAGGGCAGCACGACGAACAGGGAAATCCACCAGATCAGGAAATAGATCGCGACGGCGGTGGTCGTTTGCATTTTATTTTAGGCTTGTTCCAACTCGACCAGCGTGCCGAGAAAATCCTTCGGATGCAGGAACAGCACCGGCTTGCCGTGCGCGCCGATTTTCGGCTCGCCATCGCCCAGCACGCGCGCGCCTTGCGCTTTCAGCGTATCCCGCGCTTTGCGAATATCGGCGACCTCGTAGCAGACGTGATGCACGCCGCCGTCCGGATTGCGGTCGAGAAATTTCGAAATCGGTGAATCCGCGCCCAAGGGCTCAAGCAATTCGATTTTGGTGTTGGGCAACGTGATGAACACGGTGGAGACGCCGTGGTCGGGTTGCTTCACGGTGGCGGAAATTTCCGCGCCCAGCGTGTCGCGGTAAACCGCGGCGGCCTTGGCGATGTCGCGTACCGCAATGGCGACGTGGTTGAGGCGTCCGATCATGCCTGGATTATACCGCGAGAACGTGGACGTGGCACATGGGCTTTTTGCTCCAGCGCGCGGCAACCACAGCGCGCACCGCCCGCCGCACGGCTTCCGCCACGGCGTCGGGATCGCGGCGGCGGCCGCGCGGCATCGACTCGAAAGCTTCCAGTGCGGCGTCATAAACTTGATCGAGCATCGAGCCGCCCTCCGCATCCTTCTCCGGAATGCCGACCATGTCGATTTCGGGATCGGCGGCGAGTTCACCCTTTTCGGTAAGCGCGAGCGCAACCGAAACGATGCCTGCAAAACCGAGCCGGCGGCGATCGGCGACCGTGCGCGACTCCGCATCGACGATCAGGCGCCCGTCCTTGTACAGGCGCCCTGAGGGAACTTCGTCGACGATGCCCGCCTTGCCGGGCGCGAGACGCACCATGTCGCCGTTGCGGCACATCACCACCTGCGGCACGCCAGCCTTGCGCGCGAGCGCGGCGTGTTCGGACAGATGCAGCGCCTCGCCATGCACGGGAATGAGAATTTGCGGTTTTACCCAGCGGATCAAATCCTGCAATTCCTCGCGGCGCGGATGACCGGAAACATGCACCAGATGCGTGCGGTCGGTGATGACTTCGATGCCCTGATCGATCAGTCCGTTCATCACGCGGCCTACGGCTTTCTCGTTGCCGGGAATCGTTCGCGCGGAAAAGATCACGCAGTCGCCGCGCGCCAGCGTCACTTCGGGGTGCTCGTCGGCGGCAATGCGCGCCAGCGCTGCGCGCGGCTCGCCCTGGCTGCCCGTGCACAGCGCTACGACTTTATCCGGCGGGAGATAACCGTAGGAATCGTGGCTGCGGAATTCCTGCACGCCGTTGAAATAACCCGTTTCGCGCGCGACCTGCGAGATGCGCTCCATCGCGCGGCCGACGACAACAACCTCGCGTCCCGCCGCCTTGGCGGCGTCGGCGACCGCACGCAGGCGTGCCACGTTTGAGGCGAATGCCGCGACCGCCACGCGCCCGCGAGCATTCTTCACCAGTTCGGCGATGGTCTTGGCGACGTCGGCTTCCGAAGGCGAGCGCCCGTCGCGCACCGCATTCGTGGAATCCCCTACGATGGCGAGACATCCCTCCGCGCCAAGCGCTTTCAACTTCGCTTCATCGGTCGGCGGCCCCAGTATCGGCGTCGGATCGATCTTCCAGTCGCCGGTGTGCAGCACCGCGCCCGCGGGGGTGCGAATGATGAGTGCGTTCGATTCCGGAATGGAATGCGCGACGGAAACGAATTCCACATCGAATGCACCAATGGTCACGCGCCCGCCGAGCGGCACGATAGTGACCGGAATCTGCGGCGCGCCCGGCTCGCTCGCGCGCTTGGCTTCCAACAGTGCCGCGGTGAACGGCGTCGCATAAACCGGAATTTTAAGCTGCGGCCACAGATCGATGAGCGCGCCAAAGTGGTCTTCGTGCGCGTGCGTGAGCACGATGCCCGCGAGATTCCGGCGCTCGGAAACCAGATAGCGGATGTCGGGAAAAATCAGATCGATGCCGGGCAGATCGTCGCCCGCGAACGAGACGCCAAAATCGACCGCCAGCCAGCTACGCTTGTGCTCGCTCCCGACGCCGTAGATCGACAGGTTCATGCCGATCTCGCCGACGCCGCCGAGCGGCGCGAACACCAGTTCGTCGGCGCGCTGGTTCATCTGGCGTCCCCGAACGTGAACACTTCGCCCGCCGCGATGGCTTCAACGGCGCCGCCCGCTTGCTGCAACAACAGCCGCCCGGATGGATCGAGCCCCTCGAAACGTCCCGAAAGCTCGCGTTCCGGCAAACGCACGCGGATAGCCTCGCCCACGCCCGCAGCACGCGCGATCCAGTCATTGCGAATGGCGGCAAAGCCCGCACCGCGATTCCATTGCGCCAGCCGCCGCGTCATCGCGGCATCGAGCGCGCGGAACAATGTATCGGGCGTAACAACCGCGCCAGCAGCCGCAAGATCGGTTGCCGGAAACGCCATGCCATCCGGATGACTGACACAGTTCACACCAATACCGATCGCGACCGAGAAATGCGGCCCGCTCTCCCCTTCGATCAGAATGCCGGCGAACTTCGCGCCGTTGAGCAGCAGATCGTTCGGCCATTTCACTTTCAGCGCGGGACCGAGTTGTTGCGCGCATTCCGCAACCGCGTCATGCACGCCAAGCGCCGCAACGAACGACAATTCCGGAGCGCGCTCTGGCGCGGATGGATCGGTGAGCAACAATGTCGCGTAGAGATTTCCGGGCTTTGAGACCCACTCGCTGCCGCGCCGCCCGCGTCCGCCAGTCTGCGTTTTCGCGGTCAGCCACAACGGGCCGCGCTCGCCTGAGCGTGCGAGCGTCAGCGCTTCGGCGTTGGTCGAGCCGATCTGGTCATGGGCGACATGGCGCATCCGCTAGAACAGCGACTTCGCCGCCGACGCCGCCGCATCGAGCAGCGGGCCGGGATAGACGAAGAACAGCATGTTGATCAGTCCGGCGGCAGCCAGCACGAATTTGAGCGACATCGGCATGCGCTCGAAGCCTTTGGCCGGTTCGTCGAAATACATGATCTTGATGATGAGCAGATAATAATACGCGCCCACCACGCTGGCGAGCACGCCGACCACCGCGAGCGTGAACAGCCCGGCCTTGATGGCGGCAAGGAAAACGTAATATTTCGCGAAGAACCCGGCGAGCGGCGGAATACCAGCGAGTGAGAACAGCAGCATCGCGAAGAAGAACGCCAGCGCCGGATTGCTGCGCGAGAGCCCGGCAAGCTCGTCGACTTCCTCAAACATCCCCTCGGAGCGCCGCATCGCCAGGATGGCAGCGAAGGCGCCGAGCGTCATCGCCACATAGATCGCCATGTAGATGAGCACGCCCTGCACGCCTTCCGTCGTTCCCCCGGCCAGGCCCACCAGCGCGAAGCCCATGTGGCCGATGGAGGAGTACGCCATCAGGCGCTTGATATTGCGCTGGCCGATGGCCGCGAAAGCGCCGAGCACCATCGAGGCGATGGCGACGAAGACCACGATCTGCTGCCACTGATGCACGATGCCGGGGAACGCGACGATGGTCGCGCGCACGAAGATGGCGATGCCCGCAACTTTCGGCGCGGCTGCAAAGAACGCCGTCACCGGCGTCGGCGCGCCCTCATAAACGTCCGGCGTCCACATGTGGAACGGCACCGCCGAAATCTTGAAGCAGAATCCGGCGAACAGAAACACGAGGCCGAAGATCAATCCAAGGCCGGTTCCCTGCCCTGCGGCCTTGGCGATCCCCGCAAAGCTCACGGTGCCGGTGAAGCCGTAGATCAAGGACGCCCCGTACAGCAGCATGCCGGAGGACAACGCGCCGAGAACGAAATATTTCAGGCCCGCTTCGGTCGAGCGGATATTGTCGCGGTTCGACGCCGCGACGACGTAGAGCGCAAGGCTCATCAGTTCAAGGCCGAGATAAAGCGCGATCAGATCGGCGGCGGAAATCAGCAGCATCATGCCGGTGGTCGAGAGCGCGATGAGAATGGCGTATTCGAACTTCTGCTGCTTCTGCGTGCGCATGTAATCGAGCGAGAGCAGGATCGCCCCCACCGAGCCGATCAGCGTCAGAAGTTTAAGGAAGCGGGCAAAATCATCGACCACGAAACTGCCGCCGAATGCGGAGAGCTTTCCCGGTGGCAGGCGGCAAATGAGCGCGCCGACGGCGATCAGCAGCACAAGCGCCAGCACATTGACCATGCCGGTGCTGCGCTCGCCGCGAAACACGCCAAGCATCAGCAGGAGCATCGCGCCGCAGGCCAGCACGATTTCCGGCAGAGCGGGCAGCAACACGGTGAGTTGCGGATTGTTCATGCCGCCCTCACTGCACCAGCATCGCGGCGAGCTTCGCCGCTTTCAGCGCCGCGTTGTAATTTTCGAGTAATTGAGCAACCGACGCCGCCGACATGTCGAGCACGGGCTTCGGCGCAACGCCGAGCAGAATTGTTAGGATGACCAGCGGCGCGAAGATCAGCATTTCGCGATAACCGAGATCCTTGATGCCGGCGAGCTGCGGCTTGTCGAGTGCGCCGAACACGATCTTGCGGTAAAGCCACAGCGCGTAAGCCGCAGAGAGAATGACGCCGAAGGTCGCCAGCGAGCCGACCCAGATATTCACCTTGAAGGTGCCGACCAGCGTGAGGAATTCGCCGACGAATCCGGACGTTCCGGGCAAGCCCACGTTCGCCATCGTGAACACCATGAATACGGCGGCGTAGAGCGGCATCCGGTTGACCAGCCCGCCATAGGCGGCGATCTCGCGCGTATGAATGCGGTCGTAAACGACGCCGACGCAGAGAAACAAAGCGCCGGAGACGATGCCGTGCGAGATCATCTGGAAGATGCCGCCGGCGACGCCTTGCGTGGTCGCGGCGAAAATCCCCATCGTCACAAAGCCCATGTGCGCGACGGAGGAATAAGCGATCAGTTTTTTCACGTCCTCCTGCATCAGCGCGACGAGCGACGTGTAAATGATGGCGATAACGGAGAGCGTGAAAATCAGCGGCGCGAAATCGAAGGAAGCCGCCGGAAACATCGGCAGCGAGAAACGCAGGAAACCGTAGCCGCCCATTTTCAGCAAAATCGCGGCGAGAATGACGGAGCCCGCGGTCGGCGCTTCCACGTGCGCGTCCGGCAGCCATGTGTGCACCGGCCACATCGGCATCTTCACTGCGAAGGACGCAAAGAACGCGAGCCACGCCCATTTCTGCAAACCGAGCGGGAAGCTATGGCGCATCAGCGCCGGGATATCGGTGGTGCCGGCGTCCCAGTACATCGCCATGATAGCGAGCAGCATCAACACTGAGCCGAGCAGCGTGTAGAGAAAAAACTTGAAGCTGGCATAGACGCGGCGCGGCCCGCCCCACACGCCGATGATGAGGAACATCGGAATGAGCCCGCCTTCGAAGAACAGATAGAACAGCACCAGATCGAGCGCCGAGAACGTGCCGATCATCAGCGTTTCCAGCACCAGAAACGCGATCATGTATTCCTTCACGCGCGTCTGGATCGACGACCAGCTGGCGATGATGCAGATCGGCATCAGCGCGGTGGTGAGGATCACGAAGGGGAGCGAAATGCCGTCGACGCCCATGTGATAGGCGGAAACGCCCAGCCAGCGGTATTTCTCGACGAACTGGAATTCCGCCGATGCGGAATCGAAACGCCACACCATCACCAGCGAGATTGCGAAGGTGACGAGCGTCGCCCACAGCGCCACCCAGCGCGCGGTGCCTTTGGCCAGGCGATCCTCGCCGCGCACCATCATGATGAACAGCGCACCGACCAGCGGCAGGAATGTCGTGACGGAAAGGATGGGCCAACTCATGGCTTTACCCTCGCCATGACCTTGTCCGAAATCCGGTAGCCATTTTTCGGGGTCATGGCTTTATCCCGGACGAAAACATGAACCAGGTTATGAAGGCCGCGGCCCCGATCAGCATGGCGAAGGCGTAATGATAGAGATAACCGGTTTGCAGGCGCACGACGTTGCGCGTCACGTCGAGCACGCGCGCGGACACGCCGTCAGGACCGAAACCGTCGATCAGCCAGCCGTCGCCGCGCTTCCACAGGAAGCGGCCGAGCCATTTCGCCGGGCGCACGAAGATGAAATCGTAGATTTCGTCAAAGTACCACTTGTTGAGCAAAAAGCGGTAGAGCACCTCATGCTGGCGCGCGAGTTCGGCCGGAATGTCGGGACGGCGGATGTAGAACTGCCAGGCGATGAGGAAACCGATTACCATCATCGCGGTCGGCAGCAATCCGACATGCAGCGGGACATGGTGCAACTCTTCCAGGATATGATTGCTCTTAGCGAAAGTCAGCGCATCGCGGAAGAACCCGGCAACGCCGCTGCCTGCGAAAATTTCCTTGAACGGCAAACCGGCGAAGATCGAGCCGAACGCCAGCACGCCGAGCGGGATCAGCATCACCAGCGGGCTCTCGCGCGCTTCCTCGTAGTGATGCTTGTCGTGCGGCTTGCCGTGGAAAGTCTTGAATATCAAACGCCATGAATAGAATGACGTCATCAGCGCGGCGCTGACCGTGCAGACGAACGCATAAAGCGCCATCGGGTTATGGCTGACGAACGCGCCCTCGATGATCGCATCCTTGGAAAAATAACCGGCGGTGAGCGGGAATCCGGTGAGAGCCAGCGTGCCGATCACCATCACGATGTAGGTGAACGGGATGCGGTCCTTCAGTCCGCCCATGTGGCGGATGTCCTGCTCGTGATGCATCGCATGGATCACCGAGCCGGAACCGAGGAACAGTAGCGCCTTGAAGAACGCATGGGTGAACAGATGGAACATGCCGACCGAATAAGCGCCGACGCCCATCGCGACGAACATGTAGCCGAGTTGCGAGCAGGTTGAATAAGCGACGATGCGCTTGATGTCGTTCTGCACGAGACCAACGGTGGCGGCGAAGAACGCCGTGGTCGCGCCGATGAACAGCACAAAAGTCTGCGCGTTGGGGGCAAGCTCGAACAGCGGAGAAAGTCGCGCCACCATGAACACGCCGGCGGTCACCATCGTCGCGGCGTGAATGAGCGCCGAGACCGGTGTTGGGCCTTCCATCGCGTCCGGCAGCCATGTGTGCAGCAGGAACTGCGCCGATTTGCCCATCGCGCCCATGAACAGTAGCAGGCAGATGAGCGTGAGCGCATCCGCTTTCCAGCCGAAGAACATGATGGTCTTGCCGGTAAGCGAGGGCGCCTGCGCGAAGATGGTGTCGAGGTCGATTGAGTTGACCAGCATGAAAAGCGCGAAGATGCCGAGCGCAAAACCGAAGTCGCCGACACGGTTGACGATGAAAGCCTTGATCGCGGCGGCGTTGGCTTCCGGCTTGTGGTACCAGAACCCGATCAGCAGGTAGCTCGCGAGGCCGACGCCTTCCCAGCCGAAGAACATCTGCACCAGATTATCGGACGTCACCAGCATCAGCATGGCGAAGGTGAACAGCGACAAATAAGAAAAGAAGCGCGGGCGGTACGGGTCCTCGTGCATATAGCCGATGGAATACATGTGCACGAGCGCGGACACCGTGTTCACCACCACCAGCATCACCACGGTGAGCGTGTCGATGCGCAACGACCATTCCACTTTCAGATCGCCAGACGCGATCCAGCTGAACAGCGGCACGCGCGTGTCCTGATGGCCGAAACCGACCTGCACGAAAGCGATCCATGACAGGATCATCGAAATCATCAGCAGCGTCGTGGTGATCAGCTCGGCAGTGCGCGAACCGAGAGCTTCCGGCTCATGCGCGCCGTGGCCATGATCGTGTCCGTGTGAATGCGCGGCATGGCCCGCGTCGTGGTGCGCGCCATGATCGTCGCCCGGCAGCGGCGAGGCGCCGGGGTGGCGCGAGCGCGCGCCGGCGATCGCGATCAGCGCCGCGAGAATCGATCCGAGCAAGGGCAGAAATACGATGGCCTGGTACATAAAAGAGTTCAGCCCTTCATCAGATTGATGTCTTCAACCGCGATGGAGCCGCGGTTGCGGAAATAGACCACGAGGATGGCAAGTCCGATCGCCGCTTCCGCCGCCGCCACGGTGAGCACGAGCAGCGCGAAAACCTGACCGACGATGTCGCCGAGATAAGAAGAAAAAGCGACGAGATTGATATTCACCGCCAGCAGGATGAGTTCGATCGACATCAGAATGACGATCACGTTCTTGCGATTGAGAAAGATGCCGAAAATCCCGAGCGTGAACAGGATGGCGGCGACGGTGAGATAATGCCCAAGCCCGACGCTCATGACGCGCCACCCTGCGGGTTGGAGTCCTGCAGCCCCTGCCCCGACCGCACGTGGCGCAGCTCGACGGACGTTGCGGGAGTGCGCGCGACCTGCTCGCCGATGTCCTGCCGGCGCACGCGCACCCGGTGCTGTAGCGTGAGCACGATGGCGCCGATCATGGCGACCAGCAAAATGAGCCCCGCTGTCTGGAAGAAGAAAACATATTTTGTGTAGAGCACGAGACCGAGCGCTTCGGTGTTGCTCACTTTATCCATCGCGGGGATTGGCGCTGCGATGGAGACATTGGCCCCAATCGTCCAGCCGCCAACGACGAGCAGCAATTCGGCGAGGAAGATCATGCCGACGACAGCGCCAACGGGGAGATATTGCAGGAAGCCCTGCCGCAATTCGGCAAAGTCCACGTCCAGCATCATCACCACGAACAGGAACAGCACCGCGACCGCGCCGACATAAACGACGATCAGGATCATCGCCAGAAACTCCGCGCCGAGCAGCACGAACAATCCGGCGGCGTTAACGAAGGCAAGAATGAGGAACAGTACCGAGTGCACGGGATTCTTCGCCGCGATCACCATGAACGCGGAGGCCACGCACACGCCGGCGAACAGATAGAAAAATATGGCGGCGACGATCATTCGTGTCTCACCGGTACGGGGCGTCGAGCGCCATGTTCTTCGCGATCTCGCGCTCCCAGCGGTCGCCGTTCGCCAGCAGACGTTCCTTGTCGTAGTAAAGTTCTTCGCGCGTCTCAGTGGCGAATTCGAAATTCGGGCCTTCAACGATGGCGTCGACCGGACAGGCTTCCTGGCACAGCCCGCAATAAATGCACTTCACCATGTCGATGTCGTAACGCGTGGTGCGGCGCGTGCCGTCGTTGCGGCGCGGGCCGGCCTCGATGGTGATGGCCTGCGCCGGGCAAATGGCCTCGCACAGCTTGCAGGCGATGCAGCGCTCTTCGCCGTTCGGATAGCGACGCAGCACGTGCTCGCCGCGAAAACGGGGTGAGATCGGTCCCTTCTCGAAAGGATAATTGAGAGTTGGCTTCGGCTTGAAGAAATAGCGCATGGCGAGGACGAACGCCGAAGCGAACTCCATCAGGAACAAGGCTTTTGCCGCGCGGTCCAGTCTCATGGCGTCCTCATTTCGGCGCGAGGCCCCCGAATTGCAGCACGGCGGCGACGATCACCACCATCGCCAGCGACAACGGCAGGAACACTTTCCAGCCCAACCGCATCAGTTGGTCGTAGCGGTAACGCGGGACGATGGCCTTGACCATGGCGAACATGAAAAACAAAAACAGGGCCTTGAGCGTGAACCAGATCACGCCCGGCACCCAGGTGAACGGCGGATACGGCACAGGCGAGAGCCAGCCGCCGAGAAACAATATCGTGCCCATCGCGCACATGGTGGTGATTGCCGCGTATTCGCCGAGCATGAACAGCATGTAGGGCGTCGAGCCGTATTCCACCATGAAGCCGGCGACGAGTTCGGATTCCGCTTCAACGAGATCGAACGGCGGACGGTTGGTTTCGGCGAGCGCCGAGACGAAGAACACGATGAACATCGGGAACAGCGGCAGCCAGTACCAGCTGAACAATCCGTATTTGCCGTTCTGCGCCTCGACGATAACGGAGAGATTGAGCGAGCCCGCGCACAGCAGCACGGTGATGATGACGAAGCCGATGGAAACTTCGTAACTCACCATCTGTGCGGCGGAGCGTAATGCTGCGAGGAACGGATATTTCGAATTCGACGCCCAGCCGCCCATGATGATGCCGTAGACCATCAGCGACGAGATGGCGAAAATGTACAGCACACCGACATTCAGATCCGAGATCAGCCATCCGGCGTTCACGGGGATTACCGCCCAGGCGGCGAGCGCGAGCGTGCAGCTCACCAGCGGCGCGAGCAGGAAGACGCCCTTGTTGGCGCCGGCCGGAATGACCGGCTCTTTCAAAACGAACTTCAGCAGATCGGCGAAGGATTGAAACAGTCCCCACGGACCCACGACGTTGGGGCCGCGGCGGATTTGCACCGCCGCCCAGATTTTTCGATCCGCATAAAGCACATAGGCAATCGCGATCAGCAGAATGACCAGCAGCAAAAGTGATTGCGCCACCATTACGATCAGCGGCCAGATGTAATCGGTGAAAAACGCGGCCATGTGCGTTACTCGGCTGCCGTTTGCGTGGCGCGGTTAGCGAGCCCCGCGCATTCGGCCATGATCGCGGAGGCGCGCGCGATCGGATTGGTGAAGTAGAAATTTTCGACGCTGGAATGCAGCGTTGCTTTTTCGGTCTTGCCGCCAAGCGCGGCGAGCTTCTGGATGTCGGTGGCATTGCCGGGCGCGATCAGGCCGATACGCTGCATGTGCGGGTGCGCGGCGTAAAGCGCCTGCCGCAACGCACCGAGCGAGTCATAAGGCAACTTGTGGCCGAGCACATCAGAGAGAGCGCGCAAAATCGCCCAGTCCTCGCGCGCATCGCCCGGCGGGAACGAAGCACGCGCCGCCATCTGCACGCGGCCTTCGGTGTTGACGTAGGTGCCGGATTTTTCCGGATAGGCTGCGCCGGGCAGGATCACGTCTGCGCGATGCGCGCCGCGGTCGCCGTGCGTGCCGATGTAAACGACGAATGCGCCGGCAGCGACTTCGATTTCATCCGCACCCAGAAGAAAAAGAACATCAAGCTTGCCGCCCGCCATTGCCGCAGCATCCTGCCCGCCCTCACCCGGCACAAAGCCGATATCGAGCGCGCCGACGCGCGAGGCCGCGCTGTGCAGTATGGAAAATCCGTTCCAGCTGTCTTTGATTGCGCCGATGTCGATAGCCGCTTTCGCGGCGAGCGCAGCAACGGCGGCGCCATCTTTCCGCGCCAACGCTCCAGCACCCACGAGCACCAGCGGACGCTCCGCCGCCTTGATCGCTTCGGCAAATTTGCTGCCCGCCAAACCCGACAACGTATCCACGCCCGCGCCGAGATAGTCATAGGCGTACGTGAGGTCGGCCTTCTCGCCGATGACGCCAATGGGGAAATTGCCCGCGCGCCAGCGCTTGCGGATGCGCGAGTTGAGCACTGCGGATTCACGGCGCGGGTTGGAACCAACAATCAGCAACGCGTCCGCGGCTTCGATGCCGGCGACCGTGGCGTTGAACAGATAGCTCGCCCTGCCCCAGGCCGGATCGAACGCCGAGCCATCCTGCCGGCAATCGATGTTGGTGGAATCGAGCCGTGTCATCAAATCCTTGAGCGCGAACATGTCCTCGACAGTAGCCAGATCGCCCGCAATCGCGCCGATGCGTTTTGCACTCGAAGCCTTCACCTTGGCCGCGATGGCCGCGAAAGCCTCGCTCCATGTGGCAACGCGCAGGCGTCCGTTCTCGCGAATATACGGCTGGTCGAGCCGCTGCGTGCGCAGGCCATCGACCACATGCCGCGTCTTGTCGGAAATCCATTCCTCGTTCACGTCGTCGTTGACGCGCGGGAGAATGCGCAACACCTCGCGCCCGCGCGTGTCGATACGAATGGCGGAGCCGAGCGCGTCCATCACGTCGATGGATTCGGTCTTGTTCAGTTCCCAAGGCCGCGCGGCGAACGCGTAAGGCTTCGAGGTGAGCGCACCCACGGGACAAAGATCGACGACGTTGCCCTGCAGCTCCGAAGTCATCGCCTGTTCGAGATAGGTCGTGATCTCCATGTCCTCGCCGCGCCCGATGGCGCCAAGTTCCGACACACCCGCGACTTCCGTGGAAAAACGAATGCAGCGCGTGCAGTGAATGCAGCGCGTCATGATCGTTTTCACCAGCGGCCCGATATATTTGTCTTCGACCGCGCGCTTGTTCTCCTGATAGCGGCTGGCGTCGACGCCGTAGGCCATCGCCTGATCCTGCAGATCACACTCGCCGCCCTGATCGCAGATTGGACAATCGAGCGGATGATTGATCAGCAGGAATTCCATCACGCCTTCGCGCGCCTTCTTCACCAGCGGCGTGCGCGTGTTGAGGATTTTCGGCGTGCCGTCCTTGTTCGGCGGCAAGTCCTTCACGCCCATCGCGCAGGAGGCCTGCGGCTTCGGCATGCCGACGACTTCGATCAGGCACATGCGGCAATTGCCGGCAATCGAGAGGCGCTCATGGAAACAGAAGCGCGGAATCTCGGCGCCCGCCGCCTCGCACGCCTGCAGCAGCGTGTAGTCGGGCGGGACATCGATCTCTTTGCCATCGACGATAACTTTGGTCATCCCCGTCACTCCGCCGCCACGCGCGACGCGGCGTGCGCGTCAGCGTTGCGCGAATATTCATCGATGCGTCGTTCGATCTCGGGACGGAAATGCCGCAGCAATCCCTGCACCGGCCACGCCGCCCCGTCGCCGAAGGCGCAAATCGTGTGGCCTTCGATCTGCGTGGTGACTTCCAGCAACATGCCGATTTCGCGTTTCTGCGCGCGCCCCTCGGCCATGCGCGTGAGTACGCGCCACATCCAGCCCATGCCCTCGCGGCAGGGTGTGCACTGGCCGCAGCTCTCGTGCTTGTAGAAATATGAAATGCGCGCCATCGCGCGGATGATGTCGGTGGACTTGTCCATGACGATCACCGCGGCTGTGCCGAGCGCGGATTTCTTGTCGCGGCAACCGTCGAAATCCATCATCAGCGTGTCGGCCTGATCGGCGCCCGCCGGCACCAGCGGCATCGACGAGCCGCCGGGAATGACGGCCATCAGATTATCCCAGCCGCCGCGCACGCCGCCGGCATGCGTATCGATCAATTCGCGCAGCGGAAGACCCATCGCCTCTTCCACGTTGCACGGCTTATTGACGTGGCCGGAAATGCAAAAGAGTTTCGTGCCGGTGTTGTTCGGCCGTCCGATGGCGGCGAACCACGCCGGTCCGCGCCGCAGGATATCCGGCACCACTGCGATCGACTCGACGTTCTGCACCGTGGTCGGGCAGCCGTAGAGGCCGACGTTTGCCGGGAACGGCGGCTTGAGGCGCGGCTGGCCCTTCTTGCCTTCGAGGCTTTCCAGCAGCGCGGTTTCCTCGCCGCAGATGTAAGCGCCCGCGCCGTGATGCACGTACAAATCGAAATCGTAGCCGTGCAGATTGTTCTTGCCGATCAGATTGGCCTCGTAGGCCTGATCGATGGCGGCTTGTAGCCGCTCGCGCTCGCGAATGAATTCGCCGCGGATATAGATGTAACCGGTGTTAGCACCCATCGCGAAGCCCGCGATCAGGCAACCTTCGATCAGCAGATGCGGATCGTGCCGCATGACTTCTCGATCTTTGCAGGTGCCGGGCTCGGACTCGTCCGCGTTGACGACGAGATAATGCGGCCGCCCGTCGTTCTTCTTCGGCATGAACGACCATTTCAGGCCGGTCGGGAACCCCGCGCCGCCGCGCCCGCGCAGACCGGAAGCTTTCACGTCCTCGATGATCGCGTCGCGGCCCTTCGTCAAAATCGACTTGGTGCCGTCCCACGCACCGCGTTTGCGCGCGCCCTCAAGGCCCCAATCGTAGAAGCCGTAGAGGTTGCGGAAGATGCGGTCTTTGTCAGCGAGCATTGATCGTTCTCATCCCAAGCGCGTCGAGGTCGGATAGAGCGAAGGATCGGTCAGCGTCGTCGGCCCGCCAACGGGCGCGGAGAGTTGCCGGTCGGTTTGCGGACCGGGCTTCGGCGTTTTTCCAGCGGCAAACGCGTCGAGCACTTGCGTGAAGGATTCCGCTGTTAAGTCCTCGAAGTAGTCGGCGTTGATCTGCACCATCGGCGCGTTCACGCAAGCGCCGAGGCACTCGACCTCAACCCATGAGAATTTTCCGTCGCCGGTAACGTGACCGGGCTCGCCTATTTTGTCGCGGCAGACTTTCTTCAGACCTTCCGCGCCGCGCAGAACGCAAGGCGTGGTGCCGCAAAGCTGGACGTGGAATTTACCGACCGGCTCCAGATTGAACATCGTGTAGAAGGTCGCAACCTCAAGCGCGCGGATATGCGCCATGCTTAAGAATTCCGCGACATGGCGGATCGCTGCTTCGGGCAGCCAGCCGCCGGCCTGCTCCTGCGCGCGCCACAGCAGCGGAATGATCGCGGACTGCTGGCGGCCCGCCGGATATTTCGCAACCTGCACATTCGCCCAGGCAGCATTCTCCTTGCTGAAGGAAAACTCCTTCGGCTGAACGTCTGCGGGTGCGAGGCGGCGAACGGACATGACGTTTTCAGATTCTTACTTGATGGTGCGGCAGCTCGATGTCTCGCCGGTTTGCACCTGCACGGAGCACCACACCAGCGTCTTGTCTTTCTTCAGGATGAATTGCAGGAACGGATTTCCGACTTCGACACGCAGCACGTCATAACCTTCGCTCAAGTATTTTGCGACGCTCGGCTTGTCCTGCGCCATCGCCGCGCCGGAGAACAACACCGCCGAAAAAACAACAGCCGCTGTCAAACGCATATTGGTCATC
>CAMDSH010000012.1 GCA_945907045.1 Rhizobium sp. Q54 | reverse complement strand
AGATGACGCTGGTGACGCCGGGCATCCGTCCCGCGGGCAGCGCCGCCGGCGATCAAAAACGCATCATGACGCCGGGAGAAGCGATCGCGGCGGGCGCGGATTATCTCGTGGTCGGCCGTCCGATATTGGAAGCTCCCGATCCGAAAGCTGCGGCCGAGGCCATCGTTGCCGAGATCGCAGCCGCAAAACCGAAATAAACGGAGAGCAAAATGGCGGCGAAAGGATATTGGCTGGCGCGCATCAACATCAACGACAAGGGACTTTACGACGAATACCGCAAGCGCAATGCCGTTCCCTTTGCCAAGTTCGGAGGCCGTTTTCTGGTGCGCGGCGGGCCATCCGAGAACGTCTTCGGCAAGACCTATCAGCATAATGTCGTGATCGAATTCGATAGCTACGAGCAGGCGCTCGCCTGCTACCGCTCGTCCGAATACCAGGACGCCGCGCAATACCTGAAAAAAGGCTGCGACGTCGAACTCGCCATCGTCGATGGTTACGGCGGGCCGCAGCCGTAGCCGCCTTTTCATCGCCGCGCCGTCCCGCTATACCCGGCGAAGTTCCGGGAGATTGAGCTATGTCCGACATGCGGCTCGTGGTGGCCGGCGCGGGCGGGCGCATGGGGCGCACGCTGGTGAAGGCAATTTCCGAGACCAAGGGCCTAGCGCTCGCGGGAGCGCTGGAAGACGCGCGCTCGCCGCTGATCGGCTGGGACGCGGGCACGCTGGCCGGCATCAGCGAGAACGGCGTCAAGCTGATCGCCGATCCCTCGCCATTGCTCGACAAGGCCGCCTTGAAGGCCGACGGCATCATCGATTTCACCGCGCCATCAGCGACGATTTCTTACGCCGAGCTCGCCGCCAAGGCGGGCATCGTGCACGTTATCGGCACGACCGGTTTGAGCGCCGCCGACGAAGACAAGATCAAGGCGGCGGCGAAGAGCGCCGTCATCGTCAAGTCCGGCAACATGAGTCTCGGCGTCAATCTGCTCGGCGCGCTGGTGCGGCGCGTGGCGAAGACTCTGGACGATGAATTCGACATCGAAATCGTCGAGATGCATCACAACAAGAAGGTCGATGCGCCATCCGGCACCGCGCTGATGCTCGGCCATGCGGCGGCGGAGGGGCGCGGCATCGATCTTGAGAAGCGCTCGGTTCGCTCGCGCGACGGCCACACCGGCGCGCGCAAGCCGGGCGACATCGGGTTCGTGAGCCTGCGCGGCGGCAGTGTCGTCGGCGAACACAGCGTAATCTTCGCCGGACCGGCCGAGCGCATCGAGCTGGTCCACAAGGCCGAGGACCGCATGATCTTCGCGCGCGGCGCGCTCAAGGCCGCGGTGTGGGCGCGCACCCAGAAGCCGGGACTGTATTCGATGACGGATGTGCTCGGGCTTGGCGATTTTTAAAAGGAATTAGCAGTGGCAGACACAGGCAAGGGAATGGGAAAAACGGCATTGCTGGCGGTTCTCGTTGGGTCGCTGGTATTCTGGATTCTGGTTTATTCTTTTGGCGTGCCGACGATTGTTAAAACTACTGGCCTGTCGGAACAGGTCGCGACCCTCATCGTTGCCGCACTCGCGATCGCGTTCGGTATTCCAGCCATGCTGATCGGCAAATCGATGGCGGCAAAGCAGGCGGCGGGAGACAAGTAGAATGGCCGACGCCGAGCGCCTTCTCGTTCTCGTTCGCCACGGGCAGAGCGAGTGGAACCTGAAAAATCTGTTTACCGGCTGGCGCGACGTCGACTTGACCGAGCAGGGCATCGCAGAAGCGCGCGCGGCGGGACGTAAACTCAAGGCACAAGGCATCGCGTTCGATATCGCCTTCACCTCCGTGCTCAAGCGCGCAACGCGCACGCTCGATCTCATGCTGGAAGAGATGGGGCAGAAAAACCTGCCTATCATCAAGGATCAGGCGCTCAACGAGCGCGACTACGGCGATCTCTCCGGCCTCAACAAGGACGACGCACGGAAAAAATGGGGCGAGGAGCAGGTGCACATCTGGCGCCGCTCCTACGACGTGGCGCCGCCTAACGGCGAATCCCTGCGCGACACGCTGGCGCGCACGCTTCCCTATTACGTGCAGAACATTTTGCCGCGCGTGTTGCGCGGCGAGCGCGTGCTGGTCGCGGCGCACGGCAATTCGCTGCGCGCGCTGGTGATGGTGCTCGAAAAGTTATCGCCGGAGGGTATTCTCAAGCGCGAGATCGGCACTGGCGTTCCGATTATCTACCGGCTCGCCGCCGACGCGACCGTGGCCGAGAAAAAAGACCTGGCGGCTTAATTTTTGTCATTCCGGGGCACGCGATACGCGTGAACCCGGAATCCAGAAGCCACAACTGAAATTTCATCTGGATTCCGGATAACCGCGCGATGCGCGGTTTCCGGAATGACACAAACAATTAGGCCGTCGCGACTTTTCCCGCTTCCCAGCCCAGCATCGCGCGCTTGCGCGTCAGTCCCCAGTGATAGCCGGTGATGGCGCCGTTCTTGCCGAGGACGCGGTGGCACGGCACCACGAAGCTCACGGGATTCTTGCCGACGGCGGCGCCAACCGCGCGCGCGGCTTTTGGCGTGCAGACTTTTGCGGCGATGTCCGAGTAAGTCGCGGCGCGGCCCATCGGAATCGCGAGCAGCGTTTCCCATACGCGGATTTCCCAGTCGGTGCCGATCAGCACGACGCGCAACGGCCGGTCGGGCCGCCACAGCTGCGGATCGAAGATGCGCTGTGCCAGCGGTCCGGTGACCGACGTGTTCTCGGCGTATTGCGCCTTCGGCCAGCGCGCGCGCATGTCTTTGAGCGCGGATTTTTCCTCGCCCTTGTCGGCAAACGCCAAGCCGGCGAGCCCGCGCGGCGTCGCCATCACCAGCGCCATGCCGAACGGCGAGGGATGAAATCCGTACGCGACGGTGAGACCTTCGCCGCCCGCCTTCCATTCGCCCGGTGACATCGCTTCGTGCGTCACGAACAGATCGTGCAACCGTCCCGGTCCCGACAAACCCACTTCATAGGACGCATCCAGCACGCTGGCGGAATCGCGCAGCAGCGCGCGAGCATGATCGAGGGTGAGAGCCTGCAGGAATGCCTTCGGCGTCAGCCCGGCCCAGCGGCGGAACAAATGATGCAGGTCGCTGGCGCTCACGCCAGACGCTTCGGCGATCGCTTCGATCTCCGGCTGCGCGCGCCAGTGTTCCGAGATGTGAGCGATGGCGCGGCGCACGATGTCATAGTCCGCCGCCTCGGTGGCGAACGGAACCTCGAAGTCGGATGAAAGCATGGCTGTCTGCAACATGTCCTCCATCTAGGCGGGGCTTCTGCAAGCCGCCACCCGATTCCTGAGCGCTCTAGGAAGCCGCTGTCCGTGTCGGTCCGCGCTTTGCCTCGTTAAGCGCTTTGGATAATGCCTGCGCGAAGCTGGCTTTTTCCTGCGGCCCCAGAAAACTGGCGATTGCGAGTTTCTCCCCGCGCGAAACCAGAAACAGCCGCTCGATGCCGAATTCCTCGTGCGTCACCTTGTCGATCCGCACCCACAGCGGATTTAGCGTCCATTCGCGCACTCGGCCCTTGTGGCTCACCTTCCGGACTTTCAGTTCCGCCGAGGTGACGACCACTTCTTCGTAGGCGGCGGCGGAGGCGTAGTTCAAACGGAACGCCCAATACAGCAGCGCTACGTCGATGCCGAAGAAACCGAGCACCGGCCATGCGCCGGCGATGAAAAAAACGATCCCCGCGACGAAACTGACAAACGCGACCAGTCCCATCAGCACCATGAATCCGACGCGGTCGAGCGAGCGATGCGGCGTGATCACCGCGGAAAAAATAGTGGGCTCGACTTCGCTGATGTTGTCGGGCGTCATGGTGCTCACTATACCGGAAAGATGGCGAAAAAACCGGCCCGGCAGAAATCGAAGAAGACGGTCAAGCTGCCGCGCAAGCAAGCCGGCAAGCAGGCGATCAAACCCTGGACCAGGCCCGAGATCGAGGAAGCGTTCCGCCGTTTTCAGGCGCGCGAACCGCACCCGAAGGGCGAGCTTAGCCACGTCAATGCGTTCACGCTGCTGGTCGCGGTGGTCCTATCGGCGCAGGCGACCGACGCCGGAGTCAACAAGGCAACGCCCGCGCTGTTCGCCGCCGCCGACACGCCGCAGAAAATGGCCGCGCTCGGCGAAGAGCGCGTGCGCGATTACGTCAAGACCATCGGTCTTTATCGCAACAAGGCGAAGAACGTCGTCGCGCTTTCTGAGAGGCTGATCTCCGAGCACGACGGAGAAGTGCCGCGCTCGCGCGAGGCTCTGGAAGCCTTGCCCGGCGTCGGGCGCAAGACCGCGAACGTCGTGCTCAACATGGCGTTCGGCGAGCCGACGATGGCGGTCGATACGCATATTTTCCGCATCGGAAATCGCACGGGACTGGCGCCGGGAAAAAATCCGCTCGAAGTGGAATTGAAACTGCTCGAGGCCATACCGGGAAAATACATGCTGCACGCGCATCACTGGCTGATCCTGCACGGACGTTATACGTGCCTCGCGCGCCGCCCGTTGTGCGAGAGCTGCATCATCGCGGATTTGTGCAAGTGGCCGGAGAAGACCGTCGCGGCCTAAGCGCGTTTCGGTTCCAGCAATTCCGTCCGCCGTCCCGACAACTGCTTGTGCATGTGCACCATGAACGCCATGCCGAACAGTGGCGTAGCCAGATTCAAAATCGGGATCGAGACGAACATTGCGATGAACATGCCGGCGGCAAATATATAACCGCGGTTCGCTTTACGCAGTGCTTTCGCTTCGGCGGGCGGGCGAAATCGCATGGCGGCGAGTTCGAAATATTCGCGGCCTAGCAGATAACTGTTCGCCAAAAACAGGACCAGCAATCCGAGCCCGGCGAAAAACACGAAAGGCAGCGCGCAGAGATAAATCAGCAGCGCCAGCAGCGCGGTTCTGCCGCCTTCGATGATCGCGCGCAGGAATGGCAACGGCTTGCCCGGAGCATCGGCGGGATAATGCATGCGCTCGACCATCTCGGCGATTTCATCGACGAAAAAACTGCCGACGAAGGCCGTGACTGCCGGCATCAGGAACACTGCGCCGGTGATGATGCCGAGACCGGCCATGATCGAGAGCACCCAGACCAGGATGTCCCATGCTGCGTGCGGCGCCGCGCCGTAAGTGCTCTCAGCCCACGATGCGCCGCTGGCGGCCATCCAGGCGAACACGCGCTGCATCCCGATGCCCATGAGCACGATCAGGATGAGGGCAAGGCCGATGGATTTGAACAGCACGCGCCGGAACGGCGGCGTGAACATCTGCGACAGTGCTTTGGCGGCTGCCTCGAACATCCTCATCCTCCATCGACCCGACAGAGGTAGGTGGCCAAGCGGCGGTAATCAAGCCGCTACGAGCGTGTCGTCTTTTTCAGATTCGGGAACCAGCGTGGCCTGCGCGGCATCCGTGGCGTGCGGGTGCGGCTGGTCGCTCCAGTGCAGGCCCTTGTAGTCGAAGCCTTTCACGATGGTCGGCTTCACCACCTCGAAGTAAGGCGAGATGTCGAAGTCACGCGGCGCGTACAGCGACGAGTGCCGGATCTCCAGCATTTCGCGGCGAATCTCTTTGCTCTCCTGCCGCGCCACCTTCGGCAAGATCGGATAGCGCACGTTCTCGAATGCTTGCGCGATCAGCGCCGAACAGATGATGCGCGTCGGGTGGCCTGAACCAAGCGCGATCATGCGGCGGCGCCAGCGCTGCGGAACCGGCAATGGAAACAGATAGCGCAACAGGTCGAGGATGTTTTTCACGTCGTAGTCGAAGCCGATGCGCTCGGCAGCGTAAGCGCAAACGCGCGCGCGGTCATCGGCGGTGAGCCCGATCGGGCGGCAGATGCGGGTGTGGAACTGCGCATATTTCGACAGCGGCGCGGCGACGACGCCCTGTCCGATATTGGCTTCCACCAGCACCAGCGCTTCGCCGTCCGCGGTTTCGCGGTCGCCGATATTGCCGACGTACAGCGCCGCGTGCGACCAGGTCGACTGCGTGAGATATTTGATGACGCCGGAAATACGGTTGGTGCCTTCGACGAGCAGCACGTCGCCGGGCTGCAACACCGCGCGCAAAGCAGCGGGATCGCTCGGCGTGAAGGGCTGATAACCCTGCACCGGCTTTTCAAGTTTATGGGCGAGCAGACGCCCAACCCCGTCGAGTACCCAACTCATAGCCCGCGTCCCCAGGCGAGCGGTCAATGCCGCGCGTCTTGTTGTCTGCAAATTTAATCGAGACTCATTGCAATTTGGTTCATCCGTGAGGCGCGCCGCTTACTAACTGTTAGCCATGACGCCGGCGGCGATGCGGGATTTGCGGCTTCGCGCGGGTTCGGGCATCGTGGTGCTTTAAGCGTCAATCATTCGGATACCATGTCGAAATTCAGCCGCCGCTCGTTCCTGGCCGCCTCCGCCGCGCTGGCGGCTGCGCCCGCGCTCGGTCCTGTTTTTGGTGCCGTTCCTGCGTTTGGCGATGTCGATGTGGCGATTGTCGGCGCCGGAGCTGCCGGCATCGCGGCGGCGCGCCGCATCGCCGCCGGGGGGCGGCGTTTCGCGCTGATCGAGGCGGGGGAGCGCATCGGCGGGCGCTGCATCACCGATACGGCGAGCCTGAGCATGCCGTTTGATCGCGGCGCGCATTGGCTTTACGCGCGCGATTCCAATCCGATCATGCAGCTTACGGCGCAGACAGGGCTCGATGTTTATCCCGCCCCGCGCGGGCAGAAGCTGCGCATCGGCCGGCGCAACGCGCGCGAAGGCGAGCTGGAAGATTTTCTCGCCGGGCTGTTCCGCTCCAAGCGCGCCATCGTAGAGGCCGCGCGCGGCAAGACCGACATCGCCTGTTCGCGGGCGCTTCCGAAAGATCTCGGCGATTGGCAGCGCACGGTCGAATTCGTGCTCGGGCCTTATGCGTATGGACGGAATTTATCCGAAATTTCGGCGATGGATTTTGCGCACTCGGCGGAGCGCGATCTTTCCGCCTTCTGCCGCCAGGGTCTCGGCGCGCTGCTGGCGAAACTGGGCGGCGATATTCCGGTGTTGCTTGGGGCGCCGGCGACGCGGATCGATTGGGCTAACGGCGCGGTGGAAACCGCGAAAGGAATTTTCCGAGCGCGCGCCATTATCGTGACGGCCTCAATCGGCGTGCTCGATTCGGGAAAGATAAAATTCTCGCCCGATCTGCCGAAGCGCCAGCTCGACGCCATCGGAAAGCTCAAGATGGGAAGCTGCGAGCGCATCGCGCTGGAACTTGCGGGCAATACGCTCGGCCTCGCGCGTGACGATCTGGTGTTCGAGAAATCCGAAGGCGCGCGCAGCGCATCGCTGCTCGCCAACGTGTCGGGCACGAATTTATTCATGGTTGACGTTGCGGGAAATTTCGGACGCGATCTTGCCGCGCAAGGCGATAAGGCTATGACGGCCTTCGCCACCGACTGGCTCGCCGACCTGTTCGGCAACGACGTGAAAACCGCCATCAAAAAAACTGCCGTTACGCGCTGGAATGCCGAACCGTGGACGCTCGGCGCGATGTCGGTGGCAGCTCCCGGCGGCGAAAATGCGCGCAAGGCGCTGCTCGAGCCGTTGCGCGACCGCTTGTGGTTTGCCGGCGAAGCGGCGCACGAGACGATGTGGGGAACGCTCGGCGGCGCGTGGGAGTCGGGCGAGCGGGCGGCGGATGCGGTGTTGAAGAAAATCGGCCGGAGATAAACCGCTTTAAGCGCGCAACGCGCCGCCGGTTTTTTTCGTCACTTCGGCGATAATTTTCGCGCCCAGCGCTTCGATTTCCTGATCGGTCATGGTTTTTTCGCGCGGCTGGATCGTCACGGCGATGGCGATCGACTTCTTGCCCGCCTCGATGTTCTTGCCTTCATAAACGTCGAACACCGTGACGTTGGAGACAAGCTTGCGGTCGGCGCTTTGCGCGGCGCGCACGATGTCGCCGGCTTTCACGTCCGAGGCAACCACGAAGGCAAAATCGCGCTCCACCGGCTGGAACGCCGACAATTCAAGCACGGGTTTTGCCCGTGTCACTTTCGCCTTGGCTTCCGGAATTTTGTCGAGGATCACCTCGAAGGCGACCAGCGGTCCTTCGGCGTCGAGCGCTTCCAGCGTGCGCGGATGCAGCTCGCCGAAATGGCCGAGCACATTCTGCGGGCAAATTTGAATGGTGCCGCTGCGGCCGGGATGGAACCAGGCCGGTCCGCCCGGCACCACCTGCATCGATTGCGCCGGCGCGCCCGCGGCAGTGAGCACGGCGAGCGCGTCGGCTTTCGCATCGAACACATCGACGCCAGCGCCGCCGTTCGACCAGTGGCGGCCGATGCCGGTGGATTTGGCGAGCGCGCGCCGTACGCCGGTGGCGGCGATCAACTGATCTTCCGGTTTGTCGCCTTTGAAAATCTGCCCGACCTCGAACAAGGCCACGTCGGGCAAGCTGCGGTCGGCGTTGCGTTGCGCCGCGGCGACCAGCCCTGCGATCAGGCTCGGCCGCATGTCTGAGAGTTCCGCGGCAATCGGATTGGCGAGCGCCAATTCCGCTGCGCCGCCACCGAACATTTCGGCTTCGCGCTTTGAAATGAACGACCAGGTGACGGCTTCGACCATCCCGCGTGCCGCGAGCGCGCGCTTGGCCTTGCGCGTGCGCACCTGAATGGGCGTGAGCACAGGCTTGAACGCGTCCGCGCCGCGATCGAACGGCGTCGGCTTGACGCGGTCGAGACCCATGATACGAACGATTTCCTCGACGATGTCGGCTTTGCCCTCGACATCGCCGCGCCACGATGGCACCGCGACCTTTACTCTTTCGCCCTGACCCGCGGCGAAGAAGCCGAGTTTCTCCAGCAGACGCCGCACATCCGGCAGCGGCACCTTCAGGCCGGTGAGGCGCTCAAGTTCGCTCAACGGAAAGTCAACAACGCGGTCGCGCATTTTGACTTCACCGGCGACGACGGTTTCGGAGGCTTGGCCCCCGCACAGTTCCATCACCATCTGCGTCGCCAGATCGAGACCCGGCAGCATGAAGGCCGGATCGACGCCGCGCTCGAAACGGTAGCGCGCGTCCGACTGGATGCCGAGCTTGCGGCCGGTCTGCGCGATGTTGAGCGGCTCCCACAGCGCGGATTCGATCAGCACGTCGGTGGTGGTTTCGGAACAACCCGAGGCCTCGCCGCCCATAATGCCGGCGAGCGACTCGACGCTCTTTTCGTCGGCGATCACGCAAATCGATTCATCGAGCGCGTAGGTCTTGCCGTCGAGCGCGAGCAGCGTCTCGCCTTTTTTGGCGCGGCGGACGGTGAGATGGCCGTGCACCTTCGCTGCGTCGAACACATGTAACGGACGGCCGCGGTCGAAGGTGATGAAGTTGGTGATGTCGACCAGCGCGTTGATCGGGCGCAGGCCAATCGCCGTGAGGCGTTTTTGCAGCCATTCGGGCGAAGGACCGTTCTTCACGCCCTTCACCAGCCGCAGTCCGAACGCAGGGCACAGCGGCGGCGTCTTGCCGAAATCGAGCGTGACTTTCACCGGGCAGGGGAACGTGCCCTTCACCGGCTTCACCGTGCGGTCCTTGAACGCGCCGATGTTGGCGGCGCCGAGGTCGCGCGCGATGCCGTTCACGCCCGTGCAATCGGAGCGGTTGGGCGTGAGGTTAATCTCGATCACGGGTTCGGCGGTGCCGGCATAATCGGCGTAGCTTTTTCCGACCGGCGCGTCGGCGGGCAATTCGATGATGCCGTCGTGATCGTCGGAAATGAGCAGTTCCGCCGCCGAGCACAACATGCCGCGGCTTTCGACGCCGCGAATGGTGCCGACTGTCACGGTAATGTTCTTGCCGGGGATGAACGTGCCGGGCGCGGAGAACACGCCTTTCATCCCGGCGCGTGCGTTCGGCGCGCCGCACACCACCTGCACCGGTTTTCCGTCGCCGGTATCGACCATGCAGACGCGCAGGCGATCCGCGTTTGGATGTTTCTCGGCGGAGACGACGGAGGCGATGACGAACGGCTTGAGCAGGCTGGCCTTGTCTTCGACGTTCTCGACTTCAAGCCCGATCATGGTGAGTTTGTCGACGATCTCGGTCAGAGACGCGTCGGTGTCGAGATGTTCTTTAAGCCAGGAAGTTGTGAACTTCATGCGCTTAGACCCCCGGCGAGCGTCGGGAAGTCGAGCGGACGGAATCCGTAATGCGAGAGCCAGCGAACGTCCGCTTCAAAGAACGGACGCAAGTCTGGCATGCCGTATTTCAGCATCGCGATGCGGTCGATCCCCATGCCCCAGGCAAAGCCCTGGTACTCATCGGGATCGAGCCCGCAATTTTTCAAAACGTTCGGATGCACCATTCCGCAGCCGAGAATTTCCAGCCAGTCATTGCCTTCGCCGAAACGCACTTCGCCCTTGTCGCGCTTGCACTGAATGTCGACTTCCATCGACGGTTCGGTGAACGGAAAGAACGACGGGCGGAAGCGCATGTTGACGCGCTCGACCTCGAAGAAGGCCTTGCAGAATTCTTCCAGAATCCATTTCAGGTGGCCGAGGTGCGAACCCTTGTCGATGACGAGGCCTTCGACTTGATGGAACATCGGCGTGTGCGTCTGGTCGCTGTCGCTGCGGTACGTGCGGCCCGGAATGATGACGCGGATCGGCGGCTTCTGGCCGAGCATCGTGCGCACCTGCACCGGCGATGTGTGCGTGCGCAGCAGCATGCGCGAGCCGTCCGGCTTGGGCGGAAAATAGAACGTGTCGTGCATCTCGCGTGCGGGATGCCCTTCCGGGAAATTCAGCTTGGTGAAGTTGTAGTCGTCGGTTTCGATATCCGGCCCTTCGGCGACGGCGAAACCCATATTGGCAAAAATGGCGGTGAGTTCGTCGATGACTTGCGTGATCGGGTGAATACGCCCGGCTTCCGCCGGTGCTTCGCGCACGGGCAGCGTGACGTCGATGGTTTCGGTCGCGAGCCGCGTATCGAGCGCGGAGCCCTTGAGCGCATCCTTGCGCGCGGCGAGTTCAGCCGTGACGCGATCCTTCAGTCCGTTGATCGCGGCACCCTGCGTCTTGCGCTCGTCCGGCGTCATCGCGCCGAGCGTCTTCAACAGCGCGGAGACCGAACCGCTTTTGCCCAATGCGGAAACGCGCACGGCTTCCAGCGCGGCCTCGTCCTTGGCCGCGGCGATGGCGCCGAGCAGTTCTTTTTCCAGTTGCGCGATGTTGGACATCGATTCCCCAGCGACCAGCGTTTTAGCCGGTCATGGCCGGGCTTGTCCCGGCCATCCCGATTAGGAAGGCAGTGCGTCCCTAAGCGGGATGCGCGGGTCAAGCCCGCGCATGACGGCGGAGGACGGCGCGCGCCCGGCCTTACGCCGGCAGCGCGGCCTTCGCCTTTTCAACGATCGCCTGGAAAGCCGCCGGCTCGTGAATGGCGAGATCCGACAGTACCTTGCGGTCGACCGAAATTCCCGACTTCGACAGACCGTCGATGAACCGGCTGTAGTTCAGGCCGAAGGGACGAACCGCGGCGTTGAGACGCTGGATCCAGAGCGCGCGGAACGTGCGCTTGCGCCGCTTGCGGTCGCGGAAGGCGTATTGATTGGCCTTCTCCACCGCCTGCTTGGCGATGCGGATCGTGTTCTTGCGCCGGCCGTAATAGCCCTTCGCGGCCTTGAGAACTTTCTTATGCTTCGCGTGCCCAGTGACACCACGTTTTACGCGGGACATGGCTGATCTCTCCTTGTTTGAAGTTTAATGCCCTCAGCGATCAGCCGTTGGGCAGCCAATACTTTTTGACGTTGTCGCCGTCGGTCTTGAACAGCACCGCGGTTCCGCGCTTGTTGCGGATCTGCTTGGCGGTTCGCTTGATCATGCCGTGGCGTTTGCCGGCCTGGGTATATTTAACCTTGCCGGAACCGGTAATCTTGAAGCGCTTTTTGGCGCCCGATTTCGTCTTCAGCTTGGGCATTTTGCTCTCCTAGTCCGGCCTTGGCCCACGGGAAAACCCCGGTCCGCCGGAAGATGTGCTCGTTATGAGCGTTGCTCGGGTTTGAGCTGGTATCGCCGCCACGGCAGCCCTTGTTAGCCGGGCAACGAGAGGGCGGCGTTATGGCAGAGGTGCCCGAAAATGGCAACCGCGGGTGAATCCGTTGCGGACACTTGGAATCACGGCGGTAACCCATTATTTCCCGTGGACCGGGTTGATTTGCCGGGATTTACCCCACGGCAACGGGGGTTCTGGCAGTGTGCCGCGAACAACAGGGAGAGCGCCGCTATGACGCGTGCAAGTTTATTCGCCGGCCTAGTTCTTGGTTCGGCAATGTTGGTGAACCCGGGTGTGGCGACGGCCGAGGTTTTCGACGGAGCGTGGAACGTCCTCATTGTGACGGAATCCGGCACCTGCGATCGCGGCTTCCGTTACGACGTGAAAGTTGGGAACGGACGCGTCGCCTATGCGGGCAACGCATCGATCGATTTGTCCGGCACGGTGGCCGCGAACGGTGCCGTGAAGGTCAACATCAGCAAAGGCGATCAGAGCGCCGCCGGCACCGGCAAGCTTTCGGCGACGACTGGTGCTGGCACCTGGCGCGGACGCGGCTCGGCAGGCGAGTGCCAGGGCATCTGGCAGGCCGAACGCCGCGGCTAATCGCGCATTTTCAAATAACAAAAACGCCCGCGGTGTTTTCCCGCGGGCGTTTTTAATTTCAGCAGCAGTTTATTTTTTTTGCGCGCATGATCTTATCCGAAAACCGGTACCCATCCACGGATCAAGTCCGAGGACAGGCTTTTCGGGATCATGCGCTAGCGCGGCGCCAGCACCATAATCATCTGCCGGCCTTCGAAGCGCGGCTCCGACTCAACCTTGGCGATCGGGGTGGTGTCCGACTTCACGCGCTCGAGCAATTTCACGCCGAGTTCCTGGTGGGCCATTTCGCGGCCGCGAAAGCGCAACGTCACCTTGACCTTGTCGCCCTCCTCGAAGAAGCGCTCCATCGAACGCATCTTCACCTGATAATCGTGGTCGTCGATCATCGGCCGGAGCTTGATCTCCTTGATCTCGACGACTTTTTGCTTTTTGCGGGCTTCCGCCGCCTTCTTCTGCGCCTGGTATTTGTATTTGCCGAAATCCAGGATTTTGACGACAGGAGGGACGGAGTTTGGGGCGATCTCTACCAGATCGAGCCCCGCGGCCACGGCCATTTCCATGGCGGCTGTTGTTTCGATGGTGCCGTGATTGGCGCCGGTGTGATCGATCAGCTGAACCTCTCGGGAGCGGATCTCCTCGTTGATGCGCGGGCCGTCCTTCTGGGCGGGCTGCGCGGACTTCATCGGACGACGAATGTTTTATTCTCCATGAGCTGTTTCGACACTCTTTTCGCGCCGGACGCATCGTGCGCCCATGACGCTACTCAGGCCTGCAAGAATCGAGATAAACTTGGCATAAGTCAACGCCCCAAGGCCCGCTTGTTTCCACAAGGGGGAACACGGGCGCACCCAAATTACTCAAATTGCTTTGATTTTCTGAACGTCCCTGCGCGTCAGGGAGCTTTGCCGCGCGGCGAATTCGCGACTTGTGCGTAGAGCTTGAGCGTTTGTTCCGCCACGGCGGACGCATTGAAATGGCCGAGCACCCAATCGCGCCCGCGCAGTCCGATGGCTCTGCGGGTTGCCTCGGGCATGGAAAAAAGCCGCAGTAAAGCAGCGGCCAACGCCGCGTCGTCGTCGGCGGTAAAGCGCAATCCGGTCATGCGGTCGTCCGGCACTGCCGGCGGCGCCAGCACCACTTCCGGCCCGGCGCCCAAATCGGAGGCAACGACCGGACGCGCCATCGCCTGCGCTTCCAGAATCGCGCGTTGCATGCCTTCGGGCTGCACCGCGGCGGACACGGCCACGGTAGCAGCGGCATAAGCGGCGGGCATATCGCCGGTGCCGGCCGAGGTGCGGATCACATCGACGGTGTTGGTCGAGAGCACGAGGTCCCACAGCTCGCCGGTATATTGCGTGCGGCCATGATCCTCGCCGACAAATACGCAGAGAAAATCCTTCAGGCCCATTTCCTTTAGCCGGTGCACCGCGCGGATCATCACGTGATGACCCTTGCGGCGGAGCATGCGCCCAACCACGAGAATGACCTTGGTGTCGGCCTTGACGCCCCAGCTGCGGCGCACCGCTTCGATGCGTTCGCGCGACACCGCCGCCGGATCGAAGCGCTCGAGATCGATGCTGCCCGGCACAACGGCGATGCGCTCCCACGGCGTGTGGTAGCGGTCGTTGATCAGCTCGGCGATCTGTTCGCTCACCGCAATGACGCGGTCGCCGCGCACCATGACGCTGTTATAGAGCCGCTTGAAAACATTCTGCTCGCGAAATCCCTTGTACCAGCTGGTGAGAAACGGCACCCCGGTGATGCGCGCCGCGAGATAGGCGCTCCAGGCAGCAGCGCGGCCATGCGCATGCAGCACGTTGCAACCGCGCGTGCGCACCAGGCGGGTGAGCGCGAAAGCGCTGCGCAGCATGATGAAGGGATTGTTGCTGTCCAAATTGAGCGCGATGAATTCTCCGCCAGCCGCGGTGACTTCAGTCACCAGCCGGCCGCCGCGCGACACCACGATGGGTTTATGTCCGGCGGCGGCGAGTATGCGGACGAGTTCGAGCGCGCCGGCATCGGCTGCGCCGGCATCGAGCGTCGGCACGGCGATGAGAACGGTGAGCGGATCGATTTGAACGGCGCGCGCTGCGGCTGCGGAATAAGACGCTGCTTCCGGCACGATCCGGCGCGCGGTGGAACTGGGCATTACATCAACCCTCTCGACTCGCCGCCGGCTGCGTCACCGGCGAACTTCCGTCACCCACTTTTAGCCCAGCTTGAGTGCGCGATGTCTTTCACGCGTTGAGATCGTTAATTGCCGTCTCAGGTACTCAATCAGGCATCGCGCGCAAGCAGCGACGTATAAACCCCGCGGATCGCCTCGGCAACGCTTTGCGGGGAAAACATGAATTCGGCGAACTGCCGGCCGCGGGCGCCAAGCGCCTGATAGGCGGTGGTCTCCAGCGTAAACACGGCGTTCAGCGCGCGCACGAGTTCGCCCGGATTTCCCGGCCGCACCGCCCAGCCTGTGCGTAATTCTTCCGGCATGCGTGGGGGAAATATGATGTTCTCCGGCAGCACGCCGACGGCGCTGACGATGACCGGGCGTCCCATCGCCTGTGCTTCGGCTGCGGCGCGTGCCGCGACCGGCGGCGCCAGCGCCGGCAGCACGACGGCATCCGCGGCGGCGAACGCGGCCGGCATGTCTGGGCAACGGCCGATCAGGCGGAACAGCGTGTCGACGCCGTGCGCCCGCGCGCGCTTGAGGATGTCGCGCGTGTAATTCGGCTGTGCGCGGTCATCTCCCGCGAGCACGAAGGCGATATTGCGATCGCCCGCGCCCGCCATCATCCGCGCGGCATCGACCAGCGTCATCTGTCCGTTCCACGGCGCAATGCGGCCGGGGCAAAGCACAACGCGCATGTTGGGGACAATTCCCCAGGCGCGGCGGAGCGCGCCGATTCGTTCGGGCGGCACCATCGCCGGGCTGAACGCCGCCGTATCGACGCTGCGCGGGATGACGGTGACGCGCTCGGGCGGAATTTTATAACGCGCGATCATGGCGAGCGAGACGAAGCTCGACGGCGCGATGACGCGGTCGCCGCGCGCCAGCGAGCCGCGATACATGTTTTGCAGCCAGGAATCCGCCGCCAGACGGTCGGGGAACGATGTCACCAGCCAGACCGGCTGGCGGTCGGTGGCGGAGATTGCGCTCCACGCCGCGCCAGCGCTTTGCGCGTGCACGATGTCGATGCGCTCGGACGGGATGTATTTTTCCAGAAAATTCGCGTTGCGCCGCAGCTGCAGCGGATTGACGGTGTCGTTCTTGAACGGCAGCCACTCGCCGCCGAAGGCGCGCAGCTCGCCTACCAGCGGCCCGCCTTCGCCGGCGACGATGGCGCGCGCGCCCGATTGCAGCAGGGTCAATGCAATATCGATCGCGGCGTGACCGGCGAGATCGTCACGCAGCGCCGGTACGATTTGCAGAATGGTCGCGCCGGCGAGCGTGCGCGGCTTGGCCCGTGCGGTGGCGGGGTTCATGATCGCAAACCCGTCGCCGCCAGCCCCTTGCATTCAGGGGTGTCTTGCGGCGAAACAATCCGGCAGAGAGTTGTTTGCGCGAGTCGCATCATGGCTGAGTCTAGCCTCAAATCGCTCAACGTAGGAAAGGGTCCGAAGGCGCGGACTATCGCCGTTCGTCAGCGCGCGGGCGCAGCCCCCGGCCTGTTCTGGCTCGGCGGGTTCAAATCCGACATGCAGGGCACCAAGGCCGCCGCGCTCGACGACTGGGCGGCTGCTCAGGGCCGCGCCTGCACGCGTTTCGATTATTCCGGCCACGGCGAATCCGGCGGCGCGTTCACCGACGGCACCATCGGGCTTTGGCTGGAAGAAAGCGCCCAGGTGTTTACGCAAATGTGCGAGGGGCCGCAGGTGGTCATCGGCTCCTCAATGGGCGGCTGGCTTGCGTTGCTGCTGGCGCGAGAGCTTTCAAAACGCACAATATCGGCGAGCATCGCCGGGATGGTGCTGATCGCGCCGGCGGTCGATTTCACCGAAGAGCTGATGTGGAAAAAGTTTTCACCCGAGATCAAAAAAGAAATCGAGCTGACAGGCGAATGGAAGCGGCCCTCGGAATATTCAAGCGAGCCTTACGCCATCACGCGCCATCTGATCGAAGAAGGCCGCAATCATCTTCTTCTCGATGGTCTGATCGAGACCGGCTGTCCTGTGCGCATCCTGCAAGGCGTGCAGGACCCGGACGTGCCGTGGCGGCATGCGCTTGAACTGGTGTCGCGCTTCGCGCGCGACGATGTGACGATTACGCTGATCAAGGACGGCGATCATCGCCTGTCGCGCCCCGAGGATATCGAGCGGCTGCTCGCGGCGGTGGCGGAGTTTTAAGTCAGCGCGGCGGCCCATTCTTCGGCGACGCTGGCATCTTTGTCGTCGTGCTGTTTTGCCAGCGCCATAAATTTATCACGCGGCAGCAAACGGCCCAGCGCCCAAACCGCAGCGCCGCGCACCAGTGCCGATTCATCCTTCAACCGCCGCTCGGCTTCCGCAGCGAGCGAAGCATTGCCGGAATTGCCGATGGCGATAAGCACGTTGCGCACGAAACGGTCGCGGCCCGCGCGTTTCACTGCCGTTTTTACAAACAGCGCGCGGAATTGCGCGTCATCGAGCCGCGCCAACTCGGCAAGCTTCGGCGCGCGCAAGACTTCACGCGCTGCCAGCTTCGCCTCGCGGCCCTGTTGCGCGAATTTGTTCCACGGACAGACGGCGAGACAATCGTCGCAGCCGTAAATGCGATTGCCCATCAGGGGACGCAGATCGCGCGGGATAGGCCCCTTGTGCTCGATGGTGAGATACGAAATGCAGCGCCGCGCATCGAGCTGGAACGGCGCCGGGAACGCCGCGGTCGGGCAGATGTCCAGACAAGCCTGACAACTCCCGCAACTCTCCGGCTCCGGCGTATCCGGCGGCAGTTCCAATGTCGTGAAAATCGATCCGAGAAACAGCCACGAGCCGAATTCGCGCGACACCAAATTTGTGTGCTTGCCCTGCCAGCCCAGACCCGCCGCGGCGGCGAGGGGCTTTTCCATCACGGCGGCGGTGTCGACGAACACTTTCACATCGCCGCCGCCCGCTGCTACCAGCCAGCGCGCGACATGCTTCAATCGTGACTTGATGAGTTCGTGATAGTCGTCGCCCTTGGCGTAGGTCGAGACAGCGCCGAGATCGCGCTTTTTCAGAATCGCGAGCGGATCGCTGTCCGGCCCGTAATTCATTCCCAGCATGACGACCGAGCGCACCTCGGACCACAACGCGCTGGGCGAGCCGCGCCGCTCTGCCGTTGTCTCCATCCAGATCATGTCGCCATGCGCGCCGTCGGCGAGAAATTTCTCAAGCCGCGCTTTTGCTTCCGGCACCGCATCGGGCCGCGTAACGCCAAATGTATCGAAGCCGTGCTCGCGCGCGGTTTGCGCCAGCGCGGCTTTAAGTTCGGCGGGATCTTTCAGAAGTCGAGATCGGCGTAAGTCTTCGCCGCCGGGAGGCCCGCCACCGCGTCCGCCAGCAGCGGACGGAACGCCGGGCGCGACTTCACCCGCGCGTACCAGCTCTTGGCGGCCTCGTCTTCGTTCCACGGCACATCGCCCAGGTAATCGGCGGCGGACAAATGCGCCGCCGCGGCCAGATCAGCGTAACTCAGCCGGTCGCCGGCGAGCCAATCGCGCGTGCGCACCAGCCAGCCGATATAGGCAAGATGATAGCGGATATTGTGGCGCGCGGCGCGCATGGCGTCGGTGTCGGGCGGCCCGCCGCCTTCATCGAGCCGCATGTAGCGCTTGAACACACGCTCGTTCACCAGCGGGCCGCTCACCTCGGCGTGGAACTTGTCGTTGAACCAGCTCGCCAGCCGCCGCACCTCGACGCGCTGGCCGACGCCCGTGGGGAGCAGGCGGCCCTCGCCGCGCTCGGCGCCGCGCGTCTCATCGAGATATTCGGCGATGATCATGGCGCCGGGAATCGGCGGCTGGCCCAATTCCATCAGCATGGGAATGGTACCCGCGGGATTGAGGATGAGAAATTCCTCGCGCCGCTCCCAGAATTTTTCCTCCACCAACCGCGCGGAGAGCCCGTATTCGCCGAGCGCCAGGCGCACGAAACGCGAATGCGGGCAGAGCGATTGATGAAACAGCGTGAGCATGGAAGGCCGGACAGGCGGACAGAGGGACTCGAAACGGGGACACTATGAGAGAGCCAGACGCGCGGAGCAACCTGTGAGCACCTCCGCCTTTTTCGTTGCCCCGGCGGCGCGGTTGCGCGAAAAGCGCAAGGCCGCATGTATATCAAGCCCTTGAGCGGGCTGATCTCCCCGGAGCTTTCGGATGAATTTCGATGCGATCAAGGCCAGCATTCTCGGCATCGTTACGGCGCATATCGAGCTGTTCAAGGCGGCGGTGCTCGGCATCGTCGAGGGGCTGACCGAATTCGTGCCCGTCTCCTCCACCGGGCATCTGCTGCTGATGGAGCACTTCCTCGGCTTCGGCGACGACGACTTCGGCAAATCCTTCGCCATCCTGATCCAGCTCGGCGCGATCCTGGCGCTGCTGACGATCTATTTCGGCCGGCTGCTGCGGCTGGCGACGGGGATGTTCACGCAATGGGCGGCGGCGCGTTTTGTCATCGGCGTGCTGCTGGCGTTCATACCCGCTGCGGTAATCGGCGCGCTCGCGCACAGCTTCATCAAAGCCAAACTGTTCGACGTGCGCGTCGTTTGCGTCATGTTCATTCTCGGCGGCTTCGTGCTGCTGTGGGTGGATCGCAAGAACCTGCAGGCGCGCTTTCACGACGCCACCGAATTCACGCTGCCGATGTATCTCGGCGTCGGTTTCATCCAGTGCCTTGCGATGGTGCCGGGCGTTTCGCGCTCGGGCGCGACCATCGTTGGCGCGATGCTGTTCGGCGCCGACCGGCGCTCGGCGGCGGAATTTTCGTTCTGGCTGGCGATGCCGACGATGATCGGCGCATTCGCCTACGAGCTTTACAAAAGCGGCGCGGATTTCACCGGCGCGAACAAGCTCGTGATCGCGGTTGGATTCATCATGTCGTTCATCTGCGGATGGATCGTGGTGAAGACGTTTCTCGGTTACGTCTCGCGCCACAGCTTCGCGCTGTTCGCATGGTGGCGCATCGTCATCGGCACCGCCGGACTATTTGCGCTTTTTCTGAGCCGCTGATTTATTTTCGCCGTAGAGAATGTCGCGGCTCACTTTGCGCACGTCGCGCACGCCGGTGAGCGACATGCTCACTTCCAGTTCCTTGCGGATGATGTCGAGCGCGGTTTTCACGCCCGCTCCACCCATCGCGCCGAGGCCGTAGAGATAAGCGCGGCCGATCATGCAGCCGTGCGCGCCGAGCGCCAGCGCTTTGAGCACGTCCTGCCCGGAGCGCACGCCGCCGTCGAAAAGCACTTCGAGTTTATTGCCGACTGCGTCGGCGATATCCGGGAGAACCGTCACAGTCGCCGGCGCGCCGTCGAGCTGCCGCCCGCCATGGTTGGAGACGACGATGGCGTCGGCGCCGACCTTCGCCGCAGTCTTTGCGTCTTCCGGATCGAGAATGCCCTTGAGGACCAGTTTGCCCGGCCAGAGCTTTCGCACCCATTCGATGTCGCGCCAGCTCAGCGTCGAATCGAAATTGTCGTTGGCCCAGCGGCCCGCCGCCCACACGCCGCCTTTGCTTTTCAGGTAAGCGTCGATGTTGCCGAACGACTTGCGCTTGCCCATCAGCACTTTGAGCGCCCACGCCGGCTTGCTGGCAATGTCGAACAGATTGCGCATGCGCAGCTTCGGTGGCACTTCCAGGCCGTTTTTCAAATCTGCGTGACGCTGGCCGCGCAGCGGCAGATCGACGGTCACGAACAACGCCGTGCATCCGGCAGCGCGCGCACGCGCGATCACGCTTTCGCTGAATTTCCGGTCGCGGAAAACATAAAGCTGAAACCAGAACGGCTGCTTCGTCGCGGCGCGCACATCTTCAATCGAGCAGATCGACATGGTGGAGAGGCAATAGCGCGTGCCGGCGGCTTCCGCCGCTTGGGCCGCGAGAATTTCGCCATTGCCATGTACCAGCCCGGTCAAACCGGTCGGGGCGATCGCCACTGGCATCGAGACCTGTTCGCCGAGCATCGTCGTGCCGAGTGAGCGCTTGGTGGCGTCGAGCAGCACGCGCTGGCGGAAGCGGATGTCTTTCAACTCGAAACTATTGGCCGAATACGTGATCTCGTCGTAGGAACCGCGGTCGACGTAATCGAAAATCGCGCGCGGGATTTTCCGGCGCGCAAGCTGGCGCAGATCCTCGATATTGGTGATGACGGGCATGCTGTCCGCTTACGCCACGCGGCCGCGGAACTGGCCGGTCTTGCGGAAGCGCCAGAGATAAGACGGGACGATGGCTGCAAACGATGTTGGCACGATGCCGAGTCCTTCGAGCGTGCGGCCCTCGCGTTTGGCAAGGTCTGAAACGACATTGTCGGTGCGCAGCAACTCGACCTGATCGGGCGTGAGCGGCGGCTTCGGCAGATATTGCAGGAACGCCGCCTTGAATTTCGCCAGCGCGAAGGGAAGCGGAACCAGCAGCCTTTGCCGCTCGATGGTGGCGAGCGTGAATTGCATCAGTTCCTTGAAGCTGCGCACGTCCGGTCCGCCGAGCTCATACATTTTGCCTGCGCGCGCCTTGCCATCGACTGTGTCGGCGATGGCGGTGGCGACATCGCCCACGAACACCGGCTGAAAGCGCGTCGCGCCGCCGCCGACGAGCGGCAGCGCCGGCATGAAACGCGCCAGCGAGGCAAAGCGATTGAAGAAGTCGTCCTCAGGCCCGAATACGATCGAAGGCCGGATAATCGTCGCCGACGGTTGCGCCGAGAGCACCAGCTTTTCGCCGGCCGCCTTCGAGCGCGCATAAAGCGATGTGGATTTTTCATCGGCGCCGATGGCCGAGACATGAATCATGCGCGCGCCGTGCGCCGAAGCTGCAAGCGCCACCTGTTCGGCGCCGAAAGTTTGCACGGCATCGAAGCGCTGGCGTCCGCGCTCGAACAGGATGCCGACGAGATTGATGAGAATTTGCGAATCGCGCGCCGCGGATTCCACCGAGCGCGGGTAACGCAAATTCGCCTGCACGGCGTGGATCTGGCCGACCCGGCCGAGCGGCTGTAGATGACCGGCAAGATCGGGCCGGCGCACGGCGACCCGGATGCGATAGCCGCGCTTGGCCAGCGCGCGCACCACGTGACGGCCCAGGAATCCGGAGCCGCCATAGACGGTAACGAGGGTTTCGGAAGCGGATCGTGCGGTCATGCTGGTCCGGGAACCGGCGATTGAAGTTAGCGCCGGGGCAATACAGGATCGCCCCTATGCTGTATAGGGGCGCAGTTCCTCATTTGACAACGCAAAACGGCCTCCGTACCTATCGCCGCGAGCCCAGATGGCGGAATTGGTAGACGCACTAGTTTCAGGTACTAGCGGGGCAACCCGTGGAGGTTCGAGTCCTCTTCTGGGCACCAGTTATTCGGACCGTGAGACCGCATGACCGTCAGGCTGCATCGCGGCGATCTCCCCGACCTCTCCCGTTACAAGGGAGCGGTGGCTATCGATACCGAGGCCATGGGGCTCGATCCCAACCGCGACAGGCTGTGCGTGGTCCAGTTGTCGCCCGGCGATGGTTCCGCCGACGTGGTGCAGATTCCCGCCGGTAAAGTATCCGCGCCCAACATCAAGAAGCTGCTCGCCGACAAGTCGATCGTCAAAATCTTCCATTTCGCCCGCTTCGATCTCGGCGTGCTGTATCAGGCGCTGGGCGTGATGGGCGAACCGGTCTATTGCACCAAGATCGCCTCGAAACTTGCCCGCACTTACAGCGACAAACACGGGCTGAAGGATCTCACGCGCGAAATCCTCGGCATCGAGGTTTCTAAGCAGCAGCAATCCTCCGACTGGGGCGCAAATGAATTGACTGACGCGCAAGTGTCCTATGCCGCCTCCGACGTGCTGCATCTGCACGCGCTCAGGGAAAAACTCGACGGCATGCTGGCGCGCGAAGGCCGCGCCGAAATGGCGGCGGCCTGTTTCCGCTTCCTGCCGGATCGGGTGCGGCTCGATCTGGCCGGCTGGGGCGCTGAGGATATCTTCGCGCATTCGTCATAAGCGTTTACGATCTCAAGCGTTTTCGATTGCCGGGGCGCCGTCCCAAGAGCAAAAACAGGCCGAAATCCGCCGCGCCTGGGCCATATTCGCCCATCATGGTGCGGCTTGGGGCGCGCAGGGGGCGTAGAATGATTCTCATCGCGCGCAAGCCACGGAACCGGGCTCCGGCCTGAGCATGAACCACTTAAGCGCAGCACCGGTCGATCCACGCGGCACGCGGACCTATTGGACCATGGGCCGCCGGGACAGCGACCGGGCGTTCCGCTCCGCCGTCCGCCACAGCGTGGTGGTGCGCGTGTTGCGTATCGCGATTCCAGCCGGCGTTTTGCTCGTTGCCGCCGGGGTGTTCCTCGCGGTCTGGTTCAACCCGATGCGCATGCTCTCGAAGCTGCCGGTCTCGATGAGCGATCTAGTGGTCTCCGGCACCCGCATCACGATGGAATCGCCGAAGCTGTCCGGCTACACGCGCGACTCGAGAGCTTATGAATTGACCGCCCGCGCCGCCGCGCAGGACGTCACCAAGCCCGATCTGGTTGAGCTGAGCGACATCCACGCCAAGATCGAGATGCAGGACAAAAGCCTGATGGAAATGTCGGCGGTCAACGGACTGTACGACGCCAAGGGCGAGATGCTCACGCTCGGCGAAAATATCGTGCTGTCATCCTCGACCGGCTATCGCGGGCGGCTGAGCGTCGCCGTGGTGGATATCCGCAAGGGCAATATCGTCTCCGACAAGCCGGTCGAACTTGAAATGCTCAACGGCACGCTCAATGCCAACCGGCTCGAAGTGACGGACGCCGGCGATCTGGTGCGCTTCGACGGCGGCGTGTCGATGATGCTGATACTCAACGATGAAGCATTGCCCGGCGCCAAGGCGCCCGAACCGAAATCTCCCGTTCTCAGGCCGGATGTGAAGCGATGATCCGGCGATTGTTTCATCCGCAGACGTTGCTGGTGTTCGCGGCCGTGATTTGCGCGCCCACCGCCGCGATGGCGCAGGCGCCGCAAGCTTCGCAAGGCCCGCCGAACGCGCTGCAGGGATTTTCGCAAAACCGCGACAAGCCGGTGCACATCGAAGCTGCGACGCTGGAAGTGCGCGACAAGGACAAGGTCGCGACCTTCAGCGGCAATGTCCGCGTGCAGCAGGGCGACACAGGATTGCGTTGCAAGTCGCTGCTGGTTTTTTACGAGCAGGACGAGGCCAGCAATACCGGCATGAAAGCCGCTACTCCGGGGCCCGGCGGCAAGCAGCAGATCAAGCGGCTTGAAATGAAGGGCGGCGTCGTCGTGACGCAGAAGGAACAGACCGTCACCGGCGATACCGGCGCGTTCGACATGCGCTCGAATACGGTCACCCTCGCCGGCAATGTCGTCATGACTCAGGGACAGAACGTGCTGCGCGGCGAGCGCCTGATCGTCGATCTCACGACCGGCACCTCGCGGGTCGAATCCGGCAAGCCGGGACAAGGTGGCCGCGTGCAGGGCTTGTTCCAGGCTGGCGGCACCCCCTCTGGCAAATCGGATGGCCTCCTTCCGGGAATGCCGCAAATGGGAGTGCAGCAGATAATGCCCGGCGCCGCGACTCAACCGGCTCCGGCTCCACCGCCGCCTGCGCAGGCCGTGGCCCCGCAACAGACGGCCCCGCAACCGGCGCCGCGCAGCTCCCAGCCCTATAGCCCCGTGCCGTCGCGCATCTATTGATGCCGGGCCGATGGATGATCAGGGACAGGGATTTCCCCCGCCCCGGCAAACTTCCTTCAATCAGATTCACTGGAATCAGATAGAGTTTCGGCCACCGATGTTTGCGCGTGCTGGCCGGATCGCAGCAATCCCCCCGAGGCAGGTTTGAATATTCTTTCGCTGTTTCGCCGCCGCCAACCTCCCGCACGCCGGCGGACGCAAGCCGAAGGCTGGCAGCAGGAAGCCGCCGCGCAGCAGCAAGTCCGCAACCCAGCCGCCGCCCAGCAGATCGCCAGCCGTCAGCGCCAGGGCGACAGCCGTCAGGCCGCGACTCACGGCTATCTCGCGGCGCATGGCGTGGAAAAAAGTTTTGCCGGACGCAAGGTCGTCAAGGGCGCGACGCTGTATGTGCGCCGTGGCGAGGCGGTCGGACTTCTCGGACCTAACGGCGCCGGCAAGACCACCGTGTTCTACATGATCACTGGCCTCATCAAGGCCGACCGCGGCCGCATCGAACTCGACGGATATGACGTCACCGGTTTGCCGATGTATCAGCGCGCGCGGCTTGGCATCGGTTATCTGCCGCAGGAAGCCTCGATCTTTCGCGGCCTCAATGTCGAGGACAACATCCGCTCGGTGCTGGAAGTCGTCGAGCCCGATCCGCGCCGGCGGCAGGCCGATCTCAACGCGCTGCTGGAAGAATTCAACATTGCGCGGCTGCGCAAGACGCCGTCGATTGCACTCTCCGGCGGCGAGCGCCGCCGCGTCGAGATCGCGCGCGCGCTGGCGACGCGGCCGAGCTACATGCTGCTCGACGAACCGTTTGCCGGCATCGATCCGATCGCGGTGGGTGACATTCAGGCGCTGGTTCGCCACCTGACCAATCGCGGCATCGGCGTGCTGATCACCGACCACAACGTGCGTGAGACCCTGGGCCTCACGGACCGGGCCTACATCATCTATTCCGGCGAGGTTTTGATGGAGGGCCGCGCCGAGGACATCGTCAATAATCCGGATGTCCGCCGCCTTTATCTGGGGGAGGAGTTCCGGCTTTAAGCACGTGCACAGCTCACGTGCGAAATCACATACCCCGTTGCCCGGGGAACTGGTATAATAACAAGCAAGAATCGGACCAGTTCGGCAAATTCAATGGCGCTGTCCCAACGACTAGAATTCCGTCAGAGCCAAGCGCTCGTGATGACGCCGCAGCTGATGCAAGCCATCAAGCTGCTGCAGCTCTCGAGCCTTGATCTTGCGGCCTACGTCGAGAACGAGCTCGAACGCAATCCGCTGCTCGAGCGCGCCAGCGACAACGAGCCCAGTCCCGAACCGCAGGCCCTTGCCGGAGCCGAGCCGCCCGCCGCCGAAGGCGACGGCGTTGCACAATCCATGGGCGAAGAAATGGAAAGCGGCCACGTCCCGATGGACGAGGGCCTTGGCAACGGCATCGAAAACGCTTTTCCGGACGATGCTGGCGAGAGCAATGCGCCGGTCGAGGCGCAGGCGCAGCCGGCTTATTCCGAATGGTCGGGCACAGGCACCGGTTCCGGCGGCCGCGAGGATGTCGACTACAATCTGGAAGCCTTCGTCTCCGCCGAGACCACGCTCGCCGATCATCTCGCCGCGCAACTGGCGCTGGCGATTTCCGATCCGGTGCAACGCATGATCGGGCAATACCTTATCGATATGGTCGATGAAGCCGGTTACATCACCGGCGATCTCGACGCCGTCGCCGACAAGCTCGGCGCGCCGCGCAAACAAGTCGAGGAAGTGCTTTCCGTCCTGCACGCCTTCGATCCGCAGGGCGTGTGCGCGCGCAATCTCACCGAATGCCTCGCCATCCAGCTGAAAGAGCGCGACCGCTTCGATCCTGCGATGCAGGCGCTGGTCGCGCATCTCGATCTGCTCGCCAAGCGAGACCTTGGCGCGTTGCGTAAAATCTGCGGCGTTGGCGATGAAGACCTCGCCGACATGATCGCGGAAATCCGGCGGCTCAATCCGAAACCTGGCCTCGCCTTCGGTCACACCGTAGTGCAGCCGATCGTGCCGGATGTGTTCGTGCGGCCGGGGCCGGACGGCGGCTGGCTGGTCGAATTGAATTCCGACACGCTGCCGAAAGTTCTGATCAATCAGCGCTACCATTCGCAGGTCTCGAAAATGGCGCGCAGCGACAAGGACAAGACTTATTTCGCCGATTGCTTCCAGACGGCGACGTGGCTGGTGCGCGCGCTCGACCAGCGCGCTAAAACAATCCTGAAAGTTTCCAGCGAGATCGTGCGCCAGCAGGACGCCTTCTTCGTCAAAGGCGTGCAGCATCTGCGGCCGCTTAATCTGAAAACAATCGCCGACGCCATCAGCATGCACGAGTCGACTGTCTCGCGCGTCACCGCGAATAAATACATGGCGACCAATCGCGGCATCTTCGAACTCAAATACTTCTTCACCTCGTCGATTGCCGCATCCGACGGCGGCGAGGCGCATTCGGCGGAAGCCGTGCGTCACCGCATCAAGCAGATGATCGACGCCGAACTGGCTTCCGACGTGCTCTCCGACGACACCATCGTCGAGAAGCTGCGCGAGTCCGGCATCGAAATTGCCCGCCGCACCGTCGCCAAATATCGCGATGCGATGCGGATTCCTTCATCGGTGCAGCGCCGGCGTGAAAAACAGGCGCAAGTCGGCGCCGCATCATAAATTGTCGCAGCGGCCAGACGGCGCATTGACCGCGGCCCTGGCAGTTCTTAACTCAGGTTAAGGGCCGGGCGGGGATGGCCGGCGTGCGGGCAGCACGCCGTGGACGTATTTTAAGGAGGCGCGCCATGCCGTTTCGCGTATCGGGTAAAAATATCGAAATCGGCGGAGCTTTGCAGCAGCGGGTGAGCGACCGCGTGAGTGAAGCAATGAGCAAATATTTCGACGGCGGGTATTCCGGCCACGCCACCATCGGCAAGGATGGATTCGGCTTTCGCACCGAATGCGCGCTGCATCTTGATTCGGGCGTGACGCTTGAAGCTGAAGGCATGGCGGCGGACGCTTATGAGAGCGCCGATCTTGCCGCGACCCACATCGAAAAACGTCTGCGCCGTTACAAACGCATGCGAAAAGATCATGCGGCCATGCGCGGGAAACAATAATGCGCCCTGTCACAATCGCATGGCTTCGGGCCATTGACGTGACCCTGCCCGGTCCTTATGGTCCGCCGCCTTTAGCGCCCCCACACAACGCGGCGTTACCTTTTCCCGATCGCTGAACATTGGACGGTTACATGCCGCTCACCGATCTCGTTGCGCCGAACGCGATTATTCCGGCGCTCAAGGTGAACAACAAGAAGCAGGCGATTCAGGAACTCGCCGCGCGTGCGGCCCAGCTCACGGGCCAGAACGAGCGCGCGATTCTGGAAATCCTTTTGCAGCGGGAAAAGCTGGGTTCCACTGCGGTCGGCAATGGCATTGCGATTCCGCACGGCAAGCTGCCCAAACTGGGCCGGCTGTTCGGATTGTTCGCGCGGTTCGACCGCCCGATCGATTTCGAAGCGCTCGACGGCCAGCCGGTCGATCTGGCGTTTCTGCTGCTGGCGCCGGAAGCCGCCGGCGCCGATCATCTCAAGGCGCTGGCGCGCGTGGCGCGGCTGCTGCGCGATTCGGAAATCGCGCGCAAGCTGCGCGAATCGCGCGACTCGGACGCGCTCTACGCCGTGCTCGCGATGCAGCCGGCAAGTGCTGCGTAAAAAGCGCGGCCTGATTTTCTAAAATTCTGTCAGAGACACGAATGCCCGGCGCAAACCTGCACCGGGCATTTTGATTCGTGTGCCGTTGGACGGCGAAGCGTCAGTGCACGCTCACCGCTTCCAGTTCCTGGCTCCATGCATTCGCCAGCGCGGCTTCGCGCGTGTCGGTGAGCATGATCGGCGTGCCGTCGGCTGCGTGCAGCACGAACAGCTTAACGCCCGGCGCGATCTGCGGCGCCTGCGGGAACAGCGTCGCCACGTCCTCGGAACGGATCGCTTTCACATAAGCGATGCGGCCGCCGCCGAGATGCGCGAGCGCTTCCTGCGTGATTGCGGGATGCACAGTGTGTTCGTTTGTCATTTTTGTATTCATGGCCCTCGACTCCTTTCTACATGCTTCGCGGTCGAGACCTGCTGCGAAACCCTCATTCCGTTTCACTGATGGCGATTGTCTTCACGATTCGCTCCGGCTCCGGCCGGGCGAGATCGATCGCCAGCAACCCGTTTTTCAGATCGGCGCCCAGCACCTCCATGCCTTCCGCCAGCACGAACGTGCGCTGGAACTGGCGCGCGGCGATGCCGCGGTGAAGATATTGCCGGGTCTTGTCGTCCTGCTGCCGGCCGCGGATCACCAACTGGTTTTCCTCGATCGACACATCGAGCTGGTCGCGGGTGAAGCCGGCAACCGCCAGCGTGATCCGCAGGCGCTCCGGGCTCTGTCCGTCGCGCGCAAGCCGCTCGATGTTGTAGGGCGGATAGCCGTCAGATCCCTTGGCGACGCGGTCGAGCGCACGCTCGATCTCGTCGAAGCCCAGAAGGAACGGGCTGGATAGTGAAGGAATGCGGCTCATGGATTTCAAAGCCCTCGCTTGAAGCGACTTTGGCGGACCCTTCATGGCGTCCGACCTGCCTAATATGGGAGGCAGCGGTTAAAGGTTCAAGAACAGGCGTTTTGAGCCCTATATTGGCCCGGTCCGGGGAGACCCTTGTTATGCCGCCCGATAAATCCGCGCCGGCGCTCACCATCCGCGCGATCCGCGCGACGCCGGTGGAAGTGCCGCTGACCTATGTGCTCGGCACCAGCCGGGGCGCGGTGACGAAGGCGCCGTTGCTGCTGATCGATCTCGAAACCGAGGAAGGCGTCACCGGTCACGCTTATCTGTTTTGTTATTTGCGCGCCGCCGCGCCAGCCATGGTCAGCATGCTGGGCGAAATCGAAACGCTCACCAAAGGCGCGCGCGTTGCGCCGGGGGAGCATTGGGACAATCTCGCGAAACGCTTCACGCTGATCGGCGTGCAAGGCATCGTGCGCATGGCGATGGCAGGGTTCGACGTTGCGTGCTGGGACGCACTAGCGCTTGCCGCCGGTTTGCCGTTGACGGTTTTTCTCGGCGCCAAGTGCCGTCCGATCCCGGCCTACAACAGTTGCGGGCTTGGGCTTATGGACAAGGCCGCGCTCGCCGACGAGGCAGAAAAACTTCTCGCCGGCGGATTTGGCGCAATGAAGCTGCGTCTTGGTTATGCGACGCTGGCCGAGGACATCGCCGCCGTGCATGCCGTGCGCAAGCGCATTCCCGGTGAAGTGCGGCTGATGGTCGATTACAATCAGGCGCTCAGTATCGACGAGGCGCTCGCGCGGGGCCGTGCGCTCGATAAAGAAAACATCTATTGGCTGGAAGAACCGATCCGCCACGACGACTATGCTGGAGCGGCGAAGATCGCCCGCGAACTTAAAACGCCGATCCAGCTCGGTGAAAATTTTTCCGAAACCTATGCGATGGCGGCGGCGCTCGATGCCGGCGCGGCCGATTACGTTATGCCGGATCTCGAGCGCATCGGCGGCGTCACCGGCTGGCAACGCGCCGCGAAGCTCGCCGCCGTTAACCGTGTCGAAATGTCGTCACATTTGTTTCCGGAAGTGAGCGCGCATCTGCTCGCCGCCACGCCGACCTGCCATTACCTCGAATATGTCGATTGGGCGGACGTTTTGCTGGAAGAGCCTCTCGTCATCTCCGGCGGTCACGCCACGCCGTCGCAGCGTCCGGGCAACGGTTTGCGCTGGAAAAAAGACGCCGTCGAACATTTTCGCCTGCGCTGACCGCGCCGCGCATCGTTAATCGCAAATGCGCCGCGCGTGCGGCATGGTTAAATTAACATTCGGCGTTTTACCTTGTTTGCTCAAAAAATTCTTAACTTCCGTCGCTTGCTCATTCGCGCCGATAAGATCGCCGTCAACGAAAAGAAAAATTTTTCGGCGATAGCGGGAGCGGCGATTGAGCACGGACATTCTCGGCCACAATCACAATGATCTGCAGGATCATTTCGAAGAGTCGGTCGAACAAAAAGTTTTCATGTTCGCCAAGAAGGCGAGCATCGGCCTCGCGATTGTCGCGCTGATGTTCAGCGCGCTCGACGTGCTTGAAATTCGCTCGCGCACAGACGTTGCGAATTTCTGGCAGCAGCGAATCCGGCCGCAGCTCGGCGCGTTGCTGGACTCGGCGGATTCCGAGATGCAGCGCGTTGCTTATCTCACGCTCGACGATCCGGGTTCCGATGCGCGGCCGCTGCGCGTATCGAATTCGAAGCCGATGCCGATCGCGTTGCCTGAGCCCGTGAATACGCCTGCCGTCGCCGTGCGCATCCCGATTGTTGCGCCGTCGGCCGCGCCCGCGCCGATGCCTTTGCCTGAACCCGCGCCGGCTCCGGTCGCGACAGTCGCACCGCCGCCGCTGGCAATGCCCGCGCCCGCACCGGCTCCTGTCGTTGCCGCGCCTGCGCCCGTTGTCATGGCTGAGCCTGCGCCGGTTGCAACTCCGCCTGCGCCCGCACGCGGACCGGTGCTGGCTTCGCTTCCCAACGCTGCCGCGTCGTCGATTCCTGAGCCTTCAGCTGTGCCGTTGGCTCCGGCATCCGTGCCGGACATCATCCCGCTGCCGTCGACGGCATCGCTTCCTATTCTGAGTTCAATTCCGCTGCCGCGTCCGGCGCCCGACCGCGCCGCTCTCGATGAGCCGAAGGAACCGACGCCTGCCGAACTGCTCGGCCTCGACAAGGATCCGAAGGCGCGCGCCAAGGCGGAGAAGTGTCTCGCCAACGCCGTCTATTTTGAATCGCGCAGCGAACCGTTGCGCGGCCAGATGGCGGTCGCGCAGGTGGTGATGAACCGCACGTTCTCGCCGTTCTATCCGAAGGATGTGTGTTCGGTGGTCTACCAGAATGCGCATCGCCGCCTGGCCTGCCAGTTCACTTTCGCTTGCGATGGCAAGAGCAAAGCCATCACCGAGCGCGGCGCCTGGGGACGCGCCAACCGCATCGCCAAGCAGACGCTCGACGGCAAGCTGTGGGTGCCGGAAGTCGCAAAGTCGACGCATTACCACGCAGCCTACGTGCACCCGTATTGGGTGCGCGAGATGCGCCGGATGTTCAAGACGGGAATTCATTTGTTCTATCGCCCGTACAACTGGGGCGATGGATCGAACGAAGCCGGTTGGGGCATTCCGACCAAGACCGCCGCGAAATCGGCGAAGGTCAACTAAATCCAAAAAACAAAGAAGCCGCCCGAGGGCGGCTTTTTCTTATTGCGGGGAACTTGCCAGCCGTAGCCGCGAAGCGCGCATTATCGAAGGCGCTTGTTAGCGAAGGCTCTCCCGGACGCCGTCTTGAGATATTGCTCGAACGCGACGGCCTTCGCTTCGTCGGAAAACCCGACATACGTCACGAGACGCCACGGTTTGAATTTTGCCGTATGCGGCGACTGGCCTGCGTTATGTGCTGCAATTCGTGCGGGCAAATCATCCGTCAACCCGACATACCGCTGTTCGGAGTGGCCGATGCTTTCGAGTAGATAGACATATTTCAAAGTACGACCTATCGGCAGCCCGCCTTCGCCCAAGGGGCTATGGCGGGCAGCCTTCGCCGCTTCGCGATGTCGGGGATGTCCAACCTTCAGTGTCTCGACGGTTGGCTTGCCAGCCGTAGCCGCGAAGCGGCGAAGGCTGGTGGAGCCAGGCGGGATCGAACCGCCGACCTCCTGCATGCCATGCAGGCGCTCTCCCAGCTGAGCTATGGCCCCAATTCGCAAAACGATACGCCACGAAATTTAACACATCGTCATCGCCTGGCATTGGCAATGTGCCCGGAGCGTGAATGGCTCCTGCGGCTTTAATTCCGCGCCGTTCTCAGGCCTCCTCTTCCTTTTCGATGCCGTCGCCGATGATGTCGGTGACGTCGGGATCGCCTTCTTCCTGTTCTTCGATGAAGGCGGCGTCGTCCAGGGTATCGGTGGCCGCGATCTCTTCCTCGGCGCCTTCGGCAGCTTCGCCCTCGGCCGGCTTCTTGCCCTGGGCGTCGGCATCGGCGTCCTCAAGGGACACGAATTCCACGTCCGGCGTTTCCGGTATCACGGCCTCCGGAACAACGGCCACCGGCACGGGCGCGGCTACAGGCTCAGGCTGGCGCGACCGCGACGTGACCACCGGAATTACGAAAACGGTCTCGCATTTCGGGCAGACGATCGGAGTCTTGCTCAGGTCGTAGAACTTAGCGCCGCAATTGGCACACAGACGCTTGGTGCCGAGCTCGGGTTTAGCCACGGGCGGTTCCTCGGAAATGGTTCGAAAATCGGTGTTTCACTTGGCTAGTTGCACGGCTGCTGTCAATAGCGTCCAGCGGTCTTCCCGGTCCGGGCTGGCCCCTTTTTGCGGCAGGATGACGCGCCGCGCGAGCGCATGGTAGGACGGCGCGACCTTGTACGGACCCTGCACGTGACAAAATATGTCTTAACGCCACTCACCGCCCGCCGTGGCGGCCCGATTCAGGGCCGCGTGCGTGTGCCCGGCGACAAGTCGATTTCGCACCGCGCACTCATCATCGGAGCGCTCACGGTGGGTGAAACCCGGATCAGCGGTCTGCTGGAAGGCGAGGATGTCATCAACACCAGCAAGGCGATGCGCGCCTTGGGCGCCAAGGTGGAGCGGACCGGCGAAGGCAGTTGGCGTATTCACGGCGTCGGCGTCGGCGGCTTTAGCGAACCGTCCGCGGCGCTCGATTTCGGCAATTCGGGAACCGGCTGCCGCCTCGTCATCGGCGCGGTCGCGGGCTGCCCGATCACCGCGACCTTCGACGGCGATGCCAGTCTGCGCTCGCGCCCGATGCGCCGCCTGCTCGATCCGCTCACGCGCATGGGCGCGCGGGCGATCAAGGCCGGCGATGGCGACCGGCTGCCTATCAAGCTGCAAGGTGCGCGCGACGCCATCCCTATTATTTACGAGCCGCCGGTCGCTTCGGCGCAATTGAAATCGGCGGTGCTGCTCGCGGGACTCGCCAGTCCGGGTGAGACGGTGGTGATCGAAGCTGAGGCCACCCGCGATCACACCGAAAAGATGCTCGTGCATTTCGGCGCTTCGCTGCGGGTGCAATCGCACGGCGACGGCGGCCGCCGCATCACGCTCAAGGGCCAGCCTGAACTTGAACCCGCGCCGGTCGTCGTGCCGGCCGATCCGTCATCCGCCGCGTTTCCGCTGGTTGCAGCGTTGATAGTGCCCGGCTCTGAATTGATTCTGGAAGGCGTGATGACGAATCCCTTACGCACCGGACTGTTCGCGACATTACGAGAGATGGGCGCCGCGATTGAAACGCTGGAAGCTAAAACCGACGGTGGCGAGGAAATCGCCGACCTGCGCGTGAAAACGTCCGTGCTCAAGGGTGTCGATGTGCCGGCGGCGCGCGCGCCTTCGATGATCGATGAATATCCGATCCTGGCGGTCGCCGCAGCCTTCGCGGAAGGAACGACGCGGATGCGCGGCTTGAAAGAATTGCGCGTGAAGGAATCCGACCGGCTTAAAGCCACCGCCGACATGCTGAGCGTCAACGGCGTGAAGGTCGAGATCGAAGGCGACGATCTTATCGTGCACGGCAAAGGCCGCGCGGCGGGCGGCGGCACGGTCGCAACGCACATGGATCACCGCATCGCGATGTCGGCGCTGGTGATGGGGCTGGCGAGCGAGCAGCCGGTCAAGGTCGACGACAGCGCTTTCATTGCGACAAGTTTCCCCGACTTCGCCGGTATGATGCGCTCGCTCGGAGCCGATCTGTCATGATTATTGCGATCGACGGTCCGGCGGCGTCCGGCAAAGGCACGCTCGGCAAACGGCTGGCCGCGTATTACGGCTTCCGCCATCTCGACAGCGGCTTGCTCTACCGTGCGGTGGCGAAGGCTGTGCTCGACGCCGGCAAGCCGATCGACGATCGCGCTGCCGCCATCGCCGCCGCTAAATTGCTCGATCCGGCGCATCTCGATGAAAACGCGCTCAAGTCAGATGACATCGGCAAGGCCGCTTCGGTGGTGGCTCCTATCCCGGAAGTGCGCGCAGCGCTGGTGACGTTCCAGCGCACGTTTGCCGCCAGCAAACCGGGTGCCGTGATCGATGGCCGCGACATCGGAACCGTGATCGCGCCCAATGCCGAGGTGAAGATTTTCGTCACCGCCACCCCGCAGGAGCGCGCCCGCCGCCGGGTACTGGAACTTAAAGGCCGGGGCGATCCCGTCGATCCCGCTGCCGTGCTGGCCGATATCGTTAAGCGCGACGAGCGCGACACCAACCGGGCCGAAGCCCCCCTGAAAGCCGCCTCCGATGCGCACTTGCTCGATACCACGCATTTGGATATAGACGCCGCAGTCCGGGCTGCCATCGACATCGTCGAGGCCACCCGAGCGGGCCGAGGACGCGGTTGACCGCCCCTCGTGGTTGGAGGACCAAGCCCCGCTTCGAGCCTTGATGCGGCGCTCCGGACTTAAACCATCGTTCCGATCATACGGTATGAGCGCCGGCCATCCGGGATTCCCGGAGGCTGCCGAAGGTCTGCAAGGACCTTTGGCCCGCGTGTTCGGAATGCCCTTTATCCAACGCCGGCGTTTTTAGGAGTGATTATGGCTGCCACAACTGCGCCCTCGCGCGAAGATTTCGCCAAGATGCTGGATGAGTCGTTCACCACCGGCAACCTGCAAGAAGGTGCCGTCATCAAGGGCATCGTCGTCGGGATCGAGAAGGAACTCGCCGTCATCGATGTCGGCTTGAAGACCGAAGGCCGCGTGGCCTTGCGTGAATTCGCGGCGCCCGGCCGCCAGTCCGAAATCAAGATCGGCGACACCGTCGAGGTCTACCTTGAGCGCGTCGAGAATGCGCTCGGTGAAGCGGTGCTCTCGCGCGACAAAGCGCGGCGCGAGGAAAGCTGGGGCAAGCTCGAGACTTCGTTCAAGAACAACGAAAAAGTTTCCGGCGTCATCTTCAATCAGGTCAAAGGCGGTTTCACCGTCGATCTCGACGGCGCCGTGGCCTTCCTGCCGCGCAGTCAGGTGGACATCCGCCCGATCCGCGATGTCGGCCCGCTGATGAATCAGCCGCAGCAATTCCAGATCCTCAAGATGGACCGCCGCCGCGGCAACATCGTCGTCTCCCGCCGCACCGTGCTGGAAGAGACGCGTGCCGAGCAGCGCCAGGAACTGGTGCAGAATCTCGAAGAGGGCCAGGTCATTGACGGCGTCGTGAAGAACATCACCGACTACGGCGCGTTCGTGGATCTCGGCGGCATCGACGGCTTGCTGCACGTCACGGACATCGCGTGGCGCCGCGTCAATCACCCGACCGAAGTGCTCAACATCGGCCAGCAGGTGAAGGTCAAGATCATCAAGATCAACCACGAGACGCACCGCATCTCGCTCGGAATGAAGCAATTGCTGGACGATCCGTGGCAGGGCATCGAAGCCAAATTCCCGGTCGGCGCGCGCTTCAAGGGCCGCGTGACCAACATCACCGACTACGGCGCGTTCGTCGAACTCGAGCCGGGCATCGAAGGCCTGATCCACGTCTCCGAAATGTCGTGGACGAAGAAGAACGTGCATCCCGGCAAGATCGTTTCCACCTCGCAGGAAGTCGAAGTGCAGGTGCTGGAAGTCGATCCGGTCAAGCGCCGCATTTCGCTCGGCCTCAAGCAGACCATGCGCAATCCGTGGGAAGCTTTCGTCGAGAAGCATCCGCCCGGAACCGTCATCGAAGGCGAAGTCAAGAACAAGACCGAGTTCGGCCTGTTCCTCGGCCTCGACGGCGATGTCGACGGCATGGTGCATCTGTCGGACCTGGACTGGAAACGTCCGGGCGAGCAGGTGATCGAGGAATTCAAAAAGGGCGACATGGTGAAGGCGCAGGTTCTCGACGTCGACGTCGAGAAGGAACGCATCTCGCTCGGCATCAAGCAGCTGGCGGCCGATCCGATGGGCGGCGCGAGCGCTTCGTCGGCTGGCGGCAGCAGCGGCAGTGCAGGCGGCGGCGAACTCAAGAAGGGCGCCGTGGTCACCTGCGAAGTCACCAAGGTCGAGGAGATGGGTCTCGAAGTCACCATCGCCGGCACCGACTTGACCGCCTACATCAAGCGCAACGATCTTGCCCGCGACCGCGCCGATCAGCGCACCGACCGTTTCCAGGTCGGGCAGAAGGTCGACGCGCGCGTCACCCAGTTCGACCGCAAGTCGCGCAAGGTCGGCGTTTCGATCAAGGCGCTCGAAATGGCCGAAGAAAAGGAAGCCATCGCGCAATACGGTTCGTCGGATTCCGGTGCGACGCTGGGCGATATTCTCGGCACCGCGCTCAAAGAGAAGAAAGATTAACGGCGAAACATCTGTTGCGTTGGTGCGGCCCGCTTAACGCGGAAAACAGTCAATAGCGATAGGAGCGAACCATGTCGCTCGATGCCGATATCATCGTCGATCGCCGCCGCATGCGGCGGAAGCTGACGTTCTGGCGCGTGTCCGCCATTCTCGTCGCCGTGCTCGCCGTCGTCGGGCTGGCGCTTGCGCTGGCGCCGGGCGGCATGATGGCCGAGCCCGGCGGCTACATCGCGCGCATCAAGATCACCGGATTGATCCGCGGCGATCAGGATCGCGTCGAGGCGCTGGAGCGGCTGGCTAAATCGCAGGTGCGCGGCGTCATCGTGCACATCGACAGCCCCGGCGGAACCACCGCAGGCGCCGAGCAGCTTTACACCGCGTTGACGGCGCTGAAAGCCCGCAAGCCGATGGTGGTGGTGGTCGATGGGCTGGCCGCTTCCGGCGGCTACATCGCGGCGATGGCCGGCGACTACATCATCGCGCAGGACACATCATTGGTCGGCTCGATCGGCGTTCTTTTCCAATATCCGAACTTCACCGAAGTGCTCAAAACCATCGGCATCAAAGTCGAGGAGGTGAAATCCTCCCCGCTCAAAGCCGCGCCGAACGGATTTGAGCCGACCAGCCCGGAAGCGCGCGCCGCGCTCGAATCGATCGTGCTGGATTCCTATGCCTGGTTTCGCGGGATGGTGAAGGATCGCCGCCAGATGGACGATGCTTTGCTCACGCGCGTTGCCGACGGGCGGGTATTCACCGGACGGCAGGCGGTGGGCATGAAGCTGATCGACGCCCTGGGCAACGAAAAGACCGCGGTGGCATGGCTGGAAAAGGAAAAGAACGTGCCGGCCAATTCGCCGGTGCGCGATTACAAGCTGCAGCCGCGTTTCGGCGATCTTCCGTTCCTGCACGTCGCGGCATTCGCCTTCGAAGCGGTGGGCCTGAGCGCGTTTGCGCGGCGCATCGAAACGTGGGGTGCGGTGCAAGCGGTCGAGCGTCTCAACCTTGACGGTCTCTTGGCGCTTTGGCACCCTTCGTCGTCTAACTGAGAAAGCGGGCGGCCAATGCCAATGATCAAATCCGAGCTTGTTCAGCGCATCGCCGCACAGAACCCGCATCTTTACCAACGCGACGTCGAAAACATCGTCAACGCAATCCTCGGCGAGATCACCAGCGCGATGGCGAAGGGCGACCGCGTTGAGTTGCGCGGCTTCGGCGCCTTCTCGGTGAAAAATCGCCCGGCCCGCACGGGCCGCAATCCGCGCACAGGCGCGCACGTTTCGGTCGAGCAAAAGTCCGTGCCGTTCTTCAAGACCGGCAAGGAAATGCGCGAGCGGCTGAACAAGAACGGCGCTCTCTAAACAGAGAGCCTGTTACGCCACGCGCCGCCGAGGAGCCACGGCATGATCCGCAAGATCGTCACGGCTCTCATTCTCATCCCGCTCGCTATCCTCATCGTCACCTTCGCGGTGGCGAACCGGCAGACCATCACGGTCTCGTTCGATCCGTTCGACAGTGCGCAACCGGCATATGCCGCGGCGCTGCCGCTGTTCGTGGTTATTTTTGCGGCGCTGATCCTCGGCGTGCTGATAGGCGGCGTTGCAGCCTGGCTCCGCCAGGGCAAATGGCGGCGTGCGGTGCGCAAACTCGAAACCGAGACGCGCGAGCTGCACGGCGAACTCGACGGCATTCGCCGCCGCTTCGGAACGCCTGAGCAGGCGGCCCTGCCGGCGCGGGCCGAGCCTCCGCCGCCGCTGGTGATGCCGCCTCCGGTGGCCTGAGGGCAGACAAATCGCGCCGGGCGGGGTAGAACCCCGCGACGCCTAAGGAAAAACATGCCGCTTTCGGTCAAAATCTGCGGGTTGAAGACCCCCGATGCGCTCGACGTGGCGCTGGACGCGGGCGCCGATCTCGTCGGCTTCGTGTTCTTCGAACCGTCGCCGCGCAATCTCGGCCTTGAGGCCGCGCGCACGCTGGGCGCGCGCGTGAAAGGCCGCGCCGGCAAGGTGGCGCTCACCGTCAACGCCAGCGACGAGATGCTGGCCGATATCGTCGCGGCGCTTAAGCCCGACATGCTGCAATTGCACGGCACGGAGACGCCGGAGCGCGTGGTGGTCGTGCGTACGCGTTTCGGACTTCCGGTCATGAAGGCGCTGCCCATCGCAGTGCGCGCCGACCTCTCGCCGATCCGGCTTTACGCGAATGTCGCCGAGCGGCTGATCTTCGATGCGCGGCCGCCGCGCGAGGCAACGCGTCCGGGCGGCCTTGGCACGCCGTTCGACTGGACGCTGCTCAAGGGCGTCGATCCGGGCGTTCCCTTCATGCTTTCGGGCGGGCTGGACGCGGAAAATGTCGCCGAGGCGCTTTCCATTACGCGCGCGCCGGGCGTCGATGTGTCCTCCGGCGTCGAGCGCGCTCCGGGCGAGAAGGATATCGATAAAATTCGTGAATTCGTTCGCGCCGCTCGCGCGGCGGAAAGCCAGCTCGCGCAAAAGATCATGAGCCGCGCATGAGCGTGCAGCAGCCCAATTCGTTCCGCACCGGCCCTGACGAGCGCGGGCATTTCGGCATCTATGGCGGCCGCTTCGTCGCCGAGACGCTGATGCCGCTGGTGCTCGAACTTGAGAAAGCCTACGCGCAGGCGAAGGCCGATCCGGCGTTTCAAAAGGAAATGGACGGCTATCTCACGCATTACGTCGGCCGTCCGTCGCCGCTGTATTTTGCCGAGCGATTTACGGAACACTGTGGCGGCGCGAAAATCTACTTCAAGCGCGAGGAGCTCAACCACACCGGCGCGCACAAGGTGAACAACGTGCTCGGCCAGATCATGGTCGCGCGCCGCATGGGAAAGAAACGCATCATCGCCGAGACCGGCGCCGGGATGCACGGCGTCGCCACCGCCACGCTATGCGCGCGCTTCGGGCTTGAGTGCATCGTCTACATGGGCGCGGTCGATGTCGAGCGGCAGAAGCCGAACGTCTTCCGCATGAAAATGCTCGGCGCAGAAGTACGGCCCGTGCAATCCGGCACCAAGACGCTGAAAGACGCGATGAACGAAGCGCTGCGCGACTGGGTGACCAACGTCGCCGACACTTTCTATTGCATTGGCACGGTGGCGGGTCCGCACCCCTATCCGATGATGGTGCGCGATTTCCAGTCGATCATCGGTCGCGAGACACGCGAGCAGATGCAGGAAGCCGAAGGCCGCCTGCCGGATTCGCTCATCGCCTGCATCGGCGGCGGCTCGAATGCGATGGGGCTCTTCCATCCGTTCCTCGACGACCGCTCGGTGGAAATTTACGGCGTGGAAGCCGCGGGCCACGGGCTCACCGGATTGCACGCGGCGTCGATCGCGGGCGGACGGCCCGGCGTGCTGCATGGCAATCGCACCTATTTGCTGATGGATGACGACGGACAGATCAAGGACGCGCATTCGATCTCGGCGGGTCTCGATTATCCCGGCATCGGCCCGGAGCATGCGTGGCTCAACGACATGGGCCGGGTGAATTTCCTTTCCGCCACCGACGACGAGGCGCTGCATGCGTTCAAGCTGTGTTCGAAGCTGGAAGGCATCATCCCGGCGCTGGAGCCGGCGCATGCGCTCGCCAAGGTGCTCGATATCGCGCCGAAAAAGCCGAAGGATCACTTGATGGTGGTCAATCTCTCCGGCCGCGGCGACAAGGATCTCGCAACCGTCGCGGAGCATCTCGGGGGCAAGCTTTGATCGGCCGGCAAAAGCTCATCGGCTGGATTCTGATCGTCCTGTCCACCGGCTACATCATTTATATTTTGCGCGAGCGGATGTTTCCGGTTGGCCCGGCGCTGGAGCGGAAGGAATGGATTTACTTCATTTTTTCTTTCGTTGGCATCATGCTCGGCACCATCAACGTGCGCATGGCCGCGATGCGTGAAGAGAAACAAAAACAAAACCGGCTGAACTGATTTCATGACCACGCGCATCGACAAACGGTTTTCCGAACTGAACAAGCAAGGCCGCGCCGGGCTGGTGACGTTCCTCATGGCGGGCGATCCCGATCACGAGACTTCATTGGCCATCGCCAAGGCGCTGCCGAAAGCGGGCGCCGACGTGATCGAACTCGGCATGCCGTTCACCGATCCGATGGCGGATGGTCCTGCGATCCAGGCCGCGGGATTGCGCGCGCTCAAGGCGGGCGCGACGTTGAAGAAAACGCTGGCGCTGGTGCGCGATTTCCGCAAAGGCGAAAGCGATACGCCGATCGTGCTGATGGGTTATTACAATCCGATTTACACTTACGGCGTCGATAAATTTCTTGTCGATGCTAAGGCAGCGGGCGTCGATGGATTGATCGTCGTCGATCTGCCGCCGGAAGAGGATGAGGAGCTTTGCCTCCCCGCGCTGAAAGCCGGATTGAATTTCATCCGGCTGGCGACGCCGACGACCGACGACAAGCGGCTACCCGCCGTGCTCATGAACACATCGGGCTTTGTATATTACGTCTCCATCACCGGCATCACCGGCGCCGCGACGCCGCAGGCTGACAAGGTCTCTTCCGCCGTGGCGCGCATCAAGCGGCACACGAAATTGCCGGTTGCCGTCGGCTTCGGCGTGCGAACGGCAGAACAGGCGCGCGGCATCGCCGCAGGCGCCGATGCGGTTGTGGTCGGCTCGGCGCTGGTCGATGCCTTGCGCTCCAGCCTCGACAAGGACAACAAGGCCACGGCCGGAACTGTGAAGGCCGTCACCGATTTGGTGGCGTCACTGGCCGAGGGCGTGCGTTTGGCCCGCCGGGTCGCGGCGGAATAGTTACGTTAATGTGTGTCATCGCGCGGCTTGACCGGGCGATCCAGTAGCCACGAAATATTCATTGTGGCACGTTAGATGATGATTACTTATCTTTGTGACTACTGGATGCCCCGCCTGCGCAGGGCATGACAGCTCCGGGAAAATCATGAACTGGATCTCCAACGTCGTCCGGCCGAAGATTCGCAGCATCCTGAGCCGCCGCGAAACGCCGGAAAATCTCTGGATCAAGTGTCCGGAAACCGGCCAGCTCGTCTTTTATAAAGACGTAGAGAGCAACCAGTTCGTCATCCCGAGCTCCAATTATCACATGCGCATCAGCGCTTCGGTGCGGCTCAAATCGCTGTTCGACAGCGGCGAGTTCGAGGACATCGCGCTGCCGGAAGTGCAGATCGATCCGCTCAAGTTTCGCGACGAGCGCCGCTACGCCGACCGCCTGAAGGACGCGCGCGCCAAAACCGGCATGCAGGACGCGGTGAAGATCGGCTTCGGCAAGCTCGAAGGTTTGCCCGTCACTGCCGGCGTGCAGGATTTCGATTTCATGGGCGGCTCGCTCGGCATGGCGGCGGCAGAAGCTGTGATCGTCGGCTTGCAAACCGCCGCCGCGCGCAAGACGCCGTTCATTATTTTCGCGGCTTCGGGCGGCGCGCGCATGCAGGAAGGCATCCTCTCGCTGATGCAATTGCCGCGCACCACCGTCGCGGTGCAGATGCTGCGCGAAGCGAAGAAGCCCTACATCGTCGTGCTCACCAATCCGACCACCGGCGGCGTCACCGCGTCCTACGCCATGCTCGGCGACGTGCACATCGCGGAGCCGGGCGCGCTTGTCGGCTTCGCCGGACCGCGCGTCATTGAGCAGACCATCCGCGAGAAATTGCCGGAAGGGTTTCAGCGCGCCGAATATCTGGAGAAGCACGGCATGGTGGACATGGTGGTCCATCGCCACAAATTGCGCGGCACGCTCGCCGAATTGTGCCGGCTGCTGACCAAGGCGCCGAAGCCGCAGACCAAATTGCCGGTCCCGGCGCACGCGTGACGTTGCGATGACGTCCGTCGATGCCATCGTCGCGCGGCTGACCGCGCTGCATCCCAAACTCATCGATCTCTCGCTCGACCGGGTGTTGCGCATTCTCGATGCGCTCGGACATCCGGAACGGCAATTGCCGCCGGTCATCCATGTCGCAGGCACCAATGGTAAGGGTTCGACTATCGCGTTCCTGCGCGCGATGCTCGAAGCCGCCGGCAAGCGCGTGCACGTTTACACCTCGCCGCATCTGGTGCGCTTCAACGAGCGTTTCCGGTTGGCCGGTCCGAATGGCGGCGAGCTGGTGACGGATGCCGAATTGGCGCGCACGCTGGAAGAGTGTGAGCGCGCCAATGCCGGAGCGCCGATCACGGTGTTCGAAATCACCACCGCCGTCGGCCTTGTGCTGTTCGCGCGCCATCCCGCCGATGTGCTGCTGCTCGAAGTTGGCATGGGCGGGCGGCTCGACGCCACCAACGTAATTGAGCGCCCGCTTGCCACTGTGATTACGCCGATTGCGCTCGACCACACCGAATATCTCGGCGGCAGCATCGACCAGATCGCCACGGAAAAAGCCGGCATTATCAAAAAAAGCGTGCCCGTCATTGTCGCCGCGCAGCATCGCGACGCGCTCAGCGTGATCGAGCGCAGGGCCGCGCGGCTGGAAGCGCCCATAAGCGTTGCGGGCGAGCATTGGACCGCGACGGAAGAGCGCGGGCGGCTGGTCTATCAGGACGAGGCGGGCCTGCTCGATCTGCCGGCGCCGAAACTTTACGGCCGCCATCAGTTCGAGAACGCCGGGCTCGCTATCGCGACGTTACGCGCGATCAAGCAGTTCAAAATTCCGCAGGCTGCGTTCGAGACCGGAATCGTCAAGGCCGACTGGCCGGCGCGTCTGCAGCGGCTTACGCATGGAAGCCTGGTCGAACTTGCACCAAAAGGCAGCGAGCTGTGGCTTGACGGCGGGCATAATCCGGAAGGCGGACGCGCGGTCGCGGCGGCGTTGGCCGATCTGGAAGAGCGCGTGTCGCGCCCGCTGGTGCTGATCGTCGGAATGCTGTCGACCAAGGACAGCGAAAGTTTCCTGCGGAATTTTTCTGGCCTTGCGCGCCGCGTGATCGCGGTGCCGGTGCCGCATCAGGACAAGGGCTTGCCGGCGGAGACTGTCGCCGGGACCGCGCGCGCCATCGGGCTTGGCGCTACCAGCCGCGACAATCTCAAGGACGCGCTCATCGCGGCGGCCAAGCTCGATCTCGATCCGCCGCCGCGCATTCTCATCACCGGCTCGCTCTATCTGGCCGGTGAAGTGCTGGCGCAGAACGGAACGCCGCCGCTCTAGCATCGCCCAAAATAAAACGGCCGGCGATGAGGCCGGCCGTTGAAAATCTTCCAGTGCCGGCGGGGTCACACAGCGCCGCTGATCCACTGCTGCAGCTTCTGCTTCGGCGCGGAGCCGACCTGGCGCGAGGCGACCTCGCCGTTCTTGAACAGCATCAGCGTCGGGATCGACATGATGCCGTATTTCGCCGCGGTGCCGGGATTCTCGTCGACGTTGAGCTTGACGATCTTCACCTTGTCGCCCATGGCGCCCGCGATTTCTTCCAGCGCCGGCGCGATCTGCTTGCACGGGCCGCACCATTCGGCCCAAAAATCGACTACCACCGGCCCGCTCGATTTGAGCACGTCCAGTTCGAAGCTCGCGTCAGAAACCTTGCCGACGGCCATGAAACACCTCTGTTCGTGGAAACGGCGCGACTCGCAGCGCCAGTGGAGGGCAGAACCTATGAACGCGACCCCGGACCGTCAAGGCGCTCTCACGCGCTGGTGACCTGCGTCATCGCGGCATCCAGCGCGGCGGCTGAAATCTCCATTAAATCAGGTACATCGGTCCAAACGAGCACCGCGCGCAGGGTGTGCTTGGGAAATAATTTCGCCAGCACGGCGCGGTACAGCGCGAGCTGCCGCACGTAGCCCGTGGGCACGTCTTCGGTCTTGCGCGGCGCGGGGCGATTCGTCTTGTAGTCGGCGATCAGGATTTCCGTTCCGGTCACGATAAGACGGTCGACCTGGCCGGACACCAGAATGGTTGGCAGGCCCGTACGCGCGAGGCGGCCGACGATCGGCACCTCGGCGCGGCTTCCCGCAGCGAACAGCGGGGCGAAGCGGGCATCGTTCAACAGCGCGAGGACTTGCGCGGTCATCGATTTGGTTTGCTCAGCGGTGAATTCGGTTGCGTTGCGTGCGAGATAACGTTGCGCGGCCCCGGCACGGCGGTCGGATGTAATTTCGGGCAGCGATTGCAGCAGCCGGTGAATGAGCGTTCCACGCGCCAGCGCTTCTTTCCGCTCGCGCGCGCCTTCGGCTTTCTTTGGTGAAAACTTATCGTCGTCGTGGGCGCTCGACGGCGCCATCGTCACGAACGATGGCATTTCCGGCTTTACGATTTGCCGCAGCCAGTCCGGTTGCTTGACGGCTACTGCCGCCGCAGCTTTTGTTCCGGCGGATTTTTCCGTGTCCGGCGGCCCTTTGCGGAAACGCCAGACTTCGCCGTCTTTGTCGTCTGCGGGTTCCTTGACGGACGCCGGCTCGAGCGCCGCGAACATCAGATCATACCAGCAGCCATCCGGCTTGCCGCGCGCGCCAACCGCGCCGCAGATCACCAGCCGGTCGGCGGCGCGCGTCATCGCGACGTAAAGCAGGCGGCGGTATTCATCTTCGGAAGCTTGCGCGGCGGCCTCACGCGCAGTGGCGATGACCGCGACATCGTCATCCTTGCGCGCCGACCACACGAAGCGGTTCGGCGTATCCGGCGGCGCATCCACAGCGGGTAATTCCAGCAGTCTTGGTTTGCGTTGCGACGGCCCGCTTGGCGGCGCGGTGGTGTCGGCGAGGATCACGACCGGCGCTTCCAGTCCCTTGGCGCCATGCACCGTCATCACCCGCACTTCGTCGCGCGTAATTTCCATGTCGCGCTTGATCTGCGAATTCACGCTGCGCAGCCAGGCGACAAAGCCCTGCAGCGAGGGCGTCATGCGGCGCTCGTAGTCGAGCGCGAGGTTGAGGAATTCATCGAGCACGTCGGCGGCTTCAAAGCCGAGCCGCGCCAGAAAACGCTTGCGGCCTTCTTCCGCGCCGAGCACTCCCGCATAGAAGGCGAACGGCGTTTCGCGACGCGCGGCTTCGTTCATGCGTTCGAGTCGCACGGCGGCCTGCGCGAACAGCGGGTCGTCGCCCGCCTTTGCGATTAATGAATCGCGCAGCGAGGTTTTGCGATTCCACGCCAGCTTGAAAAGATGATCGTCGTTGAGGCCGAACAGCGGACTCTTGAGCACGGTCGCCAGCGCAAGATCATCGCCCGGCAGCAGTAATGCGTCCGCGAGCGCCATCAAATCCATCACCGCGATGTGTTCGGTGAGCACTAGCCGGTCGGCGCCGGCCACGGGAATTTGCGCGTTCTTGAGCGCGCGGATGATCGCCTCGAACAGCGGACCCCGTTGCCTCACGAGAACGAGAATGTCGCCGGGCGTCACGCCATGACGCGCACCGCCGTCGCCAACCATGTCGCCGCGCGCGATCCATGTTTTCACGTTGGCGGCGATCTTGCCCGCCAGTTTCACGCGCGGGCTTGTTTCCGACGTCGTGTCGAACGGCGTGTCCCAGGCTTCGACCTTGGCCGTTTCATCCGGTTCGACTAGCGGCCAGATTTCGACGAGGCCCGGCGCCTTGTCGCGCACGGCGGTGTGCGCGGTCGGCGCCGGATCGGCGGTCAGGCCGCGATGCGCCGCCGGTTGCCTGAAAACCGTATCGACCGCGTCGAGCACGATCTGCGACGAACGAAACGAATACTTGAACTCGATCGCCTCGAAGGGAAGCCCGCCGGCTTCATAGTCGCGCTTGAAATCGCCGCGCTTGTTCGCGAACGCTTCCGGCGCCGCGCCCTGGAACGAAAATATGGATTGTTTGTCATCGCCGACCGCGAACATCGAGCGCTTGAAGTTGCGCGCGCCCGCGCCCGCCGTGAATTCCGACACCAGCTTTGATATGATCGCCCATTGTTTCGGGCTGGTGTCCTGCGCCTCGTCGATCAGCACATGATCGATGCCGAGATCGAGTTTGTAGTGCACCCAGGCGGCCGCGACATCGTTCATCAGCGCCAGCGTCTTGTCGATCTGGTCGTCGTAGTCGAGCAGCCCGCGCCGGTCTTTCTCGGCGCGGTAACGCGCGATCACTTCATGCGCGATGGTGAGCAGCGCGGCTGTGCGCTCGCGGCAGGCGACGGCGCGGCGGCGTTCGGCGAGCTTGATCGTGCGCTGTTGCTCGTCGCTCAGGCGCTGCGCCAGATCGGAATGTTTCTTCGCCAGCGGTCCGGTGATGATGGATTTGCGTGGCTTCTCGTCGCCGGTGAAGAAAACGGACAGATAAAGTTCAGCGCGCGCGGCGCCCGTTGCCGCGGCAGCGGCAGTCAAACGCTCGCTTTGCTTCTGGTCGTTTGCGGAGCCTTCGGAAAATATCTTGGCCGTGGCGCTCCAATCGGACGACGGCAGCAACGGGCCATCGACGATCTCCGCTTCGACTTTCGCGAGCGTATCGTCGGGCGCGATAGACAGCATGCGCGAGAGCTGCGCCATCGCCGCCTCGACGCTGCCCGCTTGCGCGATCCATTGGTTGAGCACATCGCGCTTGCGGATGGCCTCGTTGACGATGTCGCGGAACGTCTGATCGGCCGCGCTGGAAACCGCAATGTTAAGCGCGCGTCCCAGCGCGGAATCCGGATTTCCCGCCCCTTCCAGCAACACATCCAGCGTGAGCTGTTCCAGCATTTGCGACTCGGTCGCCTCGTCGAGCACGCCGAAGCGCGCGGCGACGTTGGCTTCGAACGGAAACTGATGCAGCAGCCGGGTGCAGAAGGCGTGGATGGTTTGCACTTTCAGCCCGCCCGGCGTCTCCAGCGCCTGTGCGAACAGCCGCCGCGCCAGCGCGCGATGTGCGGCGTCCGCCTTTTCATTCGACATCGCGCGGATGGCTTTATCGAGCGCCGTATCGTCGAGCGCGGTCCACGCCGCCAGCGTTTCGAATACGCGGTTCGCCATATTGGCGGCGGCGGCCTTGGTGAACGTGAGACAGAGAATTTTCTCAGGCTTGGTGCCGGCGAGCAGCAGGCGGATCACGCGTTGCGCCAGAACGTAAGTTTTGCCGGAGCCGGCGTTGGCGGACACCCATGCGGAGACGGCGGGATTGGAGGCCTCGTGCTGGCGCGCGAGCACTTCCTTCGGGACAGCGGCGCTCATTCGCCGCCTCCCTCGTCGCTGTCCGCGCCGCCGCTGAGCGACCATTCCTTCACGCGCGCGAGGTGATCGTAGTCGCCGTAGCGCGTCTTCCACATCGGATGCATGAGCGACGCGTAGGCTTGCTTTTCATCCTCGAAGCGCAGTGCGAGCGCGCGCAGTTTTTCCAGCGCGCTGCCGGCGACGTCGTCCGCCGTAGTATCCTTGAGCTTCACTTGCTTCTCTTCGCCGCCCTCGGCGTCGCCCTTCAGGCTCACATAAACGAGCTCGGACACCGACGCCCCGCGCGGAATTTCAGGAAAACCGCCCGCGCGCAGGATCGCAGCTTCCAGCGTGAGCTGCGGCGCGAAGCCGACCTTCACCTCGTCGTGGCCGGGAATGCGTCCTGTTTTGTAATCGAGGATGGCATAGTTGCCGTCGGTGCGGCGCTCGATGCGGTCGGCGCGGGCGGAGAGCTTGAATTCACGTTTGCCGAGCGGAATGGAAATCTCGCCGCGAATTTCCGCGTGCAGCGCGGCGATGTTTTCGCGCCGCTCCAGCTCCCAACCGGCGAACCAGTTTGCGATGCGCTCGAAGCGCGGCCACCAGAACGCCTGCGCCTCGGGATAATCCTCCAGTGCGGCGAAATGCTTACGGCCCAATGCGATGAGCTCTCCCGCCGGATTGGCAGGCAATTTACCGGCGAATTTCTGCGTGAACTCGCCGATGGCTTCGTGGATCACCGTGCCGCGGTCGCGCGCGCCGGGCGGCGTATCGACGGCATCGAGCGGCATCAGCCTTAAGATGTGTTTGGCGTAGATCGTGTAGGGATCGCGCAGCCAATCCTCGATGGCGGTGACCGAAAGCGCGAGCGGGCGTGCTGCGAGCGGCGGCCGTGGTTCAGGCCGCGCTGTGGGCTTTGGCGGTGAGGCAGGCGTATCGAGTGAACGTGCGAGAACAAGATAATTTTCACCTCTTTCGCGCGCTTCGCGCCAGCGTTTTTCGCCCGCGACGGCGGCGAGCCGCTGCACGAAACGCGACATGACGGTCGGCGCACCAGCGATTTTCGCGGCGCGGGTCAAAATCACTTGCTTAGCGCCGAGCGCCTGCGCGAAATCGTGCGCCGACAATCCGATGCGCCGCTCCGGCGGATCGAGGCCGAGTTGCTGGCGCATCGGGCGGCTGAGCCACGGATCGCTGCGCGCCTCCGGCGGCCAGACGCCTTCTGCGAGGCCGCCGAGCACCATGCGATCTATATTTTGCAGGCGCGATTCCAGCGGGCCGAAAATGCGGATGCGCACATCGGCTGCTTCCGGCCGGCGCACAACACGGTCGGCAATGGCGGCGTGAAACAGCTCGGCGTAATCCGCCTTAGCGACTTCGAATTTGCCGTGCAGCTCGATGTCGTCGAACGCCGCGACAAGCCTCACGCCGGCGGTTCCGCTGAATGCAGCGCTGACACCATCGGCATCGATGCTAAGGCTTGCGACAACATCGCGGTGATGTTTGCCGATCTCAGCGAACGCACGGGGGGCCTTGCCTATGCTTTCCAGCGGCTTCAGCGCGGTTGCCAGTTTTTCAACGAGCGCTGCGGCGGCATCGAGTTCGGTATTGGTAAGACTGGCGCGCGGATCGGAGCGATGCAGTTCGGACGCTTCCTTGCGCCGGAGCTTTTCGAGTTCCGCGCGGAAGCTCGCCAGCGCATGACCAAGCCCGCCACTGCCGGGACGCGGACGCGGCCCGCGCAAAATTGCGCGCTCCAGCGTGGCGATGGCGTGCGCATGATCGCCCTCATTCGCGCCGAGGCGCAGCAGCGGATGCTTGAGCAGCGCCAGCAGGCCAACCGGCGCGAGGCCGCCGAGCGCTGCTTCAGCGCCAAGCCGCGCGAACACGCCGGCAGATGTATCGGCGAGCGAGTCGCCGCCGGAATCGTCGAACTGTATTTGCCAGCGCATTAGCGCCGCGCCGACGCGGCGCGCGAGCGCGCGGTCGGGCGTCACTAAAGCTGCGGTCGCGTCCGGTGTCTCATACGCCTGGCGTAGCGCCACCGCGATGGCGAGCGCTTCTTCCTCGGCATTGGCGGCTTCCACTACGGCGAGCGAAGCCACCGCCGCATCCGCCTGTTTTGCGAACGCAGGCGTTGCCAATCGCTGATGCCAGTGCTCGGTTGTCGCCGCGGGGCGCAACGCCTCCGAGACCATGAGTTCGCGGCCATGCGCGGCGGCGGGCGTAAGCGTTTCCACTGCGCCGCGCGCAATGCCGATGCGCTTGAGCAGCGCGTGCATGGCGAATTGCGGATGGCCGGGTGCCGGGATGGTGTCTTCGCCCGCAATCGTTTCCCACGACGCCTCATCCAAATTGGTGTCCAGCCCCGGCAACACCACGGCGCCGTGCGGAAGTTTGGCGATGGTCGCGAGCAGCATAGCGGTCGCCGGCATCGAGCCGGTCGAGCCTGCAGCGATCACCGGCGCGTCGATTTGCCCGAGCCGTTTTGCTTCCGCCTCGATCAACAAGTCACGCCGCGCGGCCGGTTCGATGGCGCCGCGTTCTTTAAGCAGTGCTGGCCAAGTCTCGCGCGGGATTTTCAGAAACCGCAGCGTGAGTTGCCAGTAGCGGTCGAGATCGTCCGGCACCAGGCCGTCGAATTTGTCCCACGGCACCTGCCGCGTGGTCATGTCGTCCATCAGCCGGGCGAGATCGTCGGCGAGCGCCAGCGCCGCCGCCGGGCTGCTGGCAATCAACGGCGCGCCGGCCGCGCCGCGCATTCCCGGCGAGTTGGCCCACTTGATCACCATTTGCGCCAGCGCCACGCGGCGCTCGAACCCGCCGATAGCCTTCGGCAGATCGAGCGCGCCGGCGGAAAATTCATCCATGGCGGCTTCGGCGAATGCGATTTCGTCTTCGTCCACATCGCCGATGGCGAGGATGCGCGGCAGGATGGCGGCGTCGCCTTGCAATGCGTCGAGGAAAAGATCGCGCGCGAGACGGCAGGCGCGACGCGTCGGCAGATAAAGCGTCGCTGCGGTGAGACTCAGCGGATCGCGCGCGGTAAAGCCCGGCACCAGCCGTCCTTCGACCAGCGCTGCGATCAGCGCGGGAAGAAACGGCGCCGACGCCGGTATATTGAAAACGCGCGGGATGGGACTCGCCATTTCCGAATCATACCGATTGTCAGGCCAATCGACTTGGCTGAAGTTCTCTTGTGCAGCAAATGACCCCCTCCTCAATCCTCCCCCTGCAAGGGGGAGGGTAAGGGTGGGGGTCAAATTTAGCGGCGGGAATTACACAGTGCTGGCGGCAATCGCCGTTTCGGCGGCTGTGATCGCATCCGGGGTGCCGACATGCATCCACAGGCCTTCGAGCCGCAGGCCAAAGAGCCGCCCGGCTTCCGCGGCGCGGTCGAAAAGCTCAGTGAGGGCGAAATCGCTTCCCGGCGCATTAGCGAACAGCGCGGGGCTGAGCAGCGCCGCTCCCGCGAAGACGAAGGGCGCAACCTCGCGCTCGCCGCGGCGTGTGAGCCGCCCATCCGCCGCCATGGCGTAATCGCCGCGTCCCGAATAACCGATGCTTCCCGTGGTCGGCGCGAGCAGCAGCAGCGCGTCCATCGCACTCGCATCGAATGCATCGACCAGCCGCGCGAGATTGGGCTGCGGGCCGTCGATCCAGATGGTGTCGGCGTTGAGATGAAAGAACGGCGCGTCGCCCAATTTTCCGAGTGCGTTTATCACCGCGCCGCCGGTGCCGAGTATTTTCGCGCGTTCGTCGGAAATGACGACCTGCGGTTTTTTGCGTTGGCCAAGATGACTTTCCATCTGATCGGCGAAATGATGCACGTTCACCACCGCTTGCTCGACGCCCGCATTGCCAAGCCGGTCGAGCACATGATCGATCAGCGCCTTGCCGGAAACCTTGACCAGCGATTTCGGAATTTTCTCCGTGAGTGGGCGCATGCGCGTTCCGAACCCGGCGGCGAGCACCATGGCTCGTTTCGGCACGGCGGAATTTCGGCTCGCGGCGTTCATCGCGGTTGGTGGTCTTCAGGCACGTTGACGCTGTACCAGGCTTTGAGCGGTGTGAGCGCCGGATGCGAGAGTGCGCGCTGCAGATAACCCCATACGCGCGGGATGTGACGCAAATATTGCGGCTTGCCGTCGCGCCGATCCAAGCGCGCGAAGATGCCGAGAATTTTCGAGGCGCGCTGCGCGGCCATCGTTGCATAGATGCGCGCGAACGCGGGCGCATCGAAACTTTCCTCGGCGAAACGCCGCGCCTTGGTGTAGCGGGAGAACAGCGCGATCTCCATCATCTCCGGCACATCGACGCGCGCGTCCTGCAACAATGAAGCAAGATCGTAAGCGGCGGGGCCGATCAGCGCGTCCTGAAAATCAAGCAGCCCGATGCGCGCAGTGTCCTGCCGATGCGGCAGCCACAACAGATTCGGCGAATGGAAATCGCGCAATACCCAGGTCGGCGGACTTTCAATCGCGGGCATCAACGCATCGCGCCAGAGCGCAAGATAAGTGTCGTGCCGGTTGTCGGGGATGGCGGCGTTGATGAGCGGCAGATACCAGTCGAGCAGCAACTCAGCTTCGATCAAAAATGCGTCGATGTCGTAATGCGGGATTCGATATTCTCCGCGTCCTGAGACCGGCAGCACTTCCGGCAAATTCTCCCGATGCAGCGCCACCAGAAAATCGACCGCGACCTCGTAGTGCTCTTCAATCGGTTCCGGCGGATCGCCTTCGACAACGGCTTCGTTGCCGAGATCTTCGAGGATGACCAGACCAGCATCGAGATCGGCATGCGCGATGGCCGGCGCAGAGAATCCGCGCTCGCGCAGACCCTTCGCGATGGCAACGAATGGCGTCACGTCTTCGGCGAGATGCGCGATGGCGCTGTAAGGTTTGCCGTCGCGCACGGGCGGCCCGTCCATCCGCCGCGGCGAGTTCATGAAAATAAGACTCTTGCCGCCCGCGCTCAGCCGCTCATAGGAACGCGTGGAGGCGTCGCCCTGCATGCGCTGGCGCTCGGCTTCGGCCAATCCCGCCTGATCGAGGAAGCGGCGCATCACCGAAATACGCTCCGCGCGCCGCGCGAAAGTGCCGTAGCCGGTGACGCGCGCGTTGCGGAAAGTGATGCCGTGCTGCGGCGAGAGCGTGAGCGCGACATCGAGCCGGTCGGCGGGCAGGAATCCGGCCGCGCGGTCCGGCCATTCCAGCATCAGCACTGCGCCTTCGGGGAGATCGTCGAAGCCGAGTTCGGCCAGCTCGGCCGGACCCGCGAGACGATAGAGGTCGGCATGCACGACGGGAAAGCGCGGCAGCTGATAGGTCTGCATCAGGGTGAATGTCGGGCTCGGCACTTCGACGGTTTCATCGCCTGCGAGGTGGCGGATGAAGGCGCGCGCGAAGGTGGATTTTCCGGCGCCGAGATCGCCCGAGAGCGTAATCAGATCACCCGGTTCCAGCACGGCGACGATATCGACCATCAGCCGGTAGGTGGCCTGCTCGTCGGCCAGCGCGACGTTGAAGCTGAAGCCGCCGGATGTGGTGGGGAACATCGGGGCGACTCTAGGCGGCTAGGCCGCGGTCTGCTTGGCCGCGTGTTCGAGAGGGAAGGTGCATACCACAGTGGTACCTTGCCCGACGGCGGAGTCTATACCGACGGTGCCGCCATGCAATTCCACGAACGAGCGCACCAGCGAAAGCCCCAGCCCCGTGCCGCGGTGGCTGGAGCCGAGCGAATGGGTTTCGAACCAGTCGAACACCTTGTCCTTGACCTCCGCCGGTATGCCCGGCCCCCGGTCGGTGACCGAAAACACCACGGCGCGCTCGTGCCGCTCGGCTGACAGCGTGATCGTCTCGCCCTGCGGCGAGAAGCCGACGGCGTTGGCGAGCAAATTGAACAGCACCTGACGCAGGCGGCGCTCGTCAGCCATGAAGCTGCCGATGCCGGGCGTAACGCGGATATCCAGCTTGAGGTTGTCCTTCACCAGACGATCCTGAATGCCCTCCGCGGCCTCCTGCATGATCGCCTTGATGTCGACCGAGCCGAGATTGAGCGTCATCGCGCCGGCGTCGATGGTGGCAAGATCGAGGATGTTGTTGATGATCGCGAGCAGCGCGTTGGTCGATACGGTGATGTAGCCGAGATATTCGCGCTGCTTGTCGGTGAGGGGACCGAACGCCGGATCGCCGAGGAAATGCGCGAAGCCGATGATGTTGGTGAGCGGCGAGCGCAGTTCGTAGGAAACGTGGTGCACGAAATCCACCTTGATCTCGTCGGCGGCTTCCAGCGCCTCGTTGCGCTCTCGCAACGCGCGCTCGACATTGACGCTGTCGGTGACGTCCTGAAACGTGACCAGCGTCGCGCCGTCGGGCAGCGGCACGGTCGCGCAAATCAGCGCGCTGCCGTCGCGGCGCTCCAGCGTGCCTGACATCGGCTCGCGATTATCGATCGCGGTCACCGCCTCGCGCAGTGCGCGCCAGATCGCGTTGTCGTCGTGCAGCGCCTGGCACCACGCCGTCACCGCCTCGATATGCGGGCGCTCGGCCAGCGCCTCGGGCGCGAGCTTCCACATGCGCGCGAAGGCGGGGTTGTGCAGGCGGATGCGCCCGTCGCTGCCGAACACGGCGACGGCTTCGGCGAGATTGTCGAGCGTTTCGCTTTGAACTTTGATCAGTGCGTCGTAACGGCGGACCATGCCGAGCCGCTCGGTCACGTCGTAGAACAAATAAGTCACGCCGCCTTCCGGGTTGGGCGTGGTGACAACGTGCATCGCGCGCCCGTCGGGCAGATGCCACATGTTCTCTTTGGCCTCGACCGCGCGATAGGCCTCGTGCAACTGCGCCTTCCACTGGCGGAAATCCTGCTCCTCGGGCAGGCGGCGCGCGGCGCGCAAGCGGTCGAGCACCGCGCCATCGGTCGGGTTCTGATCGAGAAAGCCGGGATCGAGATCCCAGAGCGAGCGATAGGCGGTGTTGTAGAAGATCAGCGTCTGGTCGGCGGCGAAGATGGCGACGCCGGTGGCGAGCTGATCGAGAATGCGCCGATGCGCCTCCATCATGCGTTTTAGTTCGGCGCGCATGGTTTCGACTTCGGTGGCGTCGATCGCGATGCCTGCGCTGCCGTGTTGCCCTGGAACATCGACGACATCGAAGATGCGGCGCGCGCCGGCGACGATCGCCGGCAGCCGCGCGGAATAGGACGTGCCGGCCACCCGCGCGCGAACAAGCTCCTCGCGCGCGGCGCGGTCGAGCAATTCGAGATTGCGCTCCGCGGCGTCGTCGCCGTCCTTGGCTTCGACCGCGCGCGCATAAGCGGAATTGGCGAACACAAGCTGTCCTGCCGCATCGCGCGCCCACACCGGCGTCGGCATTGAATCGATCAGCCCGCGCAAGGTTTCGACATCGGTGGTGAGTTTCTGATGCTGGGCAGTCAGCGCGACAAGATCGCGCTTGATTCCGCTCACGTCTTTGAGCCGCAACACCGCGCGGCCGCCGATGGCGCGGCCTTCGGCTTCCACCTGACGCCCCGCCAGTGTCGTGAGCGCCATGACGAAGCTTTTGCCTTCGGCGCGCAGCAGCGCGACAGCGTTTTCCATCCGCTGCGCTTCAGCAGGCTCGAGCCATGTGCCGAAGGCGAGCACCCTCTCGGGCACCTGCGCGGGCGTCACCAGACTTGTGTCGCCGAGAATGTCCGGTGCATCGCCCGCCGCCGCCCAGGCAATGAGAATTTGCGGCTCCGCCAGCAGCAGTGTGTTGACGCGGTCGATGTCGGCTTTCAGCGTGACGATTTCGTCCTGCGCGGCCGCTTCGATCCGCTCGGTGCGCACGCGCGTGCGCATCAGAATGATCGCGGTCAGCACCGCGAAGCAAAGCAGCCCGAGCGTGAGCGTCAGCCCGGCGATTTCCTGCTGGCTGAGATTGGCGAAGGCGGCGATGGTGCCGTCGAGCGCCGCGCCGATACCGATTTCGGCGCGGGCAGGCGTTGCACACAATGATGCCGGGAGGATGAGGGCGAGGAATCCGCCTCGCCGCGGATGAGCGCGCAGCTCTCCGTTGGTCGTCCGGATTGTCTCCGGCATACAGGATTGCCCCAGGGTCCGAAACGCGTCCGCCACACCGCCCGCGAATCGCCAAGTACTTTAGCCCTAAGGGGAATCGGCCCGTAAGAGTCCAGACCGTGAACGATAAGCCGGCGCTATTTCGTGTTCTCGCCGCGCGCCGCCATGTCCTCGATATTGATGCGGCCCAACGCCGCCGAGAACGCAGCCTCGGCCTGCGCCAGCGCTGGCAGCACCACCTGATTGACCAGTGTGGATGCGGGCAGCGGCGGCTCGCCCGGTTCCTCAACCTTGCTGGCCGCGCGCAATATGTCCTCGGCGGTGATGCGCTTGCGCTCGCGCGCGAGTTCGTAGCCGCCGCGCGGTCCGCGAATGCCTTTGAGGATTCCGTCGCGCACCAGCGCTTGCAGCACCGGCTCGAGATGACGGGGCGGCAGCTTGTGGCGTCCGGCAAGCGCTTTCGCCGAGACCGGACGGCCCTTCGAATTGAGAGCGACATCGATCACCGCGGCAATGGCGAGGATGCCTTTGCGGGAGAGCAGCGGCATGGAACGGTGATCCGGGCTAAGTGCGAGTGGTAATCAGATGCAGCAAACCCCTCATAGCGGTACGGGGTTACTGCCGTCCAGCGCCTCAATTACCGGATTAAAATTGTAGTCAGCCGGTTGAGCCAAAACCGCCGATGCCACGGGGAGTTTCGTCGAGGTTTGCCACCTCGCGAAGCTGTGCATGTTTCACTGGCGCGATCACCAATTGGGCAATTCGCATCCCGCGCGTGACCGCAAATGATTCGCTCCCCAGATTCACAAGAATGACCTGTAATTCGCCGCGGTAATCCGCGTCGATCGTGCCGGGCGAATTGAGCACCGTCACGCCGTGCTTTGCCGCGAGGCCGGAGCGCGGGCGCACCTGGCCTTCGTGTCCCGGCGGCAGCGCGATGGCGATGCCGGTCGGAACGAGCGTGCGGGCGCCGGGCTTGAGGTTTAGCGGGGCGCCTTCCGGCACGGCGGCCATCAGATCGAGTCCCGCCGCGTGCGCGCTTTGATAGGCCGGCAGCGGCAAATCCGCGCCGTGCGGCAGGCGCATCACGCGCACTTCGGATTCGCTCATGCCTTTGCCCCTGAGAGCGCCGTTGCAATACGCTCGATCAGCATCTTAGCCACGTCTTCCTTGCTTTGCGTCGGCCAAGTTTCGGTGGCGGACGGCGTGACGAATTGAATGGTGTTGCGGTCACCGCCCATGATGCCGGTCGCAGGCGATACGTCGTTGGCGAGGATCCAGTCGCAGCCTTTGGCGGCGAGTTTGGCCTTGGCGTTGCGAGCGACGTTCTCGGTTTCGGCGGCAAAGCCGATCACGAGTTTTGGCCGCTTCGACTTGTGCTTCGCGACGGTGGCGAGGATGTCGGGGTTTTCCGTGAGCGACAGTTCCGGAATCTTGCCGCCGGACTTCTTGATCTTCTGGGTGTGCTCGCCGGCCATGCGCCAGTCGGCGACCGCGGCGGCAAAGATCGCGGCATCGGCGGGCAATGCTTTCTCCACGGCCTCCAGCATCTCGCGCGCGGTCTCCACCTTGATAACGCGCACGCCCACTGGATCGGAAAGGCTCACCGGTCCGCGCACCAGCGTGACATCCGCGCCTGCCGCCGCAGCCGCTGCTGCGATGGCGTGACCCTGTTTGCCGGAGGAACGGTTGGCGATGTAGCGCACCGGATCGATCGGCTCGTGCGTTGGACCTGACGTAATGAGAATGCGCTTGCCCGTGAGCGCGCCTCGCGGCTTGAGTTGTGCCTCGATGGCGGCGGCGATTTCCAGCGGCTCCGCCATGCGCCCCAATCCGCGCTCGCCGGATTCCGCCATCTCGCCTTCGTTCGGTCCGATGAAAGCGACGCCGTCGGCCTTGAGCTGTGCGAGATTGCGTTGCGTCGCCTTGTGCGACCACATGCGCGGGTTCATTGCCGGTGCGAGCAGAATATTCTTGTCGGTTGCGAGCAGCACAGCGGTGGCGAGATCGTTGGCGTGACCGCCGGCGAGTTTCGCCATCAGGTCGGCGGTGGCAGGCGCAACGACAACAAGATCGGTCTCGCGCGCCAGACGAATGTGCCCGATGTCGAACTCGCCCGCCGGATCGAACAAATCCGTGAACACGCGTTCGCCGACGATGGCGCCCGCCGCGAGCGACGTGACGAACTCCTGGGCTGCCTTGGTGAGAATGCAGCGCACGGCGATCTTGCGCTCTTTCAGCCGCCGGATCAGGTCGAGCGATTTGTAGGCCGCGATGCCGCCGCCGACGATCAGCAGCACGCGTTTGACGCCGGGCGCAGGGACGGCGTGCGTGCCGCGCGCGGATTTCTTGCGTTCGGGCGGGGTGGCGCGGTCCTCGCCGGCCTCAGACGCCTCGCGCAAAATCGTGCGCGCCTCGTCTTCCATCGAGCGGCCATGCCGCGCGGCGCGCAGCTTCAGGCGCTTCTTCGAGGCCTCGTCGAGCTGGCGGATGGTCAGGCTGGCCATGCGGCCAATTTAATCACTCAATGATTGCATTGCAATCATTGCAATCAAAGCAGTGAAAAAGCGATCCACCCCAACAGGATAACGATGGCCCAGACACCGCGGGTGAGCCAGCGGTTGCGATTTGCTTCCGACGCGCCGATGGCCGCAATCGTCTCGGGCGAGAGCACCAGGCCGTTGCGGGTGATGGCGTCGAACTGATCCGCGAGGTTCACCGCGCGTGACAGAAGCGACGGCACCTGCCCCAGGAAACGCCCGATCTCGCCTGCGCCCTCGACCGCGCCTTCGATCTGCCCGGCGGGACCGAGATGGCGCTCGACCCACTCGCGCACGACCGGATCGGCGGTGGTCCACATGTCGAGCTTGGGATCAAGCGAGCGCGCGACGCCTTCGACGACGACCATCGTCTTCTGCAAGAGTAAAAGTTCGGGCCGCGTGCGCATGTCGAACAATCCGGTGACCTCGAACAGCAGCATCAGCAGCTTCGCCATCGAGATTTCTTCTGCCGTGCGGCTGTGGATCGGTTCGCCGATGGCGCGGATCGCCTGCGCGAAACTCTCGACCGAATGGTGATGCGGCACGTAGCCGGCGTCGAAATGCACCTGCGCGGTGCGCTGATAGTTGCGCGTGATGAAGCCGAACAGAATTTCAGCGAGGAAGCGGCGCTCTTTCGGCCCGAGCCGTCCCATGATGCCGAAATCGACCGCGACAAGCTTGCCCTCGTCGTCGGCGAAAAGATTTCCCGGATGCATGTCGGCGTGGAAGAAACCATCGCGCAATGCATGACGCAGGAATGTCTGAATGACCTGACGCCCGAGCGCGGGCAGATCGAAACCTTTGGCCGCGAGTTTGGCGCGGTCATTGAGTGGCGTGCCGTCGATCCATTCCAGCGTGAGCACCGCGCGCGCGGTACGGTTCCAGTCCACTGAAGGCACGCGGAAGCCGCCGTCGTTCTTCGTGTTCTCCGCCATCTCGGAAAGCGCCGCGGCCTCCAGACGGAAATCCATTTCGATGGTGACGGAACGCGCCAGCGTGGCGACAACCTCGATCAGCCGCAGGCGCTGCGCGTCGAGCGAATGCGCTTCCGCTTTGCGCGCGGCGAAAAAGAACGCGTCGAGATCGGCCTTGAAGCGGCGCTCGATGCCGGGGCGTAAAACTTTCACCGCAACCGATTTGCGCCCCTCCGGCGTGTCGATTTCCGCTTTGTGCACCTGCGCGATTGACGCAGCCGCGACCGCCGGACCGAACGAGACATAGACTTCGTTAAGCGGCTGGCCGAACGCGGCGGCGACTTGCGCCTCTGCCTGCGCCTGCGGGAAAGGCGCCATCTTGTCCTGCAGGCTTTCGAGATCGCGCGCCAACGCCGCGCCGACCACGTCCTGCCGTGTCGCGAGGAACTGCCCGAGCTTTACATATGTGGGCCCGAGCCGCGTGAGCGCCGCCGCGAGCCGATTGGCGCGCGTCTTCGCGCTGCGCCGCTCCAGCAATCGCGCCAACGCGATGGCGAATTTCGCCGGCGGCGGCAGCGGACCGGTATCGACCAGCGCGAGCACGCCTTCGCGCGCGAACACGAAACCCGCGCGTCCGAGACGCAACAGATGGGACACGCTTCCGATCACAAGCGCCAGCCGGAATGCAGCGCCACAACGCCGCCGGTAATCGGCGTGAACGAAACACGGCGCAGGCCCGCGGCCTTCATCATTTCCGCGAAATCGTTCGGCTTCGGGAAACGGCGGATGGATTCGACAAGATATCGGTAGGCTTCCTTGTCGCCGGTCACCGCGCCGCCGAGCGCCGGAATGACGTTGAAGGAATAGAGTTCGTAGAGCGCGTCGAGGCCCGGCACATCGACGGTGGAGAATTCCAGGCAGAGGAAACGCCCGCCGGTTTTCAGCACGCGGAAGGCTTCGCTCAACGCGCGCTCGATGCGCGGCACATTGCGGATGCCGAAGGCAATGGTGACGGCGTCAAAATTTTTGTCCGGGAACGGCAGTTCCTCGGCGTTGCCCTCGATGAAGTCGATGACGTTGTCTCGCCCCTGCGCCGCGATGCGCTCGCGCCCAACGCTGAGCATGCCGGCGTTGATGTCGAGCACGGTGGCGCGCGTGCCTGCGCCGCCCGCTTCGATCACGCGCAGGGAAATGTCGCCGGTGCCGCCCGCCACATCGAGCAGCGCGAACGCTCTGTCCGAGCGCGGCGGATTGACCGCCGTCACCAGCGCATCTTTCCAGGCGCGGTGCAGCCCGCCCGACATCAGGTCGTTCATCAGGTCGTAGCGTTTCGCGACGTTATGAAACACGCCATCGACCAGCGCCTGCTTCTCGTCGAGCGGCACCTGCTTGAAACCGAAATGCGTGTCGCTGCTGGCTCGCGCCATCGTCCGCCGCCCCAATAATCCTTTACGGACAGGACCATAGCGCGGCAGCGCCAAGGGCGCTATGTGTGGGGAACGAGGCCGTTAACCATGCCGGAGCTTCCCGAAGTTGAGACCGTGCGCCGGGGTCTGGCGCCGGTGATGGAAGGCGCGCGCTTTTCCCGGGTGGAAGCGCGGCGCGGCGATTTGCGCTGGCCGCTGCCGAAGGATTTCGCCAAGCGGCTGGAAGGCACCAGGGTCGAAGGCATTGGCCGGCGCGGAAAATATCTGCTGGCGGATTTATCGTCCGGCGATGTGCTGATGATGCATCTCGGCATGTCCGGCTCGTTCCACATCGTGCGCGCGGGCGAAAAAGAGTCGCCGGGAAAGTTTCATCACGAGCGCTCGAAATTATCGGTACACGATCATGTCGTGTTCCACATGTCGAATGGCGCGCTGGTCAGCTACAACGATCCGCGCCGTTTCGGTTTCATGAAGTTGACGCCGCGTAGCGAACTCGACGCGCATCCGCTGATGAAGGCGATGGGGCCGGAACCGCTCGGCAATGCCTTCGGCGCGGAGATGCTGGCGCAAGCCTGCGCGGGCAAGAAGACAAGTTTGAAGGCGGCGTTGAGCGACCAGAAGATCGTTGCGGGCCTCGGCAATATCTATGTCTGCGAGGCGCTGCACCGCGCGCATCTGTCGCCAAAGCGCCGCGCGTCCACTATCGCTGATCGCTCAGCCAAGCCGAACGAGCGCGCCAACGTGCTGGTCGATGGGATCAAGGCCGTGTTGAAAGACGCCATCGAAGCCGGCGGCTCGTCCTTGCGAGACCATCGCCAGACCGACGGCAATCTTGGATATTTCCAGCACAATTTCCGCGTCTACGACCGCGCCGGGAAACCGTGCCCGACGCGTGGCTGCAAGGGCAGCATCAAGCGCATCGTGCAGACGGGCCGCTCGACGTTCTATTGTCCGGTGTGCCAGAAATAGGCGGCCACTTTTGCGGCCAGGGAGAACGACATGCGCCGGCTTGTCTTCGCGGCTCTCATCCTCGGCTCGAGCGTAGCGGCCGCCGCCGCCGATTATCCCGACCGGCCGATCCGGCTGATTGTTCCGCAAGCGGCGGGCAGCGCCACCGACACGGTCGCGCGCATTCTCGGCGCCGAACTCTCGAAAGAACTCGGCCAGCAGATCGTCGTCGATAATCGCCCCGGCGGCGCGCTCACCATCGGCCTCGATCTCACCGCGAAATCCGAGCCCGACGGCTACACCATCGGCATGGGACCGATCGGCGCGTTGGCGATCACCCGCCACATGGTCGGCAAGCTGCCTTATGACATCGAAAAGGATTTCCAGCCCATCGCGCTGGTGACGCGCGGGCATCTGCTGCTCGCGGTTTCGCCGTCGCTCCCCGTCAAGTCGGTCGCCGAGCTGATCGACTACGCCAAGAAAAATCCCGGCAAGCTGTCGAACGCTTCGTCCAGCAACGGCTCGCCCGGCCACGTCGGCGGCGAATTGTTCAAATACATGACCGGCACCGACATCGTGCATATCCCCTACCGGGGCGGTTCGCTGGCGATCAACGATCTGATCGCGGGGCACGTGCAGCTGATGTTCGAGAGCCTGCAATCGATTGCGCCGCACGCGAAAGCCGGTTCCGTACGCGCATTGGCGGTGAGTGGCGTGAAACGCTCACCCGGTTTTCCTGATCTGCCGACGGTGGCGGAAGCGGGGGTGCCGGGTTACGAAGCTGGCACCTGGACGGGCGTCATCGCGCCGGCCGGTGTGCCGCGTGCGATCGTCGATAAGCTCAACGCCGCGATCAACAAGGCGATTGCCTCGCCCGCGTTCATCGAAAAATTCGCCGCCATCGGCGATGAGCCGGGCGGCGGCACGCCCGAACAATATGCCGAAGCGATCAGGAAAGATTCCGCCAAATGGGCGGAAGTGATTAAACGTTCGGGCGCAAAGCTGGATTGAACGAGTTTGGTTGAATTGCTCGATTGAATTAAAGCCGGGAAGGACAAGTCATGAGCTACCAGAACATCATCGTCGAGACCAAGGGCCGCGTCGGCGTCATCCGCCTCAATCGCCCGCAGGCGCTCAACGCGCTCAACATGGCGCTCAAATCCGAATTGAGTCTGGCCATCGACGCCTTCGAAGCCGACGCGAATATCGGCTGCATGCTCATCACCGGTTCGGAGAAGGCTTTCGCCGCCGGCGCCGATATCAAGGAGATGGCGGACAAATCCTTCATCGACGTGCTGCTCGGCGACTTTGCCGGCACCTGGGATCGCGCCGCGCGTGCGCGCAAGCCGATTGTCGCCGCGGTGGCCGGCTTTGCACTCGGCGGCGGCTGCGAACTGGCGATGCAGTGCGACATCATCATCGCCGCCGACAATGCGAAATTCGGTCAGCCTGAGATCAAGCTCGGCGTTATCCCCGGCATCGGCGGCACGCAGCGCATGGCGCGCGCCATCGGCAAGGCGAAGACGATGGACATGATCCTCACCGGCCGGATGATGGATGTAACCGAGGCGGAGCGCTCGGGATTGGTCGCGCGCGTGGTTCCGGCGGCGCAACTGATGGACGAGGCGATGAAGGTCGCGGAGACGATTGCCTCGATGTCGCTGCCCTCGGTGCTGGTGGCTAAGGAAGCGGTCAACCGCGCGTTCGAGACATCACTGGCCGAAGGCGTGCGCTTCGAGCGGCGCGTGTTCCACTCGCTGTTCGCGACCGAAGATCAGAAGGAAGGAATGGCGGCGTTCATCGAAAAACGCCCGGCGAAGTTCAAGAATAAATGACTTGTCATTCCGGGGCGCGCGATGAGCGCGAACCCGGAATCCAGAAGGCTCATTTACTTTGCTGGATTCCGGGTAGCCGCTCAGCGGCTTCCGGAATGACCGCTTTCGCGTTCACTTCCGAACGCAAATCACCCGCACCACCGACGCCTTGGCGTTCTCAATGCTGGCAGTGCCGGTGGCGGCTGCGATTTTCTGGCTGCCGAGAAACGTCTTGATCGTCTCAACAGGCACGATGGCGGCCTGCGGCGCGGTGGCGCTTGCGCTGGCGACGACGGTATTGCGCGACTCGATCATGCCGAAAAGGCGTCCCTGACGGTCGAGCGCCGCGCCGCCGGAAAATCCGGAAGCCGGCGCCGGTTGCAGATACGAAACGCCGCCGCCTGCGATCAGCCGCGCGCTCGCCGTCGTCACATCCTTGCCGCCGCCTTGCGATTGCGGATCGGGCACGCCGACCAGCGTCACGTCGGAGCCTTGCGGCGCTTCACCGGCGAGCACCGCAGGCGCAAGCCTGTGCGCGCCGTAAACGCGAAGCAGAGCAAGGCCGCTCGTCTGGTCTTCGGCGACGCGCTCGGCGTTGCCGAGCCCGGCGGCGACGATGACCTGGCAGCCTTCGGTTACCTTGCGATCCGTGAGGAGATGTCCGCCCGCGCTCACCACCAGCGCTGTGGCGTACTCGACCTTCTTCGTCGTCACCGAGGCGAGCTGCATGCCGCTGACCGGGAACGGCGAGAAGGTGCTGGCCATCGCGGTGACGATCGGCGTGACGATGCCTTCGACCGCCTGATCGAACAGCATGACGAAGCCGCGCACTTCGCCATCCTTGATGTGCGCGCGCACGGAGAATTTTTTCAGGCCCTGCAAGCCGCTGATGAAGAAACTGTCGCTCCGCAGCACGCTGTATTCGACCCGGCGCGTCGTTGGTTCTTTCTTCTGCCGCTCGAACAGCGAGGCGAGAGTCGTATCGGGGTCTTTAATTTTGAAAGTCTCGACCTGCACGTCGCCGTGCCGCGACGACCAGCGGCTGCCGCCGCGCGCTTCGCTCGTCACCGAAAGCATTTTGCCCGGCAGGCCGATGCGCACGCCGGTGACGGGATCGTCGATCACTTGCCAGCCGAATTCCTCTTCCCGCTCTTTTGCGCTGGCGAGCAGCTTCGTGCGCTCCGCCGAGGTGAGCGTGCCGGTGACATTCGCATTGGTGCGCTTCTGGAAAGATTTCACCGCAGCGGTGAAAGGATCCTCGTTGTTGGCGGCGGCGCCGAAATCGCCCGCCCAGGAGAGTGCAGCGCGGATCGAATTGCGCTCGGCCGGCGGAATGTCGGGATTGGTGTCGGCGGTGGGAGCGGCAACGACTTTCGAGGCGGTCGTCGTCGTCCCGGGTGGCTTCGGAGTGCCGGGTTTGGTCGAAGCGGGCGTCGCGCCGGGCTTTTTGTCAGTCTTGGCGGCGGCAGGCTTTTTGGTCTTCGTCCCGGTGGACGTCGAATCCTGCGCCAGCGCCGGGAAGGCGCCGACAGTCAGGGCAAAAGCCACGTAAAACAGGGCCGAACGCATGCGTTAACGCCTTACAAACCATAATTTCCAAGGCACCTTAGCCGATGGTTTGGCCGGGGCAAATACGGCCTGTTGGCGGTTTCCCACGCTGGTTAAGCGCCCCGCGTGACGGCAAAGCCCGCCAGCCTGTATGTTGAAAGGCGATGCTCACTCCCGAAGAACTCGAACGCTATGCCCGCCACATCGTGCTGCGCGAGGTCGGCGGCCCTGGCCAGGCGGCGCTGAAAGCCGCGCGCGTACTGGTCGTCGGCGCGGGCGGGCTGGGCGCGCCTGTGCTGCTGTATCTCGCCGCTGCCGGCGCCGGCACGATCGGCATTGTCGATGACGATGAAGTCTCGCTCTCGAACTTGCAGCGGCAGGTGATCCACGCGACGCCCGACATCGGCAAAGCGAAAGTCGAAAGCGCGGCTGCGGCGATCCGCCGTCTCAATCCGGACGTCGCGCTGGAGACGCACGCAACGCGGCTGAATGCAAAGAACGCGCTCGATCTGATCGCGCGTTATGATGTTGTCGCCGACGGCTCCGATAATTTCGCGACGCGTTATCTCGTGTCCGACGCATGTTATTTTGCGAAAAAGCCGCTGGTGACGGCGGCGGTCGGCACGTTCGACGGCACGCTCACCACGATCCGCGCGCACGAACGCGCGGCCAACGGCGAACCCAATCCAAGCTATCGCTGTCTGTTTCCGGAGCCGCCACCCGCGGGCATGGTACCGGCCTGCGCGGAGGCTGGAATCCTCGGCGCGTTGCCGGGCATTCTCGGTTCGATGATGGCGTTCGAGGTAATCCGCGAGATCGTCGGCTTCGGTGAAAATCTCGTCGGCCGTCTCGTGATGCTGGATGCGCGCGCGATGCGCTTCGAGACCGTCGGCTATCGCTGGAATCCGGACAATCCGCTCTCCGGCAAGACGCCGACGATCAAGGATCTATCGATCCACGCGCGCTAGGACTACTTGCTCCAGGTCGCGAGCGTCGAGCCGCCGCCGGTCACCGACCAGGTCTTCTCGTCCTTCGCGAACAGCTTGTAGCAATTCTGCTTCGAACCCTTCCACGTGGTGCAGAAGCCGTCTTTGTTGAGCGCCCATGTGCCTTCGCTTTTGGCGCCGCCCTTGCCGGCGGGTTCGCGCGTCATCTTGCCGTCGGCGGTGTAGGTCATCTTGAATTTCACGCCGGCCGGCGTCGCGGCGGTGAACGGCTCGCCGTTGAAGAACTTTGTCTTGATCTCGTCGGGGCGGACTTTCGCGCTGGCGGGCGGCGGCGGCGGCTTGAAGCCGGGCCTCACCTCAAGCGGCGCGGCGTTGGCCTGCGACAGCATGAGAAGCGTGATGGCACTTGCAATGACTGCGCGCATGGAATGTCTCCGGAAGACTCTACAGCATTGAAGGCAAGACCCGGTCCGGCGGTTTGTGGCCGTCCATGAAGGTCTTGATGTTGATGATGACTTTTTCGCCCATGTCGACGCGGCCTTCCACGGTGGCCGAACCCATGTGCGGCAGCAGCACGACTTTTCCGGCACGCGCGAGCTTGACCAGTTTCGGGTTCACCGCCGGTTCGTGCTCGAACACGTCGAGGCCAGCGCCCGCGATTTCGCCGGCTTCAAGCAAACGGGTGAGCGCATTCTCGTCGATCACTTCGCCGCGCGCCGTGTTGACGATGTAGGCCTCCGGGCGGATGAGCTTGAGCCTGCGCGCCGAGAGCAGATGATAAGTGCCCGGCGTATGCGGGCAGTTGATCGAGATGATGTCCATGCGGGCGAGCATCTGGTCGAGGCTCTCCCAATAGGTCGCGTCGAGTTCTTCCTCGGTCTTCGGCGCGACGCGGCGGCGGTTGTGATAATGAATCTGCAGGCCGAACGCGCGTGCGCGGCGCGCGACCGCCTGGCCGATGCGCCCCATGCCGATGATGCCGAGCCGCTTGCCCCAGATGCGATGTCCGAGCATCCAGGTCGGCGTCCAGCCGCCCCAATCCTTGTCGGTGGTGAGGATGACGGAACCCTCGGCCAGCCGTCGCGGCACGGCGAGAATGAGCGCCATCGTCATGTCGGCGGTGTCTTCGGTGAGGACGCCCGGCGTGTTGGTGACGGTGATGCCGCGCTGAATGGCGGTGGCGACGTCGATGTTGTCCACGCCGTTGCCGAAATTCGCGATCAATTTCAGTTGCTCGCCGGCCTTCGCCAGCACGCCGTTGTCGATGCGGTCGGTCACGGTCGGCACCAGCACGTCGGCGGTTTTCACGGCTTCAGCGAGCTGGGCCTGGCTCATCGGCTTGTCGTCGGCGTTGAACCGCGCCTCGAACAGCTCGCGCATCCGCAGCTCGACGCTATCGGGCAATTTGCGGGTGACGACGACCAGCGGTTTCTTCGCCTTCGGCATTCAGCCCTCTTTAACCGTGCTCGCCGACACTGCCGCTCTCCGGCCTGATTTTGGGCGCGATGTCGAGTTCCAACCTTGGTCTTTCCTATCAGATGGCCGTGACAAGACAAAGCATATGGAACCTGTTGCTGGCCGCGGCGGCATTGTCGTTCGTGCTTGCCGCGCAGATGCAGCCTGTCCGGGCCGCGGGCGAGATCGCGACCGGCACGGCCAGCGGGCTCCCGGTCCCGCGTTTCGTCAGCCTTAAGTCTGATCGCGTGAACGTGCGCGCCGGTCCCAACAAGGATCAGGAGGTCCGCTGGGTCTATACGCGCATTGGGATGCCGGTTGAGATCACCGCCGAGTTCGAGAACTGGCGGCGCATCCGCGACTGGGAAGGGGCGGAGGGCTGGGTCTATCACTCACTGCTGTCGGGGCGGCGGAGCGCGGTGATCGTTCCGAAGTCGAAGGACGAGCTGGTGCCGCTTTACGACAACGCAAACGCCGAAGGGAATGTGGTGGCGCGCTTGCAGTCAGGCGTGCTGAGCACGGTCAAATCGTGCAGCGGCACCTGGTGCCGTCTCATCGGCAAGGATTTCGACGGCTGGATCCAGCAGGAACGGCTGTGGGGCGCCTATCCGAACGAGAAGGTCGAGTAGATTTCGCCGCGCCCTTAAAAGCAAAATGGCCGGGATGAACCCGGCCATGAAAAATCCAACGCAGTAATTTCGAAGTTACTTGTTGCCCTTGCGGCGCAGCCGCACGACTACGTCGATGCGGGCGATGTCGTAGCCCTTGGGCGCGGTCGGCATTTTGCCGAGGATCACTTCGGCGCCGGGAATGTCGAGCAACTCGTTCACGTCTTCGACGAAGAAGTGGTGGTGCTCGGAGGCATTCGTGTCGAAATAGGCTTTCGAACCGTCCACCGCGACCTGGCGCAGCAGACCGACTTCGGTGAACTGGTGCAGCGTGTTGTAAATCGTCGCAAGCGACACCGGCACCTTCGCCTTGGTGGCTTCTTCGTAAAGCATTTCGGCGGTGAGGTGGCGGTCGCCCTTGCCGAACAAAATCCAGCCCAGCGCCATGCGTTGACGCGTCGGGCGCAAACCAACTCCGCGCAGCATGGCTTTGACGTCATGCCACGGGCAGCCCGTGAGCGCGGTACGCTCAGCAGGCGCCGAAAGTTCCGCGTCGGCCGTCTCGGCCAAGGTCTGCTCCACGATGGTGGTACGCAATTGGGTCATGCACACATTCAAAACGTTGGCGTGATCGAACGATGTCAGTGAAACAAGATAGCAGCGGTTCACGAGACCGTTGCATTTGTAACATATACGACGGCGGTGGCCAGGTGCAACTCTTTCGCAACGGCCGCGCGAGGCACGTTTTGTATTGATTCTAAAGGGCTTAATTTGCCGCGCCCGGCCCGAACTTTGCCCCTTTGCGGCTCTATGTTAGGAATTGCCGATGGGACCTCAGCCGGGCGCAGACATCAAGGAAGCAGTCGGAATGCAGAACCGGCGGCACAGTTTCGGATACGAAGATTTGCTGGCGTGCGGCCGGGGCGAGTTGTTCGGCGCGGGCAATGCCCAGTTGCCGCTCCCCCCGATGCTGATGTTCGACCGCATCACCGAAATCTCGGAAGACGGCGGGCCTCACGGCAAGGGCATGGTGCGCGCCGAACTCGAGGTGAAGCCTGACCTCTGGTTCTTTCTCTGCCACTTCAAGGGCGATCCGGTGATGCCCGGCTGCCTCGGTCTCGATGCGCTTTGGCAAATGGTCGGCTTCTTCCTCGGCTGGCTCGGCGCGCCGGGCAAGGGCCGCGCGCTGGGGTTAGGCGAGTTGAAATTTTCCGGTCAGGTGCTGCCGACGGTGAAGAAAGTTGTCTACGGGGTCGACTTCAAGCGGGTGATGCGCTCGAAACTTGTTCTCGGCATTGCCGACGGCTGGCTCTCGGCGGACGGCACCGTGATCTACAAGGCGAGCGATCTCAAAGTCGGTCTGTTCAAGCAAGACCAGATGCTGCCGAGCGGAGCCTGAGCACGCGGGCTCAGGCAGCCGGTGTCATAAAGCCTAAACCGGGGGGTTGCGGGATTGCCATGGCCGGGCCATGTGTGGCCCAATCACTGGTAATCCGGGCTGAGTATTCAAAATGAGGCGAGCATGAGACGGGTCGTCGTCACCGGGATGGGCATTGTCTCATCTGTCGGCAATAACACCCAGGAAGTGATGGCGAGCTTGCGCGAGGCCAAATCCGGCATCGTGCGCGCCGAGAAATACGCCGAAATGGGCTTCCGCTGTCAGGTGCACGGCGCGCCGACGCTGGACCCGACCGAAATCGTCGACCGCCGCGCCATGCGGTTTCACGGCGGCGGCACCGCCTGGAACCACGTCGCGATGGAACAGGCGATCCGCGATTCCGGCGTCGAGGAAAAAGACATTTCCAACGAGCGCACCGGCATCATCATGGGCTCGGGCGGTCCGTCCTGCCGCGCCGTGATCGAAGCCGCCGACACCGCGCGCAGCAAGGGACCCAAGCGCGTCGGTCCTTTCGCCGTGCCGAAGGCGATGTCGTCGACCGCATCGGCCACGCTCGCCACCTGGTTCAAGATCAAGGGCGTCAACTATTCGATCTCCTCGGCCTGCGCGACCTCCAATCACTGCATCGGCAACGCCGCCGAGATGATCCAGTACGGCAAGCAGGACATGGTTTTCGCCGGCGGCTGCGAAGAACTCGACTGGACGCTCTCGGTGTTGTTCGACGCGATGGGCGCGATGTCGTCGAAATATAACGACACGCCGCAGAAGGCTTCGCGCGCCTACGACAAGGACCGCGACGGCTTCGTCATCGCCGGCGGTGCAGGCGTGCTGGTGCTCGAAGAACTCGAACACGCCAAGGCGCGCGGCGCGAAAATTTACGCCGAGGTCGCCGGTTACGGCGCGACCTCGGATGGTTTCGACATGGTGGCGCCGTCGGGCGAAGGCGCGGTGCGTTGCATGAAGATGGCGCTGCAGAACGTCAAGGTGCCGGTCGACTACATCAATCCGCACGCCACCGCGACGCCGGTCGGCGATCAAAAAGAGATCGAGGCGATCCGCGAAGTGTTCGGCGCCAAATGCCCGCCGATTTCGGCGACGAAATCGCTCACCGGCCATTCGCTTGGCGCGGCCGGCGCGCAGGAAGCGATCTACTCGCTCCTCATGATGCAGAACGGTTTCATCTGCGAGAGCGCCAATATCGAGAACATGGACCCGGCCTTCGCCGACATGCCGATCGTGCGCGAGCGCAAGGACAACGTGAAGCTCGGCTGCGTGCTGTCGAACTCGTTTGGCTTCGGCGGCACCAACGCGTCGATTGTCTTTAAACGTCTGGACGCGTGATCGTAAGCATGCCGGGGCTTATGGAGGGAAAGCGCGGGCTGATCATGGGGGTCGCCAACGACCACTCGATCGCCTGGGGTATCGCGAAAACGCTGGCGCAACACGGCGCCAAGCTCGCATTCACCTATCAGGGCGAAGCGCTGGAAAAGCGCGTAAAGCCGCTCGCCGCCGAGGTCAATTCATCGTTCGTGATGCCGTGCGATGTCGAGGACATCTCCTCCGTCGATGCGGTGTTCAGCGAGATCAAGAAGCAATGGGGCACGATGGATTTCCTCGTGCACGCCGTCGCGTTCTCCGACAAGAACGAACTCAAGGGCCGCTACGCAGACTCGACGCGCGAGAACTTCATCCGCACGATGGTGATCTCCTGCTACGCCTTCACCGAAGCCGCCAGGCGCGCGGCTGCGCTGATGCCGGACGGCGGCTCGATGGTGACGCTCACCTATAACGGCGGCCTGCGCGCGATGCCCAATTACAACGTGATGGGCGTGGCGAAAGCGGCGCTGGAAGCGTCCGTGCGTTATCTGGCGGTCGATTTCGGCGCGCAGAAAATCCGCGTCAACGCGATTTCCGCCGGTCCCATCCGCACGCTCGCCGGCGCCGGCATCACCGACGCGCGCTATATGTTTGCGTTCCAGCAGCGGCACTCGCCATTGGGCCGCGGCGTGACGCTGGAAGAACTCGGTGGCGCGGGGCTTTATCTCTGCTCTGATTTATCGGGCGGTGTCACCGGCGAAGTTCATTTCGTCGACAGCGGCTACAACGTCATCGCCATGCCGCAGCCCGACGCGCTCAAGGCCGACGCCGGTAACGGCAAAGACGCGGCGCAGTAGCGCCAATCAAAGGTATTATGAGCGATCCGTTCTATCTCCCGCCGGAGCCGCGTGATCCGCCGTCCGATCAGGGATTCATGCGCGCGCTGATCCGGCGTCATCTGTTCCGGCTCGCCAGCGGCGCGTTTGCAATCGCGCTGATCGTAGCGATCTGGCTGGTGTGGCGATTGGGCTGAATAGAGTCTGAGGACGAATCAAAAAGGGCGGCCCGCAAGGCCGCCCTTTTGGCCGGGCTTGTTGCCAAGGCAGTTAAGTATGTGAATTGCTGGGATAAAAAGTTAACGGCGGGATCGAACTAATAGCCCAATCTTCCAGCCGAACTAGATTTAAACGTGACAAATCAGGTCGTTACGCAAACCACTTTGCGACAAGGGGATTTTTTGGCGCGCTGATCGAAAATGCGTTTGAGTTCCGTAGCTTGACCGAACAAGCAGACTCGCTGCACGAACTAAGCAGGACAAAATTAAGTGAGGTCGCCCGAATTGGAACTTCGGAGCGACCTCAAGTCCTAGTCCACATAACCTGGTCGGGCCGTGGACGACGTGTATTCGGACAAACGCACTGAATCATGGACCTGATTCGCACGTCAAGGCCCGACCTCCTTCTCAACAGCAACCCACAGGAGGTGGGACCATGAACTACTCAGGAAGAACACCAATCGGAACGAAAGCGCGTACAGGAGCAGTTTGCCCTGAAAGCGGCGTGTGGAAAGTTGAAGGTACGCCTTCAACGACTGCGCCGATCGCAAAGGGCAACCGTATGCCTCCGTACAACAATCAGGCGGTTACTTGGATTTTGACCCAGTACGCTTAGTCTCAATCGCGAGACTTAGACTAAGAACGGCGAAGGGCGGCCCGCAAGGCCGCCCTTCTTTATTTCTGAAGTGATGCGGAAAGTTGCAGGAAATCAGCCCGCCGCCTGCTGGCGCTCGCCGCTGCCCTGCTTGCCCTCTAAGTCTTCGCCGGTGGTCTGGTCGACGACCTTCATCGAGAGGCGGACCTTGCCGCGCTCGTCCATGCCGAGCAGCTTGACCTTCACCTTGTCGCCTTCCTTGACGACGTCGGTGACCTTGTTCACCCGGCTGGCAGCGAGCTGGCTGATGTGGACGAGGCCGTCCTTGGCGCCGAAGAAGTTCACGAAGGCGCCGAACTCCATCACCTTGACCACGGTGCCTTCATAGATCTTGCCCGGCTCCGGATCGGAAGCGATCGACTTGATCCATTCGATCGCCTTCCGGATCGACTCGCCGTCGGCGGACGCAACCTTCACCGAACCGTCGTCCTCGATGTTGATCTTGGCGCCGGTCTTCTCGACGATCTCGCGGATCACCTTGCCGCCGGTGCCGATCACTTCGCGGATTTTGTCGGTCGGGATCTTGAACATCTCGATGCGCGGAGCGTGTTCGCCAAGCTCGGCGCGCGCCGAAGTGAGCGCCTTCGACATTTCACCGAGGATGTGCAGGCGGCCGTCTTTCGCCTGAGAGAGCGCCACCTTCATGATCTCTTCGGTGATGCCGGCGATCTTGATGTCCATCTGCAGCGAGGTGATGCCGTTTTCGGTGCCGGCTACCTTGAAGTCCATGTCGCCGAGATGATCCTCGTCGCCGAGGATGTCGGAGAGCACGGCGAAGCGCTTGTCCTCGAGAATGAGGCCCGTGGCGATGCCGGCGGTCGGCCGCGCGATCGGCACGCCCGCGTCCATCAGCGCCAGCGAGGCGCCGCAGACGGAGGCCATCGACGACGAACCGTTCGACTCGGTGATCTCCGAGACGACGCGGATGGTGTAGGGGAAGTCGAGCTTGCCCGGCAGCACCGGATGGATCGCGCGCCACGCCAGTTTGCCGTGGCCGATTTCGCGGCGCTTGGTGCCGCCCATGCGGCCGGTCTCGCCGACCGAATATGGCGGGAAGTTATAGTGCAGCAGGAACGATTCCTTGTAGGTGCCCTGCAGCGCGTCGATCCATTGCTCGTCCTCGCCGGTGCCGAGCGTGGTGACGACCAGCGCCTGCGTCTCGCCGCGGGTGAACAACGCAGAGCCGTGGGCGCGCGGCAGCACGCCGACTTCCGCCACGATCTGCCGCACGGTTTTCAGGTCGCGGCCGTCGATGCGCTTGCTGGTGTCGAGAATGTTCCAGCGAACGATCTTGGCTTCGAGTTCCTTGAACACGCCGGCGATGCGCAGCTTGGTGTAGTTCGGATTTTCTGCGCCGCCCGGGAAGTAATGCTCCATCACCTTGACCTTGACGGCGGCGACGGCGTTCTGGCGCTCCTGCTTGCGCGGGATCGAATAGGCGGCGCGCAGCTCCTTCTCGGCGATGCCGAGCATTTCCTTTTCCAGCGCCTTGTCGTCGGCGACCTTGTGATCGCGCGGCTCCTTGGCGGCCTTTTCGGCGAGCTGGATGATGGCCTGGATGACCGGCTGGAAATGCCGGTGGCCGAACATCACTGCGCCGAGCATCACGTCTTCGTTGAGTTCCTTGGCTTCCGACTCGACCATCAGCACGGCGTCGGCGGTGCCGGCGACGACGAGGTCGAGCTGGCTTTCGTTCGCCTCTTCGATGGTCGGGTTGAGGACGTACTCGTTATTGATGAAGCCGACGCGCGCCGCGCCGATCGGTCCCATGAACGGAGCGCCCGAGAGCGTGAGCGCCGCCGAGGCGGCCACCAGCGCGAGAATGTCGGGATCGTTTTCAAGATCGTGCGACAGCGTCGTCACGATCACTTGCGTTTCGCAGCGCCAGCCGTCGGCGAACAGCGGACGGATCGGGCGGTCGATCAGGCGCGAGACCAGCGTTTCCTTTTCGGTCGGGCGGCCTTCGCGCTTGAAGTAGCCGCCGGGAATGCGGCCCGCGGCGTAATATTTTTCCTGGTAGTCGACGGTGAGGGGCAGGAAGTCGACGCCTTCGCGCGGCGTTTTCGCCGCGACGACGGTGGCGAGCACGGTGGTCTCGCCGTAGCTGGCGAAGACGGCACCGTCAGCCTGGCGCGCTATCCGGCCGGTCTCGAGGATGAGCGGACGCCCACCCCAATCGAGCTCAACTCGATGAGTTTCGAACATTGGTATTTTCTCTCATGGTTATCGGCCGATCCCGAAAGCCATGAGCAAGACGGCGAGAGGCTGTTCCGCGAAGCCGCAGAGCGGACTGGAACAGCATCCGGCGATCCTGCCATGGCCTAAAGAACCTTGCCGTTGGCAACCGGACGATCTTTCCCGTCCGGTTCTTGATTGTCCGCAGCGCGATCGCTGCCGGACCCGAATACAGCGGACGCCTTGGCGTCCGCTCACGAAACGCGCGGAGTGCCCGCGCGGAAACTTAGGCTAGCGGCGGATGTTCAGCTTCTCGATCAGTTTCTTGTAGCGCGCCTCATCGATGCGCCGCAGATAATCGAGCAGCTGACGCCGCTGAGAAACCATCTTGAGCAGACCACGCCGGGAATGGTTGTCCTTGACGTGAGTCTTGAAATGGTCGGTGAGACTGTTGATCCGTTCCGACAGGATCGCCACTTGCACTTCCGGCGATCCGGTGTCTCCGGATTTCGTCGCATTGGCCTTGATCACTTCGGCCTTGCGGGCGGTCGTTAGCGACATCGTTACTACCCTTTCATGACACCGGCGCTGCCTGTCAGGCCGGTGAGGTTGAACACGCGCTTGGGGACGATCTCGCCGCGGTCGACTTCGGCAAGGGCGATCAATTGGCCCGATGCCGTGACGTAAACCGTGCCGCGGAAAATCGGAGCGTCCCGTCCGCGCAACAAAACGGCTTGGCCTCTTTGCAGCCTTGCCGCATCTGCCCTGCTAATGGCCAGCGCCGGGATGTCGTCCAGCGCGGTCTCAACGGGCCTGAGCGCGTCGGCGAGGCTACCCTCGCCGGCAGCGGCTTTCTGGCACAAAGCCTCCAGTTGTGCCAGCAAAATCATGGTGTTTTCAGCGAACGGGCCGACCGAAACCCGGCGCAAAGCGCAGACATGGCCGAAACAGCCGAGCTTTCGGCCCATGTCGCGGGCGATGGCGCGCACATAGGTGCCTTTGCCGCATTCGGCGGTCAGAACCGCATGATCGGGGCCAGGGATACCGGCGAGTTCGAGCCGGTGGATCACGACCGGGCGCTCGGCCAATTCCACATGCTCGCCGTCGCGGGCGAGATCGTAGGCGCGCTCGCCATCGATCTTGATGGCGGAGAAACGCGGCGGCACCTGGCCGATGGTGCCGGTAAATTCAGGGAGCAGCGCGCGGATTGCGTCCGGCGTGGGCCGTTGATCGCTGCTCGCGGCGACGCGGCCTTCGGCATCGTCGGTGTCGCGCTCCTCGCCCCAGCGCACGGTGAAGGTATAGGCCTTGCGCCCGTCCATCACGAACGGAACGGTCTTGGTCGCTTCGCCGAGTGCGATCGGCAGACAGCCCGACGCCAACGGGTCGAGCGTGCCGGCGTGGCCGGCGCGTTTCGCCGAGAACAGCCGCTTCACGACGCTCACCGCATGCGTCGAGGTCATGCCGACCGGCTTGTCGAGCACGATCCAGCCGTGCACGTCGCGCTTGTCGCGTTTGAATTGTTCTTTCTTTTCCCTACCCCCTTGCGGGGGAGGGTTGGGGAGGGGGGTGGGCTGCGGATTCGGATCTTGAAATGGCACGGGCTTATTCATCTTTTTTATCGCCGAGATCGCGCGCCACTTCGGGCGAGCGCAACAATTTGTCGATGCGGTCGGCTTCCGCGAAGCGTTCGTCGATGTGGAAGCGCAAGTCGGGCGCGAATTTCAGATTGATGCGGTGCGCGATCTCGCCGCGCAGGAATTTCTTGTTGCGCTCGAATGCGGCGATCACCTCGTCGGTGTCGCGCCCGCCCATCGGCATGACGTAGACGGTGGCGAGCCGCAGATCCGGGCTCATGCGCACTTCCGGCACCGTGATGAGATGACCCTCGATCACCGGATCGTGCACGTCGCCGCGCGTGAGCATCTCGGCGATGGCGTGGCGCACCAGTTCGCCGACGCGCAATTGGCGCTGCGAGCCGCCGGGCGTTGCGATTTCGCGGTGTGATTTCTTCCGTGGCATGACAATCCAGTGGCTGTCGTCATGGCCGGGCTCGTTCCCGGCCATCCACGTCTATCTTCCTTCTCGGCGAAGGAAGTCGTGGATACCCGGCACAAGGCCGGGCATGACGGTGAAAAAGGCGGAATGATTGTCTGCGCGCAGACCCAAGTGTCGGACTTAGAGGCTGCGTTGAATCGTCTCCACCCGGTAGCATTCAATAACGTCACCGGCCTTCATATCCTGATAGGCCTCGAAGGCCATGCCGCATTCCTGGCCGGCGGTCACTTCCTTGGCGTCATCCTTGAAGCGCTTGAGCTGGCTCAGCTTGCCTTCGTGAATGACCACGCCGTCGCGGATCAGGCGCACGTTCGCGCCGCGCTCCACTGTGCCGTCGGTTACGCGGCAGCCGGCGATCTTTCCCACTTTGGAGACGGTGAAGATTTCCAGAATCTGCGCGTTGCCCAGCATGGTTTCGCGCAGCGTGGGCGGCAGCAGGCCGGACATCGCCTTTTTCACGTCGTCCACGAGATCGTAGATGATGTTGTAGTAGCGGATTTCGATGCCGGCGCGCTCGGCTGCTTCGCGCGCTTCCTTGTGGGCGCGCACGTTGAAACCGATAATCGGAACGGACGAGGCCTCGGCCAATGTCACGTCGGATTCGGTGATGGCGCCAACGCCCGCGTGCAGCACGCGCGCGGCGACTTCCTCGGTTCCCAATTTCTCCAGCGCGCCGATGATCGCTTCCAGCGAGCCCTGCACGTCGGCTTTGACGATAAGGGGGAATTCCTTCAGCCCGCTGGTGCGCAGCTGGGTCATCATCTGTTCGAGCGAGCCGCGCATGCCGGTTGCGCGCGCGGAAACCTTTTCGCGCTTCTGGCGCAGCCGGTAATCGGTGACTTCGCGGGCGCGGGCTTCGTTCTCGACCACCGCGAGGCGATCGCCCGCTTCCGGCAAGCCTGAGAAGCCGAGCACTTCCACCGGCATCGAGGGGCCTGCGATTTGGATCGATGTGCCGGTGTCGGACACCAGCGCGCGCACGCGGCCCCATTCCGCGCCGGCGACGACGAGATCGCCGACATGCAGCGTGCCGCGTTGCACGAGCACGGTGGCGACCGGGCCGCGGCCGCGGTCGAGCTTGGCTTCGATCACGGTGCCTTCGGCGGGGCGCGTCGGGTTGGCTTTGAGGTCGAGGATTTCCGCCTGCAGCCCGATCATCTCGAGCAGCTTGTCGAGATTGAGCTTCTTGGTGGCGGAGACTTCCACGTCGACGACATCGCCGCCGAGCGATTCAACCTGAACCTCGTGCTGCAGCAATTCGGTGCGCACGCGCTCCGGCTTGGAATCGGGTTTATCGATTTTATTGATCGCAACGATCATCGGTGCTTTCGCCGCTTTCGCATGCGCGATGGCTTCCACCGTCTGCGGCATCACGCCGTCATCGGCAGCGACGACGAGAATGACCAGGTCGGTGACTTTCGCGCCGCGCGCGCGCATCGCCGTGAAGGCGGCGTGGCCGGGCGTGTCGATGAATGTAATTTTGCTGCCCGAAGGTGATGTCACTTGGTAAGCGCCGATGTGCTGGGTGATGCCGCCGGCTTCGCCGGAGGCAACTTCAGTCGAGCGGATCGCATCGAGCAGCGAAGTCTTGCCGTGATCGACGTGGCCCATGACGGTGACGACGGGGGCGCGCGATACGAGCTGCGCCGGATCGTCGGTGACATCGAACAGGCCTTCTTCGACGTCGGATTCGGCAACGCGGCGGACGCTGTGGCCCATTTCTTCGGCGATGAGTTGCGCGGTGTCGGCGTCGATCACGTCATTGATCTGCAGCATCTGACCCTGCTGCATCAGCAGCCGGATCACGTCGACGGCGCGCTCGGACATGCGGTTGGCGAGATCGGAAATGCTGATCGCCTCGGGGATAGTGACTTCGCGCACGAGCTTTTCCTTCGGCTCGGACGAAGCCTGTCCCTTGAGCCGTTGGGTGCGGCGGCGGAACGATGCGACCGAGCGCTCGCGCACTTCGTCGGCGCGCAATGCCGTCACCAGCGTGAGGCGGCCGCGCTGCTTTTCGCCGGCGGGACGCAATGTCGGGCGTGGAGCGGGAACCGGGCGCGCTGCGCCGCCGGGACCACGGCGCGCGGTGCGCGGAGCGTCGTCGTCCTCGGCTTCGACCGTCATGCGGCCGGGTGCGCCGGGACGCTTGGTCTCGTCCTCGCCGAAGCGTTTCTTGGCGACTTCGCCGGCCTTGCGCTTGGTTTCTTCCTCGTGCTTGCGGCGCTCGTCCTCTTCGCGCTTGCGCGCCTCGGCGGCGATGCGATCGGCCTGATCGGTGACCTCGCGCGCGCCGCGGCGGCGGCCTTCTTCCTCGGCGACCTTGCGCTCTTCGGCTTCGCGAACGCGGCTGTCGGCCAGCGCGTGAGCGCGCGCGCTGCGCTCTTCCTCGGTCAGTGTGCGCAGCACG
>CAMDSH010000011.1 GCA_945907045.1 Rhizobium sp. Q54 | reverse complement strand
CAGCCAAAGTTCCGCGACGCGGCCGGGGGTATCCGCGTAAGCCGCGGGCGCGACCAGCACCTGCGCGCGTTGCGTGTCGACCGTTGCGATGAAGTGATGATGTCCGCCGCCATCGAGCGCTGCAATGAGCTGGCGCGGCGCCGGGCTGGAGACGACAAAGAACAATACCGTCAAGCTTGCCACGGCGAGCGCGCCGGCGCCCGCTGCAAGACCGCGCCAGAACGGCAGCGCGTTCCACCAATCGGCCTGGCCAGTTTGCGGCATGGCGGGCAGGCTTTTTACGATGCGCTCCCAAACGGAAGGCGGCGGCGCGGCCTCGGCGATTTCCGCGGCCCAGGGCGATAGCCGCTCCTCCCACGCCGCGACAAGAAGCGCGAAGCTGGGTTCGCGCGCCAAACGGCGCTCGACATCGCTCCGCTCAGCGCGCGCCAGCACGCCGAGCACATACTCGGCGGCGAGCAGATCGTCGCTGGGCGCTTCGCTATGGCCGGTGCTCTCGCTCATTGTTCCAAACAGGCTTTCAGCTTCACCATTGCGCGTCTGATCCAGCTCTTCATCGTGCCCAGCGGGACGCTCATCCGCTGCGCCAAATTCTCATAGGTGCTGCCGTCGAAAAACGCGCCGCGCAGCGCCGCCTGTTCGCGCGCCTCAAGTCCGGCGAGGCAGGCGTGCAGCCGGCTGACGGATTCGCTGCTCTCAAGCGCTGCGTCGGCGCGCGGCGCGCTGTCGGCGATTTCGACCGCCTCGTCGATCGAGTCCATGCGGCGGTTCTGACGTCCCGCGCGCAGCCGGTCGATCGACTTGTTGCGCGCGATCGCTATCAGCCAGGTCATGGGGCTGGCGCGTCCCGGATCGAACGCCCCGGCCTTGTTCCAGACGTTAAGATAAATCTCCTGCAACACGTCTTCGGCCTCGGCTCTGTCCCCCAAGATACGAAGGCAGACGCCAAAAAGCTTCGCCGAGGTGAGGCGATAGGTTGTTTGCAGGGCCGCGCGGTCGCCGGCCGCGAGACGCACGATCGCGGCGGCGAGCAGGCTGCGGTTGGCTTCGAGGTCCATCAGATAAGCGAGAGCCTCACTGTAGGTTTACTACTGCCGCTTCCAGCGCTCGGCGCCGACCTCGCGGCCGTTGGCGTAGGTCCAGATGCCGGCCCAGTTGCCGCCGTCCGCGCCGTATAGCGCGAGGCCGGTGGAGTTGCCGGAGGTATAGGACACCGAGATGAAGTCCTTGTTGCCGATGCCGGTGCCGATGTAGCGCGTGCCGCCGACGACCCAGACGACGCGGTAGGTCTCGCCGGTCTGCTCGACGCTGACGGTGCCGGTGTAAGCCGAACCGCCGCCGGGATTCTTGCCCTCGACGGTGTACTGGCCGACAGGGTCGGCGGCGAAGGCGGCAGTGGCGCTCATGGCCAGTGCCGCCATCGTGCAGATCAAACGCATGACATTGCTCCCTGGATGAAGGTTTTGCGTTAGAGGTGGATTCGACGTTTAAAGATTGAGCGGGTCTGGACCGTAGGAATTGGCGCCCGGCGTACCGCGCAGGAAGCCAAGCTCGACGATGGCCCAGATGGAAATGATGAAGCTCACCAGCGAGAGGATCATGTTCTCTCCGCCGAGCCAGCTGAGCAACGCCGGCGCGGCGTAGAATAGCACAAGCCACCAGCCGCTCTTGTTGCGATCGTGCAGCCGCTTCATGCCGACCGCGATCCCGGCGATCAGCATCGGTATGTAGACGATGATCGCGATGACGATGACGGACAGGCTTGTTTCCGCCAGATCTTCCACATCCACACCCAGTCCCAGCATTATGGCGAGCAACGTCAGGACAATGGCGATAGCGAGAAAGACGCCGACCGCCAGCCAGTATTTGGCGCGGTTGATGCGGCCCTCAAAGCCGTAGAACAGTTGAACGAGATTTCCTGTGTCCATGATTGCCCCCAAACGATGGAACGATGGGGCAAGTCTATGCCTTTGTCCCGGCGGCGACAATTCGGCCCGTGCTATGATCGATCACGTTTGGCGAGGAGGTAATTCATGTCCGCTATAATGAACCGGCGCAATTTCGGCCTGGGTTTATTGGCGCTGCCCGCGCTCGGCATGCGCGCCGAGGCGCAAGCTTATCCAGCGCGGCCCTTGCGGCTGCTGGTGCCTTACTCCGCCGGGGGCGGCACCGATGCCATCGCGCGCGTCGTCGCGCAGGCGATGGGCGAGAAACTCGGCCAGTCGGTCATCGTCGAGAACATGGCTGGCGCCGGCGGTAACCTCGCGACGCAGGCGGCGGCTTCCGCCGCGCCCGACGGCTACACGATATTGATGGCGAACCAAGGCCCGATCGCGGTCAATCCGCATCTGTTCAAGAGCCTGAAGATCGACCCCATCGCAGCTTTCGATCCGGTGACGCTGATCACTGCGTCTCCGCTGGTGCTGGTGGTGCCGCAGAGTTCGCCGTTTTTGAACGTGAAGCAGTTCATGGATTTTGCCGCCGCCAATCCCGGCAAGCTGTCCTACGGCTCCGCCGGCATCGGCTCGGCCAGTCACCTCGCGACCGTGCTGCTCAACGTGATCGCCAAGCTCGACACTGTGCACGTGCCCTACAAGGGCGCCGGCCCCGCGCTCAACGATCTGCTCGGCGCGCAGACGAATTTCATGATCACGACGATTCCTTCGGTGACCGGGCTGGTCGAGAACAAGCAACTGCGCGCGCTCGCGGTGACGACGAAGGCGCGGGCCTCGACGCTGCCTGATCTGCCGAGCGTCGCAGAGAGCGGCTGGCCCGATTACGAGGCGACCGCGTGGTACGGCTTCGTGGTGCCGAAAGGGACGCCGCCTGCGATTGTCGAGGCGATCCGCAAGGCGACGGTGGATGCGATCAACGCGCCGATGATCCGCGACCGGCTGGCGAACGAAGGCGCCAAGCCGATTGGCAACTCATCGGCCGAGTTCGGCGCTTTCATCGCGAAGGAATCGAAGCGATGGGCGGAAATCGTCAAGACCGCGAAGATCGAGATTAATTAGGCGGGCCTTTACCCTCCCCCTGGTGGGGAGGGTCGTCTGACGAGCGAAGCGAAGGCAGACGGGGTGGGGGTGCTGCAGTGATTTGTAACGCCGACCCCCACCCGGCTCGCGTTGCTCGCCACCCTCCCCGCAAGGGGGAGGGTTAGAAATTACGCCGCGCCCTTGAGCGCCTCGCCGCCGTTCGGCGGCGGGATCGGCGTGCCGTCGATGGCGTATTCGTTGAGCTTGTTGCGCAGCGTGCGGATCGAGATGCCGAGGATGTTGGCCGCGTGCGTGCGATTGCCGAGGCAATGCTTGAGCGTTTCCAAAATGAGATCGCGCTCGACCTCGGCGACAGTGCGCCCCACAAGATTACGCGTGACCTGCTCGGCGGCGAGCGTTGCGTGCATGACGGCGGCGGGGCCGCGCGCCTGATCGAGCCGCGTGCCTTCGGGGGTCAGAATGCCGTCGATGCCGATTTCATCGCCCTGCGCGAGCAGCACCGCGCGATGCAGCGTGTTTTCCAGCTCGCGCACGTTGGCCGGCCAGCGGTTGACCGTGAGCGCGCGGCGCGCTTCGGAAGACAGCGGGCGCACCGGAACGCCGTTCGCCTCGGCGTATTTCTTCACGAAATATTGCGCCAGTTCGATGATGTCGGCGGGACGGTCGCGCAGCGGCGGAATTTTCAGGTTTACGACGTTGAGGCGGAACAGCAGGTCCTCGCGGAACGAGCCGTCGCGCACCGCTTCGGCGAGATTGCGGTTTGACGTTGCGATGATGCGGATATCGACCGGCACCGGCTTGGTGCCGCCGACGCGGTCGATGATGCGCTCCTGAATGGCGCGCAGCAATTTCGATTGCAGCCGCACGTCCATCTCGGAAATTTCGTCCAGCAGCAGCGTGCCGCCGTTGGCTTCCTCGAACTTGCCGATACGGCGCGCCTGCGCGCCGGTGAACGAGCCCTTTTCGTGGCCGAACAATTCGGACTCCAGAAGATTTTCCGGGATCGCCGCGCAGTTGACCGAGATGAACGGCTTTTTCGCGCGGGTCGAGCGCGTATGAACGTAGCGCGCCAGCACTTCCTTGCCGGTGCCGCTCTCGCCGGTGATGAGAACCGAGGCATCCGACGTGGCGATCTGCTGCGCGAGCTTCATCACCTGCGCCATCGCTTCGTCGCGCCAGACCAGTTCGCGCGTATCGTCGGCAACGGCGGCGAGCACCGCCGCGATCAATTCCGGATCCGGGGGGAGCGGGATGTATTCCTTCGCGCCGGCATGAATGGCGGCGACCGCGGCGCGCGCATCGTTGACGATGCCGCAGGCGACGATCGGCGCGTGGATGCGTTCCGCTTCAAGCCGCGTGACGAGATCGCGGATGTCGATGGCGACATCGACCATGAGCAAATCCGCGCCGCGCCCGGAGCGCAGCACCGCGAGCGCCTGATCGATGCTCTCGGCGTGGGTGACGGTCGCGCCCTTGTCCATCGCGATCTTGGTCGCGGTGGTGAGCTGCCCCTTGAGCGTGCCGACGATTAAAAGTCTCATGGTTCAGCTCCGGTCCGCTTTGATGATTTCCGTCATGGTCACGCCCAGCTTGTCTTCCACCAGCACGACTTCGCCGCGCGCGACGAGGCGGTTGTTGACATAGATGTCGATGGCTTCACCCACCTTGCGATCGAGTTCGAGCACCGCGCCGGGGCCGAGCTTGAGCAGTTCGCCGACTTCCATGCGCGCGCGGCCGAGCACCGCCGAAACCTGCACGGGCACGTCGAACACCGCTTCAAGGTCGGCCGCGCCGCGATTGAGCGTGCCGGAATCTCCGGAAGCTTCGAACGCGCCGGGATCCTCGGCGGTTTGCATTTCTGCGCCCCGTTCGAGGTCGGGGAGCGGCACCTGGTTTTCGTTGTCACTCATCGCTCGGACCTCCAATAATCAGTGCGCGTTCTCAGGCAACTTCGTCGCCGAGGTCGCAGTCGGGTTTGCAGTCGAATTCGCAGCGGGGTTCGCGGTAAAACTTGCGGCGACGCCAACGCGCGCCGTGATGTAGCGGGTGACGGCTTCATCGATTGCCGTCTGCGTTTGCGCGCGGTCGCGCACGACGCCGCCATCGGCCCATTCGATGCGGCAATCGCCGGAGCCGATCTCGGGCTCTGCCAGCACGACGAGACGCCCGGCAAAGCCGCGTGAACTCGCGATTTCGTCGAGTTTTTCCTTGGTCGTGGCATAGAGCGCGTCGCTCACCCGCACCACCACATGCGGCGCGGCGACGAGATGCCGGAAGCATTCGGTGGCGAGCGCGGCGATCTCGGCGAACGGCTCGCGCGCGATCAGTTCGGGCGCGAGCTTGTTGGCGACCGCCACCGCGACCTCGACGGCTTCCGTTTCCAGCCGCGCTTCGACGGTGTTGAGGCCGTTGCCCAGTTTCTCGATGCCTTGCGCGATCAGACCCAACGCTGCCGCGATGCGCTGTTCTGCCTCGGCGCGCGCCTGCGCTTGCGCGGCGGCGATGCCGTTGCGATAGCCCAGCGCTTCGCTCTCGGCGCATTTGATTTCCAGCTCGGCCGGCGTCACCGGCGGGCGCGAGCCGGCGCCGGCCGCGAAGTCCACGTCGAACAGATATTTGGGCCGTGCGTTCATTAGTAAATCAGCTCTTCGTCGCCGCGGCTCTTGGAGATGAGAATTTCGCCCTTGGCCGCGAGGTCCTTGGCGAGATTGACGAGCAGCGCCTGCGCATCATCGACATCGCGCAAGCGCACCGGGCCCATTTGCGTCATGTCGTCGACCAGCATCTTGGCCGCGCGCGTGGACATGTTGCTCAGGAAGAACTGCCGCACGCCTTCGGATGCGCCCTTGAGCGAGATCGCCAGCTTGTCCTTGTCGATGTGGCGCATCAGCGTTTGCGCCGAGCCGGTATCGAGCTTGACCAGATCGTCGAAGGTGAACATCAGCGCCTTGATGCGCTCGGCCGCCTCGCGGTTGTCCTCTTCGAGCGAGGCGAGGAAGCGGGTTTCGGTTTGCCGGTCGAAATTATTGAAGATTTCCGCCATCACCTCGTGCGCGTCGCGGCGGCGCGTTTGCGAGAGGTTGGACATGAATTCGGTCCGCAGCGTCTGCTCGACGCGCTCGATCACTTCCTTCTGCACCGCTTCCATCTTCAGCATGCGGTTGACGACGTCGAGCGCAAGTTCCTCGGGCAAAATTCCGAGTACGCGCGCGGCGTGTTCGGGGCGCAGCTTGGAGAGCACCACCGCCACGGTCTGCGGGTATTCGTTCTTCAGGTAATTGGCGAGCACCTCTTCCTGAACGTTGGCGAGCTTTTCCCACATGTTGCGGCCGGCGGGGCCGCGGATTTCGTCCATGATGCCGCCGACGCGATCCTTCGGGAGAAACTGCACCAGCAGGCGTTCGGTGGCGTCGTAGTTGCCGAGCAGCGCGCCGGATGCCGACATGCGTCCGACGAATTCCAGCAGCAGGCTTTCCACTTCGGGCGCGCCGATGGTGCCGAGGGTGGACATGACGATGGAAATTTCCCGCAGCTCGTCGTCGTCGAGCATGCTGAAGATCTTGCCGCCGTGCTGTTCGCCGAGTGCCAGCATCAGCACCGCCGCGCGCTCCGGCCCGGTCAGCTTGCGGGTTTCCTCGGAACTCTTCGCGCGTCCGGCCAGCTGCGCCATCAGCCCGCCGATATCGGCGCGGACCGCGCCTTCTTTGTCTTTCTGTTCGGCTGCTGCGTATGCTGAAGGCATGGGTCAGGCCGCGCTTTCGTGGAGCCAGGTGCGGATGATCGAGACGGCTTCGTGCGGATTCTTTTCGGCCAGCTCGCCGACCTTCTGCACCGATTGGGCGTGCACCTGGCCTTGCACCTTGGCGACGTCGATCATCGCGGAGGTGCGGTTGGAGATGGCAATCGATTCATCGCTGCCGACGATGGAGACGTTTGGGCCGCCGCTGCTGGTGATGCTGCCGTTCGCGCCGCCCAAAATGTTCACGCCGCCCTGGCCCGGCATGCCGCCAACGCCGGTGGCGCCGATGATCGTGCCGTCGGGTCCGACGATGACGCCGCCGGCCGCGAGCGTGCCGGCCGCGGCGCCTTCCGGGGCGATGGCGCGGCGCACGAGCGGGCGCACCACGAGGAGCAGCACGATCAGCGCGAGCAGCGACATCACGCCGATTTCGGCCCAGTGCATGATGTCGTCCTTGGTGAATTGCAGCATCGACATCCAGCCGACCGGCTCGGCGACCGGGATCGCAGGTGAGTCAGCAAAGCGCAGATTGACCACTTCCACCTGATCGCCGCGCTTTTGATCGAAGCCGATCGCGGAGCGCACCAAAGCCGAGATGCGGTCGATCTCTTCCTTGGCGCGCGGCTGGTAGGCGACTTCGCCCTTGTCGTTCTTGGTATAGGTGCCGTCGACCAGAACGGCGGCGGAGATGCGATTGATGCGGCCGGCCTCGATCACTTCGGTCTTGGTGGTGCGGGAAATCTCGTAATTGATGATTTCCTCGGTCTTCTTGTTCTGATCGCCGCGCGTGGCCGCGCCTTCCTTCTGTCCGGTGCCGGGCAATTCGTTGCCGACGGAAACCTGGCCGTCCTTGCTCTCGTTGGTGGCGGACTGTTCCTCGCGCGTCTGGCTGGAGCGCACGACGCGGCCTTCCGGGTCGTAGCGGTCGGAGGTTTGCGTGATGCGGTTGAAGTCGAAATCAGCCGAAAGCTGCACGCGCGCGCGGCCGGGGCCGACAACGGACGTGACGATGAGTTCGACCTGTTCGCGCAGGCGCCGCTCATAGGCGATCTTGCGCTCGTCGGCGCCGATGCCGATGCCGGCTTCCTGCGCCGCCCCGTCGGCGAGCAGGCGGCCGGTTTCATCCACCACCGAGACGCGCTCGGGCTTGAGCCCGTTCACCGCCGTGGCGATCAAATGCCGCATGGCGCGGACCTGCTGGGGTTCCAGCGTGCCGCGCACCCGCAGGACGATGGAGGCCGAGGGTTCCGCCTTGTCGCGCGAAAACAGCGGCCGCTCCGGCATCACCAGGTGCACGCGGGCTGCCTGCACCCGGTCGATGCCGCGGATGGTGCGCGCGAGTTCGCCTTCAAGTGCCCGTAAGTGATTGATATTCTGAATGAAACTGGTCGCGCCGAGGGCGTCCGACTTGTCGAATATCTCGTAGCCGACACCGCCGCCCTTGGGCAGGCCGGATTCGGCGAGTTTCATCCGCAGCCGCGCCACGCGGTCCTTGGGAACCAGAACGATGGCTCCGTCGTTCTTGATTTCATAGGTGATGGCCTGGCGCTCCAGGTCCTTGATGATGGCTGACGAGTCCTCGATCGAGAGATCAGTGAACAGCGGCACCATCTGCGGCGCTGTCACGCGCAGGATCAGGAAGGTGAAAAAGCCCATGAGCGTCAGGGTCACAGCGGCCATCGCCGCCATCCGCGCCGCACCGAGAGACTTCACGAAATCGAAAAAGCCTTGCACCGTTTGGCCCCAACGTAACGCGGGCGCGAATTTGCACCCGACCGGCAATTTTTGCCCAGTTTATGGTTAGCGTCAGGTTAATGGCGGGATCGCTGCGAACCCAATTGGGCTCTAATTTTTCGCGGGGTCGCGTTTAGCCGCGTAAAAACGAACGCGTAAAAACGAAAACGCCGGCTCAAAAGCCGGCGCCGTAACGATGCGAAGAGGGAGAGGAATTAGGGCCGGTATTGCTGGATGCGCGTGGTGCGCAGGCCGGCGAGGCCGTGCTGGTCGATCGAGTACTGCCAGGAGAGGAATTCTTCGACCGTGAGGGTATAGCGGCCGCAGGCTTCCTCGAGCGAGAGCAGACCACCGCGAACGGCGGCGACCACCTCAGCCTTGCGGCGGATGACCCAGCGTTTGGTGCTCGGCGGCGGCAGGTCCGCGATCGTAAGCGGACTGCCATCGGGCCCGATGACGTACTTGACCCTCGGGCGGTGGGGTTCGTTCATTGCTACTCTCACAAACTCGACTGACAAATTCAGCCCGCAACGTACAGACAGCGACTTAAAATTTGCCTAAGCGCGAGGCTCCAATAGGGAAAAGATAGCCCCCAATTTTGCTAACCTTTTGGTCACACGTGGGGCAGGCGGCGTACCGAAATAGCCGCCTAGAGAGCCAAGCCGGGAGCGGATAACATGCCGTTCAAAACCAGATCCGGGATGCGCCTTTGAATAAATCCCCCAGCCCCCGCTCGCTCAAGAATTGGCGCGCATATCCGGCGTATGCGCTGCAGCTTGTCGTGGTCGCGGGCGTCTATTTCGCGCTGGCTAAATTCGGCCTCGGGCTGGCTTCGATCAATCCGAGCGCCACGCCGATCTGGCCGGCCACCGGCTTTTCGCTGGCGGCGGTTTTATTGTGGGGCTACCGGGCTTGCCCGGCGATTTTCGCCGGCGCCTTCATCGTCAACGCCACCACAGCCGGAACGCTGGTCACTTCCGCGGTCATCGCGCTCGGCAATACGCTCGAAGGCCTCGTCGGCGGTTATCTCATCCTGCGCTGGTCGGGCGGCATCAACACCTTCATGACGCCGGCGGGGATCGCGCGCTTCGCCATGATCAGCGCCGGCCCCGCGACCGCGATCAGCGCCACGGTCGGCGTGCTCACGCTCAGCTTTGCAGGCTTTGCCCAATGGACGAATTTCAGCACCATCTGGATGACCTGGTGGCTCGGCGACGTGGCGGGCGCGCTGGTGGTGACGCCGGTGATCGTGCTCTGGGTTGCGCGGCTGCGCCAGGGGTTGCGCTCGTTCGCGCGCGCCGACGTGCTGGAAACGATCGGGGTTTACGCTACGGCCGTCGCGGTCGGGCTGATCGCGTTCAGCCCGCTGCTGGATCAATTCGAGATCAGGGGAGCGCTCGGCTTTCTCTCGATTCTGCCGCTGTTGTGGGCGGCGCTGCGGCGCGGCCCGCGCGACACGGCGACGGTCGGGCTTATTCTCTCAGGCTTCGCAATCTGGGGCGCGCTCGCCTTCAGCGGGCCGTTCTCGCGCGTGACGCTGAACGAATCTTTCCTGCTGCTGCTGATGTACATGATCTCGACGTCGGTGCCGTGTCTGGCGCTAAGCGCGGATGTCGCGGTGCGCCGCTCCACGGAAGAGAACCTGCGCCGCACCTATACCGATCTCGATGAGCGGGTGCAGAGCCGCACCGCCGATCTGGCGCAAGCCAACAAGTCGCTGGCGAACGAGGTAGAACAACGCGCGCGCGCCGAACTCGAACTGCGGCAGCAAAGCCTGCATCTGATGGAGGCGCAGCGTCTCGCCAATCTGGGAAGCTGGGTATGGGACGTGCCGCAAAATTCCGTGACGTGGTCGGATCAGCTGTTCGACATCTACGGCGTCAAACCGGAATCGTTCCGCGGCACGTTCGAGGATTTCATCGAGCGCCTGCACCCGGACGACCGCGTGCGCGTGGCCGAGCAGGTCACCCGCGCCTTCCAGTCGGGCCACGGCTTCCGGCTGGAGGAGCGCATCATCCGCCCCGACGGCGAGATGCGGTTTCTGCAAAGCACCGGCGAAATCATCAAGGACGATCAGGGCAATCCCCTGCGGATGCTCGGCGTCTGCCTCGACGTGACGGAGCGCAAGAAATCCGAAAGCGCGCTGGAGCAGGCGCGCGAGCAGCTCACGCAGGCGCAAAAGATGGAAGCGCTCGGCCAGCTCACCGGCGGCATCGCGCACGACTTCAACAACCTGCTGATGATCATGAGCGGCCACGCGCAGATTTTGCAGCGGCGCCTCACCGACAAGAAAGACGTGCAATCGCTCGACGCCATCCGTACCGCCGCGAGCCGCGGCGAAACGCTCACGCGCCAGTTGCTCACGTTCTCGCGCCGCCAGAGCCTTACCCCGGTGGTGCTCGATTTGCGCCAGCGCATCGAGGCGGTGCGCGAAATGATGGGCGCGTCCCTGCGCGGCAACATCGAACTCACCTGCGACATCGAGGACGAGATCTGGCCGGTCGAGGTCGATCTCGGCGAACTCGAACTCGCGCTCGTCAACATCGCGGTCAACGCGCGCGATGCGATGCCGCACGGCGGCAAGATTTCGCTCTCCGCCCGCAACGTCACGCTCAAGCCCGGATCGGCCGCCGGTTCGCTCGACGGCGATTTCATCGCGCTGGCGATGACCGATACCGGCGCCGGTATTGCGCCCGAATTGCTGACGAAAATCTTCGAACCGTTTTTCACCACCAAACCGATCGGCAAAGGCACGGGGCTCGGCCTCTCGCAGGTGCATGGATTTGCCAATCAGTCCGGCGGCGCGGTGACGGTCAACAGCGAGGTCGGCAAGGGCACGGTGGTGACGATTTATCTGCCGCGCAGCCGCTCCGAAAAGCCCGCGCCGGACGACGCCGCGGATTTGCCGCCGGCGGATCCCATCAAAGGCAGCATCCTGGTGGTGGAAGACAGCCGCGAAGTCGCCAAGGTGACGACGACGCTGCTGGAGCAGCTCGGTTATCGCGTGGTGCGCGCGGAAACCGCGGCCGAGGCGCTGCGGCATTTGCAGCAGGGCATCGAGGTCGATCTGCTGTTTTCCGACATCGTGATGCCGGGCGAGATGAACGGCATCGGGCTGGCGCAGGAATGCAAGAAGCTCTATCCGGAACTTCCGGTGCTGCTGACCAGCGGCTACACCGACGCGGCGCAGGCGGCGGAAAGCCGTTTCAAGATTTTGCGCAAACCGTTTGAATTATCGGCGCTGGAGCGCGCCTTGCAGACGGCGTTCGATGGACGCCGGACGCGCCGCGGCAGCGTGCGGGCGTCGTAACGCTAGCTGCCGTTGCGGATGACCCGCTTGATCTTGTCGAGCGAGAAGTTCTGCCCGGCGATCGAAAGCACCGGCGGAGTCTGCGTGAGATCCACCGAGTCGACGGGGGCCTGCACTTCGGTCGAAACCGCGACCGTCTGCTTGTTGGCGTCCTGTCCGGTGGCCGAGAGCGTGTATTTGCCGTCGGGCCAGAGCTTGCCGTCGTTGCCGCGCCCATCCCAGGAGAAAGCCTGATTGCCGGGATTGACGGCGAACGAACCCGAGTAGGCGGTCTGGCCGGTTGAATCCTTGATGGTGACGGTGGCGGTGGCCGGCTTGGTGACGGAGAACGTCCAGTCGGCATGGCCGTTGGCGAGCGCCGTGGTCGAGCCATCGACCACCACGGTGGAGCCGACATAAGCCAGCGCCGTCGTCGCCTGCGCGCTCTTTTCCATCGAGACCAGGCTGGAGAGCTGATCGTTCGACTTCATCTGTTGCTCGACCTGCGCGAATTGCACGAGCTGCTGGGTGAACTGGTTGGTATCGAGCGGATCGAGCGGGTTCTGGTTCTTCAACTGCGTGGTCAGCAGCGTGAGGAAGGTTTGGAAATTCCCCGCGATGGTGTCCTTGTCGATTGCCGAGCCGACCGAGGTTGCGGTCGAGGTGGCGGCGGATATCGCAGCTGAGATGGCCATGTTTTGTCCTTACACGCGGATGTCGAGGCCGCCGCCCATGCCGGCGAGCCGGCCATAGCCGCGTTGCGTTGCCTCGATCGGGGGAAGTTCGTCGTCGGTCACGAACAGATGTGCGCTGTCGGGATTGGTGCCCGGCGCATTCTGATCGCCGGTTTGCTGGCGCAGCGAGAATTGCAGGCCGTTGTCACTGGTTTTCAGGCCCGCATCCTGCAGCGCGCGTTCAAGCTGCGGCGCGTCGCGGCGCAGGAGATCGAGCGTCTCGGCGCGCTCGACGATAAGGCGCGAGGTGACCTGGCCGTGCTTATCCACGTCGAGACGGACGTCGATGCGGCCGAGTTCCGGCGGATCGAGACGGATTTCGAAACGGTTCTTGCCGGCTTGCGCTTTCGCCGCGATTTCCACCGCGAGACCTTCGACCGGCACGGTGACGGCGGGCGCGGCGGGAGCGTGGCTGGCGGGTGCGGTTGCCGCGGCGTGATTGACTTGCGGCGTGACGTTGAGTGTCTGCGCCGCATCGGCGGGCTTGGCGGCATTGTTTGCGTTTGCCTGCGGCGCGGCGGGATCGGCAGCCGTCTCGGTGCGGACGGCGTGACGATCGGCTTTGGCGGCTGCGTCAACCGGCGCGTCTTGCACCGGAGTTTCGGCGTCCTGGCCCTTTGCGTTGGCGGCGGGCGCGGGCTTTGCGCCATCAAGTGCGGGTGCAGCCGGAGCTTCAGCCTTGGCGGGCACAGCGATGGCGGATTTGGGCGCGTCGGCGGTTTTGCCGGCGGCGTCCGCGCGTTGCGGTTTTAAGTCTTTGGGAAGTTCAAGTTGCGGCGCGGCTCCGGCGGCATCGATGGCGGCAGGCGCGATCTCGGCCTGCACCTGCGGCGCGGCGATGACGGCGGCGGGAACCGGCACGGACACGACGGGTACTGCGATAACGGCAGCATCGGCATTCTTGACCGCTTGCGCCGGATCGGTGGCAACGGTCGTTTCGTCGCCGTCCGTCTTGGCATCCGGCTTGGTTGCATCGACGATGAGCGGATCGATGGCCGCGGTGACATCGCCGATGGCGGCCGCGACCTTGATTACCTTGGTCTCGTCTTGTTTCTCGTTGCTGGCGTCATCCGCTGCATCGGCCGCATCGTCAGCCGGCTTGCTCTCCTTGGCGCCGTCTTTTGACTTCGCCTTGGCCGGTGATTTGGAATCGGCGTTGTGCTTCTGGCCCGCCGAACTGGCGGCGTCGCGGCGCGAGGAGCGAGCCTGCGGCCGGTCGCTGGACCGGTCCGTCAGCCGCTCGGGCGACCGTTCCGGGGCAGGGACGGGAGCGCTGTCGAGCAATTCGGCAAATGGGGTTTCGCCCCGGTCCTCCAGGTTTCCCGGCTTCATCGCGGGAGTTGGCAGCGGACGCGTGGGGGCGGCGATCTTCGGTTCTGACGCAACAGGGGGCACGGGCAACCTCTTCCAAATTCGGATATCCGCTTGGTTCTTTGCAATCGTCAGGCCAGCATGCCGAATTTTATATATTTGATATAAATCAACGACTTAAGATGAAATAGGCTTGGCTTTCAGACCACCCGGACCGGCACCGCTTGCACGGCCTAGGGCAATATCTGCCGGGGTGGCGGGAGCCCGCATTGGAACCGCTCCGGCGCCCCAAGGGACCCTGCATTGCGCCGCCTGCCTCCCCACCTATAGAAAGAACCATGCTCAACAGCCTCGACCTCGAAACCGCCCCGCAGGACACCCGTGTCGTTGTCGCCATGTCCGGCGGCGTCGATTCATCGGTGACCGCCGCGCTGCTCAAGGCCGAGGGCTATGACGTCGTTGGCGTCACGCTGCAGCTTTACGATCACGGCGCGGCGACGCATCGCAAAGGCGCGTGCTGCGCCGGGCAGGACATTCATGACGCCCGCGCCGTCGCCGAGCGCATCGGCATTCCGCATTACGTGCTCGACTACGAAAGCCGCTTCAAGGAAGCGGTGATCGATCGCTTCGCCGAAAGTTATGTCGCGGGCGAAACACCGGTGCCGTGCGTTGAATGCAACCAGTCGATCAAATTCCGCGACCTGCTTGGCACCGCGCGCGAACTCGGCGCGAAAGTTCTCGCCACCGGCCATTACGTTGCCTCGCGGCGGATGGCGGACGGCAGCTGCGCGCTTTATCGCGCGCGCGAGGAAGAGCGCGACCAGAGTTATTTCCTGTTCGCGACCACGCAGGAGCAGCTCGACATTCTGCGCTTCCCGCTCGGCGAGCGCACCAAGGCCGAGACGCGCGAACTTGCGCGCAAGTTCAGTCTTAGCATTGCCGACAAGCACGACAGCCAGGACATCTGCTTCGTGCCATCGGGTCACTACGCGGACGTGATCGAGCGGCTCAAGCCCGGCGCCGCGGAAGCTGGCGAGATTGTCGATCTTGCCGGCAACGTGCTCGGCAAACACGAAGGCATCATTCATTTCACCGTCGGTCAGCGGCGCGGCCTCGGCATCGCGGCGGCGTCGCCGTATTACGTCGTGCGGCTCGATGCGGATCGCGGGCGCGTCGTCGTCGGACCGCGCGAAGCCTTGCGCACGCGCGCAATTCATTTGCGCGACGTGAACTGGCTGGGCGATGGATCGATCGATGCGGCCTTGGCCGACGACAAGCTGGAAGTCTTCGTGAAGGTGCGCTCGACGCGCGCGCCGAGCCCGGCCTGGCTGCGGCATTCGGCGAATGGCTACGAAGTCGAACTCATAGAAGGCGAAGACGGCGTGTCGCCGGGGCAGGCCTGCGTCTTTTACGATGCGCGCGAGGGCCAGGCCCGCGTGCTCGGCGGCGGCTTCATCAAGACCGCCGTCGCGGCGGAAATTCCGGCGCGCGCGATGCCTTTAGTTGCGGCCGCGGCGCGCGGATAACGGCGCGGCGATGGAAGCCGAACTCTCCCGCGGCACGATCGAAAAAGCTTACGCGCGCTGGGCGCCGGTCTACGACATTGTTTTCGGCGCGGTGTTCGATCGCGGGCGGCGGGCGGCGATCGTGGCGGCGGAGCGCATCGGCGGGCGCATTCTCGAAGTCGGTGTCGGCACTGGAATTTCGCTGCCCGATTACAAGCGCAGCAATCGCCTCGTCGGCGTCGATATCTCCGAGCCGATGTTGCGCAAAGCGCTTGCGCGCGTCGCCGAACACAATCTCGAAAACGTCGAGACGCTGGCGGTGATGGATGCCGAGCATCTGGCGTTTCCCGACAATTCATTCGACGTGGTGGTGGCGCAATACGTCATCACCGCGGTGCCGAATCCCGAAGCGACGCTCGACGAGTTCTCGCGCGTGCTCAAGCCGGGCGGCGAGATCGTGCTGGTTAACCACATCGGCGCGGAAAGCGGGCCGCGCGCGCTGTTCGAGAAGGGCTTCGCGCCGCTCGCGCGCCGGCTCGGCTGGCGGCCAGAATTCCGCTTCGGGCGTCTTGCCGACTGGGCCGCGCGACATGGCGGTGTGCGCGTGATCGAGCGCCGCGCGATGCCGCCGCTTGGGCATTTCTCGCTGATCCGTTTCGCGCGGGCGTAAACGCAGCGACCGGACGCCGCACCCGCGCATTTGCGGGAACCTCGCGCTCACTTAACCGTTGTCATGCATCCGCGTGCACTCCCGCAAAGGAGGCTGCAATGACGATTCCATTCTCCAAGTCTAAAACCACCATCGCACTGGTTTTTGCTCTTGCGCTGATGCCCGCAGGGGCCTTCGCGCAGGCGCCGGAACCCTCGCCGCTGCCGAAAGCGCCGCCGGAAATTCCCGCGCCGAACAACGCCGAGTCGAAAGCCTGCGCGCAGCAGCGGCTGGTGCTGGGGCCGGACGGCAAGCCGGAAACGCAGGAGACCACCGGGCAATCCTTAAGCGAGCAGCTGGCGCGCTCGGATGGCGTCATCTGCCCGCCCGCCGATGTCGATACCGACATCAAGGCGCCGACGCCGCCTACCGGCAACAACATGCCGGTGATCCCGCCGCCGGGCAGCCCGGGCGGCGATCCCAGCATCCGCCCGAAGTGAGCATGCGAAGTGAGGATTTAAGGCCAATAACGGCCTCGCCTTGACAGTGTTTGACGCGGGTTCCTATATCGCGCGCATTCCGGCAAAATCTGTCTTGGAATGGCGGGGTAGCTCAGTTGGTTAGAGCAGCGGAATCATAATCCGGAGGTCGGGGGTTCAAATCCCTCCCCCGCTACCAAGAACTTAGATGCCGATGCAGAAACAGCCGGCCCCGCCAGGGCCGGCTTTTCGTTTTTCCGCCCTCCACAAGCGCTCATCATTTGGTTGTAGAAGGCCGCGCCAAGCGCTTTCACGGCAGCATCACAAGCGTGTCAGGGGCTCCAAAAAAAAGGGATTCGCGGTTGCAATTATGGCATCCGGTGGAACAATCCCTACGTACATCAATTGTTTCGACACCTGCTGATTCTCCATTTTCCGCAGAGGCCCTTGATGGCGCGCGTTGCCGCATTGCCGGTTTTGCAGACGAACGTGATCACGCTGAAGGGCCGCCCTGGCAAAACCGGGGAGCATCGCGCCGCGTGGACGCAGGCGTTTCGCGCCGTGCGCGCGGAAACCGAAAAGCGCGCCGCGCCGTTGCGGCCCGAAGACCAGATCATTCAGTCGATGCCGGACGCCAGCCCGGCGAAATGGCATCGCGCGCACGTCACATGGTTTTTCGAGCAGTTCCTCGTGGTGCCGCACGATCCGTCTTACAAGATTTTTGACGAGCGTTTTCCCTTTCTGTTCAACTCATATTATGTCGCCGCGGGTCCGCGCCACGCGCGCCCGCAGCGCGGACTGATCACGCGCCCGAACAGCGAGGAAGTGGCGGCCTATCGTGCACATGTCGATGCGGCGGTGGAGCGGCTGATTGAAAACATCTCCGGCCCGAAGGCGGAAGAATTTTTTACGGTGCTGGAAATCGGCCTGCATCACGAGCAGCAGCATCAGGAATTGCTCATCACCGACATTTTGCATGCATTCGCGCAGAACCCGACAAATCCTGTCTATGACGCGAAGTGGCGCCCGCCGGTTGCGCGCAACGCTGGCGGCTACGCGGATATACCCTCGGGAATTCACGCCATTGGCCACGACGGCGACGGCTATTGCTTTGATAACGAAGGCCCGCGCCACGAAGTTCTGTTGCAACCGGTGCGTATCGCGCGCGATCTCGTCACCAACGCGGCGTGGCTCGAATTCATGGCGGATGGCGGATATACGACGCCTTCGCTCTGGCTCTCCGACGGCTGGAACATGCGCGAAGCGGAAGGCTGGCAGGCGCCCGGCTACTGGCAGATGAAAGACGGCGCGTGGTTCTCCATGACGCTCGCCGGTTTGAAAGCCGTCGATCCCGATGCGCCGGTTTGTCATGTGAACTATTACGAGGCCGACGCTTTCGCGCGCTGGGCCAACAAGCATTTGCCGACAGAAGCGGAATGGGAAGTCGCGGCGCGTCTCGGCCTGCTGGCGGATGCCGACGGCATCGTCTGGCAATGGACCCGCAGCGCTTACCTGCCGTACCCCGCCTACCGCGCGGCCGAAGGCGCGCTCGGCGAATACAACGGCAAGTTCATGATCAACCAGATGGTGCTGCGCGGCTCGTCGCTCGCCACCCCGGCCGGGCATGAGCGCGTTACGTATCGCAATTTCTTTCATCCGCCCGCGCGCTGGCAATTCTCCGGCGTGCGGCTGGCGGAATACGTCTGACCGCATTCAACGAAAGCGAATTTCACATGGTCGCGTTGGCACGAAAAAATTCTCCCGTTCCGGCATTGCCCGCTTACGCCGATGAGGTGCTTGCGAGCCTGCAGGCGGCGCCGAAGTGGGTGGCGGCGAAATTCTTCTACGATGCCGTGGGTTCCGAGTTGTTCGAGCGCATCACCGAGTTGCCGGAATATTATCCGACGCGCTGCGAGATGCAGATTTTGCACGACCACGCGGGCGATATCGCCAAGCTGATCCCGGCGGGAGCTGCGCTGGTCGAATTCGGCAGCGGATCGAGCAAGAAGGCGCGCATTTTGCTTGCGGCCACGGGTGCGCTGGCCTGTTACGTGCCGGTCGATATCAGCGCGGAAATGCTGGAGCAGGAAGCGGTGGCGCTGCGCCGTGACATGCCGCAGCTGAAGGTTCTTCCGGTCGCTGCTGACTTTTGCAAGCCGTTCGATCTGCCGCGTGAAGCGGAAAATGCGCCGGCGCGCGTCGGGTTTTTCCCCGGTTCGACCATCGGTAATTTCGAGCCGCACGAGGCAGCGACGTTCCTGCACAACGCCGCGCGCATATTGGGCAAGGGCGCTGTGCTCATCATCGGGGCCGATCTGGTCAAGCCGGCGGAAATTCTCAACGCCGCCTATAACGACGCCGCCGGAGTCACAGCGAGGTTCAATCTCAATCTGCTCACGCGGCTAAACCGCGAACTGGGCGCGAATTTCAGGCTCGAGACGTTCGAGCATCACGCATTCTTCAACCGCGAGCGCAGCCGCATCGAAATGCACCTTGCAAGCTTGAAGCGGCAGAAAGTCCGCATCGCAGGCGAGACGATTGAATTTCGCGCGGGCGAAACCATCCACACCGAGAACAGCTACAAATATTCAATTGAGTTGCTGGGCGCGCTGGCGCGCGGCACCGGCTGGCAGCCGCTGGCGGCCTGGACCGATCCGAAGAATTATTTCTCGATGCAAGCCTTCATGCTTTCCAACTCCAAGACCGCCGACCTCACGCCTTAGTTCGATTGCCGCGAGAGCGGCTGAGCGCAATGCCGATCTGCGAAATCGATCCGTGGCGGGTACAGTATTTCGAGCACGCCGTCTGTCCGGCGGGCGTGAGCATTCCGACCGAGGATTCCGACGCTTGGGACTGGAACCCGGATCACCGCTGGGTCTACGACAAGATCGCCATCGCGCAGAGCCAGGGCATCGACGCCGGTCCGCACGGCACCGCGCCGCCGTCGTTTCCGGTGTTCTCCAAGCCGATCGTCAATCTCAAGGGCATGGGCGTCGATGCGCGCGTTCTCCGCTCGCCCGAGGATTACGCGCGCGATCACGTCTCCGGCAACATGTGGATGACGCTGCTGGAAGGCCGCCATGTTTCCTCCGACATCGCGATTGCCGATGGCGAACCGCGCTGGTGGCGGCATGCGACGGGCGTGGCGGCGGGCGGGCGCACGTTCGATTACTGGACCGTGCACGCTGCGCCCGATCCGGAGATCGAGGCCTATTGCGGCGAATGGATCGCGAAGCACCTGCGCGGCTACACCGGCATGGCCAATATCGAGACCATCGGCGGCAAGATCATCGAAGTGCATTTGCGCTTTTCCGATCAATGGCCGGATCTCTACGGCGCGGGCTGGGTCGAGGCGCTTATCGGCCTTTATCAAAAGGGGACGTGGAGTTTTTCAAATCCCGAACGGCGCGAGGGTTACAGCGTCGTGCTGTTCGGCCCGAAGGGGCGGCGCTACTCGCATCCGCCGCGCGCGCTGGCCGAAGAGATAAAGCGCATGCCGGGCGTCACCAGCGTGCAGACGACATTTCACGAGGATCGCGATCCCGAGCGCCACGCCATGCCGCCCGGCGGCTTCCGCCTCGCCATCGTCAACGGCTGGGACTTAGACGTCGGGCGCGAGGCCCGCGAGCGGTTGCGCGCGTATCATCTGCCCGCAGCCCTCTGACGGTTGTTTCCGCAAAAGCGGATCGCCTATAGTCCCGCTCTCTTGGCCGCGCCCCCCGGAGTAATGCGTATGCAGGAGTTGGATGCCGTTTCGCGCGGAGCGCGCGTTCGCCGCCTGGGCGCGGACTTTCGCTGGCCGGGCGGGCGCAAAGTGGCGGTGGTGTTCGATATCGCCTTCGAGCGCTGGTCGGATGGCGTTGCTCCCGCGCTCAGCCCGATGGGCAATCCGCTTCCCCCCGGCACCTTCGACACCAATTCGCTTTCATGGGGCAACTACGGTTCCGCGCGCGGGCTTGAACGTCTGCTCGGCGTGCTTGAGCGCACGAAAATAAAATCCAGCGTGATGGTCAGCGGAATTTTCGGGTTAAGCCATCCGAAGGCTGTGAAGGCCATTGCCGATGCGGGCCACGAAATCGTCGCGCATTCCTACGCGCAGGACATCGTGCCGGCGAAACTTAACCCTGAGCAGGTGCGCGAGGATATTCAAAAGACCACCGATGCGCTTGCCGCTGTCATCGGCTTCCGCCCGCGCGGCTGGATCAGCCCGCGCGGCACGCCGCACGCCGACAGCGCGCACCTTCTGCTTGAAGCCGGTTACGACTGGCATGGCGACGTGTTCGATGACGACCGGCCATACGTGCAGGACTTCGACAAAGGCAGCCTCGTCGCCATTCCACTCACCATGGAAGTGAACGACCTGCCGCACGCGATGAAACATGGCCGCTCGCCGCGCCAGTTCATCGAGTTGTATGACGACACGTTGGCGGCATCGCTCTCGTTCAACGAACCGATGATGATTGACGTCACCGCGCACTGTCATTGTTACGGGCATGCGGCGGGCGCCGCCGCCTTCGAGCAGATCGCGAAAAGCGCGGCCAAGCGCGACGACATCTGGATCACGACCCGCGACAAGATCGCGGCGCATGTGCGACAAGCACTCGGCTGAACAACAAGAGGCAAACTCATGAAGATTGTCGGATTTGAGTTGAACGGCGCGTTGCATCTCGGCGTTGTCGAGGGCGATCAGGTCGTCGATTTGCAGGCGGTGGATGCCAAGGCGCCGAACGATCTCGGGGAATGGTTGCGCCAGCACAAGGGCGATCTCAAGCCGCTCGCCGACTTGGCAAAGAAAGCGCCGGCCTCCGCGCGCCACCCGCTCAAGGGCCTTAAATACACGCTTCCCGTGGCAAAGCCGGGCAAGATCATCTGCCTCGGCCTCAACTATCTCGATCACGTCAAGGAAGGCCGCTACGCCGACAATATCCCGAAATTCCCGACGCTGTTCTTCCGCACCATCGCCTCGCTCGTTCCGCACGAGGCCGCGATCATCCGCCCGCTTATCTCCGAGCAGCTCGATTACGAGGCGGAAATGGTTGCGGTCGTCGGCCGCCACGCCAAGCATCTGACGATGGCGAACGCGCTCGATTGCATCGCCGGTTATTCGTGCTCGAACGAAGGCTCGATCCGTGAATTCCAGCGCCACACCACGCAGTGGACGATGGGAAAAAATTTCGACCGCTCCGGCAGTTTCGGCCCTTGGATGGTGAGTGCCGACGAATTGCCCGCCGGCGGCAAGGGCCTCAAAATCGAAAGCCGCCTCAACGGCAAGGTAATGCAATCGTCCAATACCGACCTGCTGATGTTTCCGCTCGCCGAAACATTGGTCTACGCCACCAAGGGCATCGCGCTGGAGCCGGGCGACATCATTCTCACCGGCACGCCGTCGGGCGTCGGCCACGCGCAAAAACCCAATCCGGTTTGGATGAAGAAGGGCGATGTCTGCGAGATCGAAGTCGAAAGCATCGGCGTGCTGCGAAATCCAATCGAAGACGAGAAGGCGTAATTTCTCACCTTGACGCAAGGCCGCAAGGCGCGTTCCCTTCGGGTCAACCAGAAAAAGCTGAAAAGGGGGGATTCATGAATTTCGCACGTATCGCATTCGCGGGCGTGGCCGCACTCACAGCGCAGCTCGCGCCCGCCGCCGCGCAGGAATGGCCGCAGCGGCCGATCCGCGTTCTCGTCGGCTTCGGCGCCGGCGGCGGCACCGACATCGTTGCGCGCGTCGTCGCGCAGCCGCTCGGCGAACTTCTCGGGCAGACGGTGGTGATCGAGAACAAGCCGGGCGCGGGCAGCACCATTGCGTCCGATGCTGTCGCCAAGGCTGACAAGGACGGCTACACCGCGTCGATGCTCAGCGCCGGCCACACCGTTTCGGCGGCGATGCTCAAATCATTACCCTTCGATCCGGTGAAGGACTTCGCGCCGGTGGCGCTGGTCGGCACGTCGGCCTTCGTCATCGTCGCGCGCAAGGATTTCCCCGCCAGCGATATCAAGGGGCTGGTCGCGATCGCCAAGAAGGACCCGGGCAAGCTGAATTTCGCCAGCGTGGGCCTGGGCTCGACGCAGCATTTCGCGGGTGAATTGCTCAAGCAGATGGCGGGCATCGACGTGAAACATATTCCCTATCGTGGAACGCCCGCGGTGGTTACCGCGCTGCGCGCCAATGAAGTCGATTACGCCGTCGAGCTGGTGCATGCCGTGATCGGGCAGGTGAACGCCGGAGAATTGAAAATCCTCGCCGTCGCGTCGCCGAAGCGCTGGCCGAGCATTCCGAATGTGCCAACGGTCGCGGAATCCGGAGTGCCGGGCTACGAAGTCGCCACCTGGTACGGCTGGGTTTATCCCGCCGGCACGCCGAAGGCGATCATCGACAAGACATCCAAGGCGCTCAAGACGGTGCTCGATCGCCCCGCGGTTAAAGAACAGCTTTCCAAGGCCGGCGCGGAAGTGCGCTTCTCGACGCCGGCGGAATTCACCAAGCATCTCGGCGACGAGATCGCCAAGTGGAAGTCGGTGCGCGACAAAGCCGGCATTGCCACGAATTAATCGAAGGACATGAAATGGCCGACAAGCTCAACGTAATCGTTATCTGCGGCAGCCTGCGCAAGGGCTCCTACAATGCGTCGGTGGCGCGTGCGCTCCCCGCGCTGGCGCCGCCGGAGATGGCGATCAAGTCTGCGCCGGGCTACGACAAGTTTCCGCTCTACAATGCCGACTTGCAGGCGGTGGGAAATCCGCCGGAAGTCATTGCCTGGGTCGAGGCCATCCGCGCGGCTGACGGCGTCGTCATCGTGTCGGCGGAATATAACTGGTCGATTCCGGGGCCGCTGAAAAACGCCATCGACTGGGCCTCGCGCGTGAAGGATCAGCCGTTCAAGGACAAGCCGGTGGCCGTGCAATCCGCTTCGCCCGGATTGGTCGGCGGCTCGCGCATGCAATACCACCTGCGTCAGGCGCTCACGTCCATCGACGCGATGATGTTCGGCAAGCCGGAAGTGATTATAAATTTCGCCAACAAGAAGATCGACGAGAAGACCGGCGAGATCGCCGATCAGCCGACCAAGGATATCATCACGCAACAGCTCGCGGCCTTCGCCAAATTCATCGAACGCGTGCGCGCGTAATAACGACACTCAGCCTCATGGTGAGGAGGCGCGACGCGCCGTCTCGAATCATGTAGCCGCTTCATCCTTCGAGACGCAGCCGGAGTTTACCATCGGGCCGCGCCGAGCGCGGACCCGTTGGGCTGCTCCTCAGGATGAGGGCTTAGCCCGCCGGCTTGTAGTCGGGGAAGATCATCGGCCGCATCTTGGGATGCGCGGCCATCATGCGCGGCGCAAAGGGCGGTTCGGCGCCGAGCTCCATCGCGGCATGGATCGGCCAGCGCGGGTCGTACATCGCGCCGCGCGCCATCGCGATCATGTCGGCCTTGCCGGAAGCGACGATCTCCTCGGCTTCCCTGGCGTCAGTGATCAGCCCGACCGACATCGTCGGCAGGCCGGCGTCCTTGCGCACCCGCTCGGCGAACGGCGCGTTGAAGTGCGGCGCGAACGGAATCTTCTGCCGGGCGTCGAGCTGGCCGCTGGACACGTCCATGTAGTCGCAGCCGAGAGCCTTCAATTCCTTTGCGAAGACGACCGTGTCATCGAGCGTCGTGCCGCCGTCCACCCAGTCCACCGCCGAGACGCGGATGCCGAGCGGCTTGTCCTTCGGCCAGGCTTCGCGCAAGGCCGAGAACACTTCGAGCGGATAGCGCATGCGCTTTTGCAAGGATCCGCCGTATTCGTCGCTGCGCTGGTTGGACAGCGGCGAGAGGAATTGGTGCAGCAGGTAGCCGTGCGCCGCGTGCAATTCGAGCAGGTCGTAGCCGATGCGCTCGGCACGCTTCACCGTGTTGAGGTAATCGGCGAGCGTCGCCTTCATCTCTTCTTTCGTCATGGCGCGCGGGACGTGCCAGTCCGGGCCATAGGGAATGGCGGAAGGCGCCACGGTCTCCCACGCTTTTTCTTCCTTGGTCAGCGGCTTGGCGCCCTGCGCCGGCGGCTGCGTCGAGCCCTTGCGGCCGGCATGGCCGACCTGCAGGCCATGTTTCGACGGCCCGTACTGGCGGGCGAAATCGACCACCCGCTTGAGTGCCTTCTCATTCTCGTCGGTGGCGAGTGTCGCGCATTTGTAGCTGATGCGACCGACCATATTGACATTCGTCATTTCGGCGATGATCAGGCCGAAACCGCCGAGCGCGAATTGGCCGATATGCATCAGGTGCCAATCATTGGCTGTGCCGTCGGTGGAATTGTATTGGCACATCGGCGACACCGCGATGCGGTTCGGCAATGTGAGGCCACGCAAGGTGATCGGCGAGAACAGGGCGCTGGGCATTTTTAGGGAATTCCTTTTGGCCGGAAACGGACAGGCGCGAAGCATATACAGGCGGGGGAGGGTATTAAAGCGGTCCGCCGGTGTTCTTGCCCAACGGCTTGCCCTTAAGCCACGCCGCGCCTGCCGCATAAACTTTATCCAGCGCTAGCCCATCGAGGCCGGGCAGGTCGCCTTTCACCTTGTAGCCGTTCTTCACCTGCAGATAGGCGAGATGGCGATAGCCTTCGGGGAAACTCGCCAGCAGCTTTTCGTCGAGCTTGAGCGTTGCAGCGGGATCGACCGGATCGAGACGGTCTTTCTCGTAGATCGGCTGCATCAGCACGATGCCCCAGCGGCCTTTGCGTTTTTCCGCGAACACGTAAAAGCGTCCGGTGCAGACCACATCGCACAATACGCCTTCGACTTCGGCGCGCTGCGAAATCGCGGTCTTGGCTTGCGCGATGGCGCGTTTGCCTTTGATGTCGATGGTTGTCGCGCCGAGCATGTGCAGGATGCGTGCGCCGCGCTCAAAGCCCTGCTGGCTGACCTTGATGAAATCCTCGAACCCGCCCTGAAACCAGGTCGCCATCATCCGCCCGTCTTCGTGCCAGAGCGTGCGGAAGCGGTCCCACTCGCGCGCGTCGCGCCAGAGCACCCAGTTTTCCATCAGCGCGCGGATGGCGAGTTGGCCTGCGATGTCGGATTTCATCTTTGACCACGGTTGTTGGGAGAAATGGTCATAGCTGATAAGAATCCGCTCGTCATGGCCGGGTTTATCCCGGCCATCCCGCTTAGGGGCGCAGTGCCATTGCAATCGGGATCACCGGGACAAGCCCGGTGATGACGGACAAAGAGAGGCGCGCATGAACAGACTTGACGGACGCATAGCCATCGTCACCGGCGGCGCGGTGGGCATCGGTGCGCATTACTCAAAGGCGCTGGCCGCCGAGGGCGCACGCGTGATGATCGCCGACATCGTCGATGGGAAAGAGCTCGCAGCGGAGATCGCCGCCAAGCACGGCGCCAATTCGGTGGCGAGCGTGGTGTTCGACGTGAGCGATGAGGCGAAGGTGAAAAAGCTCGTCGCGCAGACGTTGGAACGCTTCGGGCAGATCGACGTGTTGGTGAACAACGCAGCGATGTATTCGACGCTGCCGCCGGTCAAGGTCACCGCGATCGACGTCGATCTGTGGGACAAGGTAATGGCGGTGAACGTGCGCGGCTCGTTCCTGATGGTGAAGCACGTCGCGCCGCACATGATTGCGCGCAAAAGCGGCAAGATCATCAACATCGCGTCCGGCACCGCCTACAAGGGCTTGCCTGAATTTTTGCATTACGTCACATCGAAGGGCGCGGTGGTTTCCATGACGCGCGCGCTCGCGCGCGAACTCGGCGAGCACGGGATTTCCGTCAACACGCTGGTGCCGGGGCTGACCCTGAGCGACACCGGCCTGAAGAATCAGGCGCATCTCGATCAGGCGCGCGCCAAGGTGATCGCTACCCGCGCGTTCAAGCGCGACGAGTACCCTGAAGACCTCACAGGGGCCCTCATCTATATGGCGTCGAGCGAGAGCGACTTCATGACCGGCCAATCGATCGCCGTGGACGGCGGCGCGATCAATATCTAGCCGCCGGGATTTACACGCATAGCGGGTTTGCGGGCATTTTCCGGTTATTTCCTCAAAGCGCTAACCTGATCTATACTGGTGCAAATTCGACAATTCGATTGGATGGAGGAATTCCCATGTCGGTGGCAACCCAGCCTGCGGACTCGAAGCACAACATCACGGGCGCGCGGCAGGCCTATTACGCCAAGATCGCCAAAGACAACATGACCCCGTTGTGGGAGGTGCTCAAAGGCCTGGTCACGCCGGAGCCGAAAACGGCCTTCCTGCCGAAGGTCTGGAAGTTCGACCGGGTGAAACAACTGATGCTGGAGGCGGGCGACGTCATCACCGCCGAGGAAGCCGAGCGCCGCGTGCTGGTGCTGGAAAATCCCGGCGTGCCCGGCAAGTCGCGCGTCACCAATTCGCTGTTCGCCGGCATCCAGCTGATCAATCCCGGTGAAATCGCCGACGTGCACCGTCACGTCTCGTCCGCCATTCGTTTCGTGCTCGACGGCTCGGGCGCATACACCGCCGTCGAAGGCGAGAAGACGATGATGGAGCACGGCGACTTCATCATCACCGCCAACTGGGCGCCGCACGATCACGGCAATCCGGGCAAGGTGCCGATGATGTGGCTCGACGTGCTCGACATGCCGACCGTCAACCACTTCGAGACGTCGTTCTCCGAGCATTCCGACGAGAAGATGCAGAAGACCGATCACGAGGACGGAGATTCCTTCGATCGCTATGCTTCAGGCGTGCTGCCCGATGGCATGCCCGCAGTCACCAACCGCAGCCCGGTCATCAACTATCCGTATTCCAAGATGCGGCCGATCCTGGAGCGGCTGAAAAAATCCGGCGACATCGATCCGCGTCACGGCGCGCGCGTGCGCTACGCCAACCCGATCAACGGCGGACCGGTGCTCCCCACGATGGGCGCCTATCTCTCGTTGTTCCCGGCGGGCTTCAAAGGCGAGCCGTACCGCGCGACCGACGGCACCATTTTCTGCTGCGCGGAAGGCCAGGGTACTACCAAGGTTGGCGATGTGACGCTGGAATGGGGCGTCAACGACGTGTTCGTCATCCCGCCGTGGAAGCGCTATTCGCACAACGCATCGAAAGAGTCGGTGCTGTTCTCGATCTCCGACCGCCCGGCACAGGAAGCGCTCGGCCTGTTCCGCGAAGGCAAATAGTCTTCTTTCGCGCGCCGGTTTCGATGCCACCCCCGGGCTTGACCCGGGGGTGTTTTTTTTTATGCAACAGAATTAGCGGGAACGAGCGGCGCCTTGTATCGTTGATACCAGCGCACAAAGGAGACGCGGGATGCAGTTCGAAAAGCTCAGCGCCGGACATGGCGCGCTCACCGGGGTGCGAACCGGGCGCGGCCGCGATCTCGTCATTCTGCACTCGTTGCTCACGGACCGGCACGCTTTCGATCCGGTGCTGGAGGCGCTGGCAGCAAAATTCCGCGTCACGTTGTTCAACCTGCCGGGCTTTCACGGCTCGGAGCCTGCGATGACCGCGTTGCTGGAAGCCTACATCGCGCGCATCGAGGACGGCTTTCAGGAGTGGGGCATTGAGAGCGACGCCATCCTGTTGGGCAACGGTTTCGGCGGCACCTTGGCGCTGGCGTTCGCGCTCGATCATCCGGAGCGCATCGGCAAACTGGTTTTGAGCGATGCCGCGCCCGGCTTTCCGGAGCAGGGCAAGCAGGCGTTCACGGTGATGGCGGAGAAGGTCGCGGCCGGCGGATTGGGAACGATTGCGGAGATCGCGGCCAAGCGCGTGTTCTCTCCGAAATATCTTGCAGCGCATCCGGAAAAGATCGAGGAACGCAAAGCCGTGCTGCTCGAAATCAATCCGAAAGCTTTCAGGGATGCTTGCGCGATACTGGTCGAGGCGGATCTGGTGCCGCTGCTGCACCGGCTGCAAAAGCCGACATTGGTCGTTTGCGGTGAGTTCGATCAGGCGACGCCACCTGCGCTCAACAAGCTGATCGCGGAGAAAGTTTCAGGCGCGAAATACATCGAGCTGCCCGGCTGCGGACACTGCCCGCCGCTGGAGCAGCCGGAAGAGTTTTTGGCGGCAATCAAGAGTTTCGTGGGACTCTAAGCCTTCACCGCTCATTCCCGCGGAAGTGGGAATCCAGTTTCATTTTGGAAATTACTGGGTCCCCGCTTTCGCGGGGACGAGCGGAAAAAACGAGACACTAATCCAGCGCGTTCATCACGGCCTTGGCGACGGCGGTGGTGCCGTCCTTGCCGCCAAACTCCATCGGCTTGATGCCTTGCGCGAACGCCTTGTCCACGGCGCGCTCAATGCGCTGGGCTGCCTCGGCCGCCGGCGGATGGTCGTGCTTGTCGGCAAGCCAGTCGAGCATCATCGCGGCGGATAAAATCATCGCCGCCGGATTGGCCTTGCCCTGGCCCATGATGTCGGGCGCGGTGCCGTGGCAGGGCTGGAACACCGCGTGGCGGTCGCCGATGTCGGCGGAGGGCGCCATGCCCATGCCGCCGATCAAGCCCGCGGTAAGATCGGACAAAATATCGCCGAACATGTTTTCGGTCACCAGCACGTCGAAGTCCCACGGGCGGCGTACCATCGCGGCGGCGCAGGCGTCGATGTAAATGCGGTCGGGCTTCACGTTGGGAAATTTCGCCGCGCGCTCGTCGAAGATTTTGCGGAAGAAGGCGAAGGCGCGAAAGATGTTGGCCTTGTCGACGCAATGCAGCAGGCCCTTGCCGCCGCGCGCTTTGCGCCGCTCGGCAAGCCGGAACGAGAAGTCGAACAGCCGCTGCGAGGTCTTGCGTGTAATCACCATCGTCTCGCGCGCTTCATCGTCGGTAACGACGCCCTTGCCCATGGAGGCGAACAGGCCTTCGGTCGACTCGCGGATGACGACGAGATCGATGCCGTGCTTGTCGGCGCCGACGATCGGGCTCGGCACGCCGGGAAGAAGGCGGCACGGGCGCACGCCTGCATACAAATCGAAGATGAATCGCAGCTCGACTTGCGGCGCGATTTCGGTGCCGTCGGGATAGCGGATCGAGGGCATGCCGCAGGCGCCGAGCAGAATGGCGTCGGCTTCCTCGCACAGCTTGATCGTCGACTCCGGCATCGACTTGCCGGTTTCCTTGTAATGCGTCGCGCCGGCCGCGCCTTCGGTGAAGCGGAATTTCAAATTCTGGGTCGAGCCCGCGACCTTGTTGAGGATTTCGATGGCGGGCGCCATCACCTCGGGTCCGATGCCGTCACCCGGCAAAACGGCAATATGGAAAGCGTCGTTGGCGAGCATGATGTCGTTTCCGGCTGGTGTTGCGGGCGGCGGGCGCGCTAATGAATACGGAAAGAAGCGCCTTCGCAAGCGGAAGGCTTAAGGGGGAGTCGATGCTGCGTTTTGCCGCCAATATCGCCTATATGTACACCGAGCGCCCGTCGCTGCTGGAGCGCGTGGGCGCCGCGGCCCATTCGGGCTTTCCGGCCATTGAGCTGCAATTTCCCTACGACCACGCGCCCGCAGTGCTCAAAGCCGAAATCGAGAAGCACAAGCTCACGGTGCTCGGCCTCAACACCGAACGCGGCGGGGAAGGGCAGTTTGGACTGACCGCGGTGCCGGGGCGCGAGCGCGATTTCGATGCGCTGTTCAAGCAGGCATTGGATTACATCGTCGCCATCGGCGGGCGCTCGGTGCATTGCCTTGCGGGCCGCGTGCCGCCGGAAAGCCGCCCGGCGGCGGAGAAAACCTTTGTCGCGAACTTGACGCGCGCGGCTGACCTCGCCGCGGAAAAGGGAAAATTTCTGCTGATCGAGCCGATCAACACCATCGAGCGGCCGAATTATTTTCTCAATTACGTCGAGCACGCCGCCGATGTCATTGCCAAGGTCGGCCGTCCGAACGTGAAAATCCAGTACGATTTTTATCATGTGCAGATCATGCAGGGCGACCTGATCCGCCGTTTCGAGAAAGTGCAGCCGCTCGTCGGCCATGTGCAGATCGCGGCGGTGCCGTCGCGCCACGAGCCGGACGAAGGCGAGGTCAATTATCCGGCGATCTACGAGGCGCTCGACCGGCTGGGCTACGACGGCTGGGTAGCCTGCGAATATCGCCCGCGCGCGCGGACTGAAGTTGGCCTTGGCTGGGGACGCGCCTTCGGGCTCAAGCCAACGGACGCGTGAGCGGCGCACACGGCGGTTTCACGCAACTGTGTGAAAACGTGTAGCCCTTTTTTCGCCGGGCGGACGTATATAAACGCAGAACCAAAGGGCCTTTAGCCTCCCTCAACAAGGAAAAACCCATGACCCTCGCGCATCCGATCCGCACGATGTTCACCGCGCTTGCCCCGCTGCTGCTGGCGGGCGCGCTGGCGCAGACATCTGCCTTGGCTGAGTCCGCCTTCAAGATTCCGGCGCCCGCCGCCGATGTGTCCGCCGCTGGCGATGGCCTGCAAACGGCCGTGCTGGCCGGCGGCTGTTTCTGGGGCGTGCAGGCGGTGTTTCAGCACACCACCGGCGTCACCACCGCCGTCTCCGGCTATTCCGGGGGCACCAAGGCCACGGCGAACTACAATCTCGTGAGCGCGGGCCGCAGCGCGCATGCGGAAGCCGTGGAAATCAAATTCGACCCGAAGAAAATCTCCTACGGCAAGATTTTGCAGATTTTCTTCTCGGTGGCGCACGATCCGACCCAGCTCGACCGGCAGGGCCCGGACTCAGGGCCGCAATACCGCTCGGCGATTTTCTACGCCAATGCCGAGCAGCAGAAGGTGGCGCAAGCCTATATCGCGCAGCTCAACACCTCGGGCGCCTACAAGAGCAAGATCGTCACGCGCGTGGATAATCTCGACGCCTTCTATCCGGCCGAGGACTACCATCAGGACTACGCTTTCCTGCACCCGATGCAGCCCTATATCTACATCAACGACCGCCCGAAGGTCGAAAACCTGAAACGGATGTTCGCGGACATCTATCGCGACAAGCCGGCTCTGGTAAAATCGGCGGGCAATTGAATGCCGCAATCCAACGCTGGAGATTTAGCTTTGGCCGACAAGGTTGTGAAAGACGAGAAGGAGTGGCGCAAGGAACTGACGCCGATGCAGTACGCCGTGCTGCGCGAGAAGGCGACCGAGCGCCCCTACACCGGCGAGTATGAAAAGACCAAGACGCCCGGCACTTATATGTGCGCGGGTTGCGGGCAGCCGCTGTTCGAGTCGGATTCGAAGTTCAATTCCGGCTGCGGCTGGCCGAGCTTCACCCAGCCGCTCGGCGAGGCCAACGTGGCGGAGAAATCCGACAGCACGCACGGCATGGTGCGCACTGAAGTGCTGTGCTCGAAGTGCGACGGCCATCTCGGTCACGTCTTCAACGATGGACCGGGCGAGAACGGCCTGCGCTATTGCATCAACTCGGCGGCGCTGAATCTGAAGCCGAAGTGATTTCCATCAAGCCGTAAAAGCAAACCCCAGCGCCTCAGCGCTGGGGTTTGGATTCGAAATTCAGGTTCGATATTTCTAAGCCATCTTGTTCTTGATGAGCCCGACAACCGCCGTAAGGACCGCGCCGGCGACGCCGCCACCAGCCACCTGACCAATGAGCGCGCCGATGTCGACCGTGCTCGCGGTTTGCGCAAGCAACGGAATGAACGCCGCGAGAAGCTGTCCGCCAACACCGCCACCTACCGCGCCGGCAATCGTGTTTCCGATTGTGCCGAGGCTGAAATCTTTTGCAGCCGAACCAGCAACATTGCCGCCGATCGCTCCGGCAACAATTTGAATGATGAGATTGATAAGCACGCCAGACATGTGATTCTCCCTAGCCCAAAATAAATTGACGCGGCTCGGGCTCAGCCGTCTTGGTTTTCAACTCTATCTTTTTCCGGCGACGCTGTCATCGGGGGCCTCTCGAATCTCACTTGCGAGGTCTCGATTTTATTTTACGGATTTTTTATTTCAGCTCTGCATTCCCCACTTGCGTATCGTCGCATTCTCGATGGTGCGGAAGATCACGCTCTCGACGAACAGTCCGATCAGGATCACTGTAAGCAATCCGGCGAACACCGATGCGGTTTCCAGCTGATTGCGATTCTCGAAGATGAACCAGCCGAGGCCGCCGGAGCGCGAGCTGGCGCCGAACACAAGTTCCGCCGCGATCAGCGTGCGCCAGGCGAATGCCCAGCCGATTTTCAGCCCCGTGACGATGGCGGGCAGCGCCGCCGGCACCAGCAGCAGCGCGACATAGCGCAAGCCGCGCAGGCCGACATTCTGTCCAGCCATCCGCAGCGTCTGGCTCACCGAGGTGAAGCCGGAATGCGTGTTGAGCGCGACCGCCCACAGCACCGAATGGATAATGACGAAGATGAGACTTTTCGCGCCGAGGCCGAACCACAACAGCGCCAACGGAAGCAGCGCGATGGCGGGGAGCGGATTGAACATGGCGGTGAGCGTGGAGAGCAGATCCGTGCCGATGCGCGTCGAAACCGCGACGGTGGTGAACAACGCCGCGATGACGAGCCCGATGGCGTAACCGGCAGCCAGCACCTGCAGCGAGTTGAGCGTGCGCTCGAGCAGCGGGCCGTATACGGCAGCCTCGTAGAAAGCTTCCACCGTGTCGGTGAGGCTGGGGAACAGCAGCGGATTGTTGGAAATGCGCGCGAAGCCTTCCCACAGCACCGCCAACACGACCAGCACGAACAGGCGGCGCACCGCGGTGATGTTGGCGATGCGCTCGAACGGCGCCAGCGGACGGGCGACATCGCCGACCGCGCCCATGGCGTCGAGCGCGATCATGCGCTCGGGCCGCGCCGGCGGCGCAACTTTGTGCTCAACCATGCGCGGCCTCCGTGGTTTCGATTTTGTCGGTGAACAGCAAATTGTGGATGTGCTTTTGCAATTTATCGAAGGCGGGCGTGCCGACATCGGCGGGGCCGAGATGCCCGGCGTTAAGTTCGGCCTTCACGCGCCCCGGATGCGGCGAGAGTACGAGAATGCGGCTGCCGATCAGCAGCGCTTCCTCGATGGAGTGCGTCACGAAAATTACCGTGAAGCGGACTTCCTCCCACAGCGCGACCAGCTCTTCCTGCATCTTGCGCCGCGTGAGCGCATCGAGCGCCGCGAACGGCTCGTCCATCAGCAGTACGGCGGGCTCCATCGCGAGCGCGCGCGCAATCGCCACGCGCTGTTTCATGCCGCCGGAGAGCATGTGCGGATGCACGTCCTCGAAGCGCGTGAGGTTGACCTTGGCGAGCAGTGCGCGGGCGTGTTTCTCGGCCTGTGCGCGCGGCATGCGGTGGTTGACGAGCAGCGGGAACATAACGTTGCCCAGTACCGTGCGCCACGGCAGCAGCTGGTCGAATTCCTGGAACACCATCATGCGGTCGGGGCCGGGGCGCTCGATCGGCTTGCCTGCGAGAGTGATCGCGCCCGCCACCGGCTTCATGAATCCGGCGATGGCCTTGAGCAGCGTCGTCTTGCCGCAACCGGATGGGCCGAGCAGCACATAGCGCTCGCCGGCATAGACCTCGAATCCCACTTTCCAGGTCGCGGTGACCAGGTGCTCGGTGGTCTTGTATTGCAGCGTTACGTCATCGACGACGAGGAGCGGTGCGGCTGTTCCGCCGTTGGCCTGCCCCCCGGCGCTGGTTGTTCCAGCGGCCATGCTCATCCCCCCAGTTTCGCCGAGACTATCCATTGTAGTATCGTCGGCAGCAAGGGAATGAGGGCCGCGCAAGGCCAATAAACTCCCAGGGGAGGATCAGATGTATCGCAAATTCGCCATCGCGGCGGCGCTTGCCACAGCACTTGCCGTTCCGCAGCAGGCCTTTGCCGAGGCCAACACCATCCGCGTCGCCAAGCAGTTCGGCATCGCCTACATGCAATTCATGGTCATGGAAGATCAGAAGATGATCGAGAAGCAGGCCAAGCTGGCCGGCCTCGGCGATATAACGGCGGAGTTCAATTCGTTCCGCTCCAGCGACGTGATGAACGACGCGCTGATTTCCGGCAGCGTCGATTTCGTCTGCCTCGGCATTCCCGGCATCATCACCATCTGGTCGAAGACCAAAGGCAACATCGACGTGAAGGCCGCCGCCGGCCTCAACGTCTCGCCGCTGATGCTGATGGTGCGCGATCCTTCCATCAAGTCGATCCGTGATTTCAAGGACACCCACAAGATCGCCATGCCGGCGGTCAAGGTGTCGATGCAGGCCATCATGTTGCAGATGGCGGCTGCGAAGGAATTCGGCATCGATAAATACAATTCGCTCGATCATCTCACCGTTTCGATGGCGCATCCCGACGCCACCGCCGCCATGCTCGGCGGCCCGAGTGAAATCGTGGCGAACTGGTCGTCGGCGCCGTTCCAGTACCGGCAGATGAAGAATCCCAACATCCGCAAGATTCTCAACAGCACGGATTTGTTCACCAGCGGCCTGTCGTTCAACGTGATCGCGGCGACATCGAAATTCCGGACCGAAAATCCCAAGCTCTACGGCGCTTTCCTTACCGCGCTGAAAGAGGCGACCGACTTCATCAACGCCGACAAGAAGCGCGCGGCCGAGATTTATCTCAAAGTCACCAACGACAAGACCCCGGTCGCGGACCTGATGGAAGTGCTGGCCGATCCGCAGATCGAATACACCACCAAGGTTTCCGGCATCGAAGCCTTCGTCACCTTCATGACGAAAGTGGGCACGCTGAAGAACCCGCCGCCGTCGTGGAAGGACATGTTCTTCCCCGAAGCGCTTTAAGGCGCCAGACCGGGGGACCAAGCCGGGGATAGCGCCGGTTAAATCGCCAGTTCCGCCTTTGCTACGGGGCTGGCGATTGCTAACCTGAGCTTATGTGGGGACGCAGCAAACAGGCTGAGGACGAGAAGTCCGATCCCGATGGACCGGCGCTCAAGGACGCGGTGCGCGAAGCGCGCATCGAGGCGGCCGAGCGCTCCGGCGTCGTCGTCGATCTGCGCGATGCTGAACTCGCGCGGCTCGAACTGCTCAACGACGAGCTCGACCCGCTGTTCGAGCAGGTTCCCGATGGCGTCGAATTGTTCGACCGCGGCGTGAGCCGGGGCGACGTGCCGCGGCTCTGGATCGACGTGGTCGCGCATGTCGAGATGGGCCGCGACAAGCGCATCTATCGTTTCGTGCAGGACACCCGCTATGGCCGCAAGGTGCTGGCGGAATCCTATGAGGTGAGCGATCTCGTCGCGGCGGTGACGCGTTATGTCGCGCGCCGTCTGGTGGAGCGTGAGCGGGCGCTGGCTGACGATCCGGTAAAAAACGGCGCGCGGGGGGACGTGAATTTCGAGCGCCGCCGGCGGCGCTGGCGTGCGCTGCGCGCATTTGTGTTCGGGCTTATCGTCGGCATCGCCGCGCTGTTCGCGCTGGCGCTGTTCAATCCGGCGCCCTAGTTCACAAGCATCTGCCGTTTTATTTCACCGATACCGCCGGAGTTAAGCCCGCGCGACACCATTTCGCATGTCCATGCGCCCGGCGCGCCATCGATCCGGTAAAGATTGTAGGCAGCGGGATCGTATTTGCTATGCAGTGTCGCGGAAGCGGACGGCACGCCGACGGCGGGAATTTTTGCTTTCGGTCCATCCAGCCAGACCAGCGAATGCACATGGTCGTGGCCGTGCAGCACCAGGTCCGCGCCGTGCTGGCTCAAGATTTTACGAAATGCTTCGGCGTCGGTGAGGCGCTTCGAGTGATTTTCCGGCGCGCTGACCGGCGGATGATGGATCAGCACCACGCGGAACAGCGGCTCCTTGCCGAGTTGCGCGAGCGTGCGCTCGAACCGCGTCAGTTGCTCATCGCCGAGCTGGCCCGTCGCCATGAACGGCGGCGTCGGCACCGCGGTCGAAAGGCCGATCAGCGCCAGCGGGCCGCGGCGGCGCACGAATGGAAATTCTATTTTTGGTGCCGCAGCATCGCCTTGCATGTAGGGCGCCCAGTGCAAGGCGGCGGCGTCCGCAGCTTCCCGCACATAGGCGTCGTGATTGCCCGGCACGAACGTCACATCGGCCGCCGGCCCCAGCGTGTCGAGCCAGGCGCGCGCGGCGGTGAACTCGCCCGGCAGCGAGATATTGGCGAGATCGCCGGTGACCGCGATGTGGCCGGGGCTTTGCGCCTTCAGGTCGCGGACGATGGCGTTGAGGTTTGCGCTGACATGGATTTTCCGCCGCCCGCGCAGCCAGTTGAGATAGCCGGTGATGCGTTTGCCGGCGAGCTGGGCCAGACGCGGCCTCGGCATCGGTGCGAGGTGAGGGTCCGACAGATGCGCCAGCGCATAAGGCGGCATCAGGCGCTGCCGATCAGAATTCCGGCGAGGAACACCAGCACGCCGCCGACGACGATTTGAAATGCGGCGTTGAGGAACGGCGTATCCATGTAGCGGTACCGGATGTAGGAGATCGCGGCGAGTTCGACGGCGACAACGATGACAGAAACGACGGTCGCGATCCAGAAGTCGGGAATGAGATAAGGCAGCGTGTGCCCGAGCCCGCCGATGGTGGTCATCAGTCCGCACACGGTGCCGCGCAGCCACGGCGTTCCGCGCCCGGTGAGTGAGCCGTCATCGGAGAGCGCCTCGGCGAAGCCCATCGAGATTCCGGCGCCGACGGAAGCGGCCATGCCGACCAGAAAAGTTTCCCAGGTGTTGTGCGTAGCGAACGCAGCCGCGAACAGCGGCGCCAGCGTCGAGACCGAACCGTCCATCAATCCGACCAGCCCCGGCTGCACGTATTGCAGCAGGAACATGCGGCGCGAGGTTTCGTCTTCCTTGGCGCGCGCGCCCTGAGTTAGAATCTGCTCGGTGAGCTTGTGCGCGAGGCTCTCGTGCTGATCTTCCGCTTCGGCAAGTTCGACCAGCAACTGGCGCACGGAAGCGTCGCGCGCGGTCTCCGCCGCCTTGCGATAGAATCGCGCGGTTTCGAATTCCATGTTCTCGGCGTACTTGCGCACCTCGTCGAGGCCGAGCGGGCTCATCAGCCAGAGCGGCTTGGCCTTGATGAAGCCTTTGACGTCCTGCCGGCGGATCAGCGGCAGATATTCGCCGAATTTCTCCCGGTAGAGATCGAACAGCCGCGTGCGGTGGACGACCTCCTCATCCGCCATCTCGTCGAACACCTTGGCGGAGGCGGGAAACTGCGCGCGCAAGCCTTCGGCGAAGCCGCGATAGATGCGGCTGTCTTCTTCCTCGTTGGAGATGGCGAGCGCGAGAACTTCCTGCTCGGTCAGATCGGCAAATCGTTTCACGGCGTCTGGCCTCGCTTTAAGTGGAATGGCGTCAGTTCTTTATATTAGAAATATTCTAAACTAGAAAGAGCACGTTTTGACAGGCCTTTTTATCGCGGGCAGTTCTAGGGGCATGTCTTTCAAAATTCTCCGCCGCGCCTGGGAGCCGGTGATCCGGCCGCTGATGCATTTCTACTGGCGTTTCGCGCGCGGGATGACCCTGGGCGCGCGCGCGGTGGTGATCGACGGGCAGGGCCGCGTGTTCCTCATCAAGCACTCTTATGTCGATGGCTGGCACCTTCCGGGCGGCGGGGTGGAAACCGGCGAGAGCGTTCTGTCGGCACTCGCGCGCGAGCTGCGCGAGGAAGGCAACATCGAGATCACCGCAACGCCGAAACTGCACGACGTGTTCTTCAATGCGAGCGCCTCGAAGCGCGATCATGTGGCGCTCTATATCGTGCGCGAATTCCGCCAGGACGGGCCACCGCAACCGGATCACGAAATCATCGCGCACGGATTTTTCCCGCCCGGCGAGTTGCCCGAGGACACCAGTCGCGCGACGCGCGTGCGGCTTGCGGAAATATTCGCCGGCAAGCCGCTCAGCGAGGAGTGGTGAACTTCGCGCGGTCGTGCGGCGCGGTGAAGTCGAGTTCCGGGCCGACCGGAACGATGCCGCTCGGATTGAGCGTCGGCATGCTGCTGTAATAGTGCCGCTTGATCTGATCGAGACTTGTCGTCTCCGCCACGCCCGGCACCTGATAAAGATCGCGCAGATAATTCGACAAATTCGGATAGTCGGCGATGCGCCGCCAGTTGCATTTGAAGTGGCTGTAATAGACCGCGTCGAAGCGCACCAGCGTCGTGAACAGCCGCCAGTCGGCTTCGGTGAGCGTGTTGCCGGCGAGATAGCGATGCTGCGCGAGGCGCTGCTCGATTTCGTCGAGCGCGTCGAACAGCGCGCGGAAGGCTTCCTCGTAAGCCGCCTGCGTGGTGGCGAAGCCGGAGCGGTAAACGCCGTTGTTGATGTTCGGATAGACGAGATCGTTGATGCGGTCGATTTCCGCGCGCAGGGCGGGCGGATAATAATCCGTCTTCACGCTGGTGAAGGCGTCGAACGCCGAATTGAGCATGCGGATGATTTCGGGCGACTCGTTGTTGACGATGGTGCGGCGTTTCTTGTCCCACAGCACCGGCACGCTGACGCGGCCTGAGTAACACGCATCCGAGATCAGATAAATTTCAGAGAGCTTGCTCTTGCCATTGACCGCGTCGCCGGTCGAGCCGTTTGCGGTGTCGAATGTCCAGCCGTCTTTGCCCATGTAGGGCGCGACGACGGAGAGCGAGATGACGTCTTCCAGTTTTTTCAGCTTGCGGAAGATGACCGTGCGGTGCGCCCACGGGCAGGCGAGCGATACATACAAATGATAGCGCCCGGCTTCGGCGGCAAATCCGGCTTCCCCGGAGGGGCCGGGACTGCCGTCCGGCGTCACCCAGTTGCGGATTTTTGAGGCGGGCCGCTGGAAACGCCCGTCCTTGGTCTCGCGCGGTTGCTCCTGCCAGACGCCATCGACGAGCACGCCCATTTCGAATTCTCCGCTATATCGCTTCTCTCAGATGGACATATTCAGGCCTCGCCGCAAGCGATGGACCCAACGATGGACCTATGCTGGCCTAAGTGCTAATCGGCGTGCGGGTTCCGGGGCCATCATCGAGATTCGTCTGAGCTTTGACCGAACTTTCACTCACCATCTTGCCGGAAACGCCCGACGACGCGCTGGCGATCGAGCGGCTGCACGAGCGCACGTTCGGGCCCGGACGATATGCGCGCACCGCCTATCGCATCCGCGAAGGCAAGGGGCACCGGACGGAATTGTCGTTCACCGCGCGCATCGGCACGCTGCTGGTCGGCTCGGTGCGGCTCACGCCGATCTGCATCGCCGACACCAAGGCGCTGCTGCTCGGCCCGCTCACGGTCGAGCCGCCGTTTCGCGGGCGCGGCGTCGGCAGTTCGTTGATCAAGCGTGCGTTGAAGGAAGCCAAGGCCGAGGGTCACAAGCTCGTGGTGCTGGTCGGCGATGAGCCGTTCTACGCCAAAAACGGCTTCAAGCGCATTCCCAAGGGCCAGGTGAAAATGCCGGGGCCGGTCGATCCGGCGCGGCTGCTGATTGCCGAACTCGCTGCCGGCGCTTGCGAAGGCGTTAAAGGTGAAATCCGCCCGGACTGGGACGCGTGATTGTTATCCCTCCCCTGAAAGGGGAGGGTGGCTGGCCGAAGGCCAGTTGGGTGGGGTTGCTGATGGCGAACCAACGCGCTCGTGCCCTTCGCAAGTCGATGACGCCGCAAGAGGTGAAACTTTGGGTTCATCTCCGTTCGTGGCGCGCCCGCGGTTTTCATTTTCGCCGTCAGGTTCCGCGAGACGGGTTCATTCTCGATTTCGTCTGTTTGCGGCAGCGTCTGATCATCGAGATCGACGGCGGGCAGCACGGCATGTCATTGCATGCCATGCGTGATAAGAATCGCGATGCTCTTTTTTCACGACAGAATTTTAGAATCTTGCGCTTTTGGAATAATGAGGTTGATGAAAATTTAGAGGGTGTGTTGGAAACGATTGACGGCGAGCTTGAGCGGAGTTCCCCCACCCAGTCGGCTACGCCGACCACCCTCCCCCAAGCGGGGGAGGGATAGACAGGTCAGCGGCCCTCTTTGGCCCAAGTCGCGGCGAGCGAGCCGACCAGCAACAACAGGCCGATGATGCCGGCGAATATCGGCAGCACGCCGATGCCGCGCACGACGCTGACATCGCGCATCTTCAGCCCGATCCAGTCATCGCCCTTGTAAGTCGTGCTCGACCGCACCGCGATGACGCGCGGCACGCCCGGCGCCGTTGCATCTGTGAGCCGCCGCACGTCGCCCCCCGTAGCGCTGGCGAGCGCGCGAAGCACTTCGCCGGTCGAGGTCACTTCGGCGAATTCGCGCGGATTGGCCGGACCGACATTGATCAGCGCGGTTAGCTTGCCGTCGGTCGCGCGCCACAGGCCAAGCTCATTGGCATTGACCGAGGAGCGCCACACGCCGGGTTCGAACGCCGACAAGGTGAGCTTGCGTACCGCCCCCATGGGCGAGGTGAGTGTGATCTCTTCCACGCTGTCGGCCATGGTCTGGCGCTGCACGACAAGATCGCGGCCGTTGAGGATGAGACGCAGCGCTTCTTCTTCCAGGTCGGGCTGCTTCATCAGCCAGTGCGAGAGCCGCCGCAGCAGGTCGATATGCGGGCCGCCGCCCTCGAAGCCGCGCGCCCAGAGCCAGATATGATCCGACAGCAGCAGCGCGATGCGCCCTTCGCCCTGGCGCGAGAGCACCAGCAGCGGCTTGTTGTCGGCGCCCTGCATGACGTTGGTGCCGGTGTTGCTCTTGGTGTCGACCAGACGGAACCAGCGGCTCCAGTGCGGAGGGTTGCTGTCGGCGCCCTCTAGGCCGCGCGTGACGGGATGGCGCTTGCCGGGCTCGGTAAGCTCTGCGCGGAACGGCCGCTCGGTGACCTCGCCGCTCGGCTCTGCGGGCAGCACCGCATCGAGCGGCGTGCGCCAGATGCTTGTGGGGCTGGCGTAATCCGGCCCCGCAGCGACCAGCACCGCGCCGCCGTCCTGCACGTATTTCGCAATGTTGTCGAAATAGATGATGGGGAGCACGCCTTGCCGCGCGTAGCGGTCGAAGATGATGAGCTGGAATTCGTTGATCTTCTGCTGGAACAGTTCGCGCGTCGGGAATGCGATCAGCGAAAGCTCGTTGATCGGCGTGCCGTCCTGCTTTTCCGGCGGGCGCAAAATCGTGAAGTGCACCAGATCGACCGAGGCGTCGGACTTGAGCAGATTGCGCCAGGTGCGCTCGCCTGCGTGCGGCTCTCCCGAGACGAGAAGCACGCGCAGCTTGTCGCGCACGCCGTCGATGGAAACGACCGCGCGGTTGTTGATCGGCGTGAGTTCGCCTTCGAGCGGCGAGGCTTCGATCTCGACGATGTTGGCGCCGGGATGCGGGATCGGCACATCGACGCGCACGACCTGTCCCGGCGTGACGGTGCGGCTTTCCAGCGCTTCGCCGTCGCGGCGCACTTCAATGCGGGCGGGCGAGGGCGGCGCGCCCTGATCCTCGACGCGGAACACGATGGTCTGCGATTGGCCGACGATGCCGAAACGGGGCGCGGTGATGAGCACGACGCGGCGGTCGCGCTCGTCCTTCTTGCCGGTGATCAGCGCATGCACTGGCGCGGCGAAACCCAGCGCGGCGGCATCGGCCGGCACGTCATGTACGCGGCCGTCCGTGATGAGAATGGCGCCGGCGATGCGGTCGGGCGGCACGTCGGCGAGCGTCGAGGAGAGCGCCGTGAACAGCCGCGTGCCGTCGTTCTCGCCGTCGGATTGGCTTGCCTCCGCCACGCGCACTTCCAGCCCCGGAATGCGGCTTAAGCGATCGACGAGCGCGGCGCGCGCGGCTTCGGTCTGAGCGCCGCGGTCGGCAAAGTTCTGGCTCGGGCTCTTGTCCACGATGATGGCGGCGACCGAGGGGATCGGGTCGCGGTCCTCGCGGGTCAATGATGGATTGGTAAGCGCCAGCACCAGCAGCGCGAGCGCAACGATACGAAGCGTCGCGCCGGGGCTTCGCACCACCACGAGCAGCACCGCCATCGCAATGGCGACGCCCATCGCCGTCCACACAACATAGGATGGCAGCAGCGGGGCGAATGAAATTCCAAGATTCAAAACGCGCTCCTATTGCCCCAGCCGCTCAAGCAGCGCGGGGATATGCACTTGGTCGGCCTTGTAGTTGCCGGTGAGCGCGTACATCACGATGTTCACGCCGGCGCGGAAGGCGAATTCGCGCTGGCGCGCTTCGCCCGGCATCAACGGCAACATCGGCTGGCCGTCGGGCCGCAACGCCCATGCGCCGGCAAGATCGTTCGACGTGATCAGAATCGAAGATACGCCGTCGCCGGCGCGCGCCGGACGGCTCGGCTCCTCCTCGCTGTCGGCGGGCGTCGCCTCAACCCAAAGCTGGCCGTTGCTGAATCGTCCGGGGAAATCTTTCAGCAGAAAGAACGTTTTGGTCAGCACGTGATCGCGCGGCAGCGGCTCAAGCTCAGGGATATCGAGCGCGGACAAAATAGTCCGCAGCGTCATCATGCCGGGCGCGCGCATTTCGCCGCCGGGACCGGGCGGCGCATCGACGGCATCGCGTGTGTCGAACAGAATGCTGCCGCCCTGTTTCATGTAGGCGTCGATACGCGTGAGTGCGATCTGCGGCGGCTTCGGTGCGCCCGGCACCACAGGCCAATAGATCAGCGGGAAGAACGCAAGTTCGTCGCGGGCCGGATCGACGCCGACCGGCTCGCCGGCTTCCAGCGCTGTGCGCTGTGCGAGAAATAGCGTGAGCCCCTGCAGGCCCGCCTTGCTGATGGCATCGACCTCGGCGTCGCCGGTGATGACGTAAGCGAGCTTGGTCTGCACCGAGGATTTCATGGCGAAGTCGTCGGCGGGCGATAGCGCCTGTGCTTGTGCGTGCGGGGACGCCAGCAGGCAAGCCGCCAGCATTGCGGCGGCGATCGATGCAGTGACCGCGCGCCGCCGCCGGCCCAGCGCCACAAGTCCGCCCGCGAGCCAGAACACCACCATCGCATCGGCCAGCAGGAGCAAAAGCGCGCCGAGGAAGATCGGCCCGCGCAGATCCTGCGGCTCGCCCAGCCGATAGACTTCGCGCCGCGCGTTGAGCGCGGAGACATCGAGCGGCGCCATGCGGTCGGCGGGCGCCAGCGTGTTAACGGCAATCAGGCCTTCGGGTGGCCCGTAGAAGCCGGGCGGATGATCGGCGCTCGCGCGTCCGGTAAATCCGGCAGGGACGGGCCGCGCCGTCGCGGGAGGCGGCTCGAACGCGCCGAAGCCGTCGAGCACGCGGGTTGCAGGCACCGCTTCGCGCCTTCCCGGCGTATTGGTTTCGGTTGCGATTGTGGAGCCGGCGAGCGAGACCAGCCGCTTGAGCATTTCGACGAAGGCGCCGGAGAGCGGCAGATCCGACCAGCGCGTATCGGCGGTGACATGGAACAGCACGATCACGCCCTTGCCGCGGCGCTGCGCGGTGACCAGCGGCGTGCCATCGGCGAGCGTTGCCCAGGTGCGCTCGGTCAAAACGGAATCCGGTTCCGCCAGCACCTGACGGTTGACGGTGACATCGTTCGGCACCGCCATGCCGTTGAACGGACTTTCGCGCGCGAACCCGGCGAGTTGCTGCGGCTGTTCCCAGCTCAGGCTGCCGCCGAGGATGCGTCCGCCGCGTCGCAGTTTAACAGGCACCAGATCGTCGTCGGTGGCGGCAAGACGCGGCCCCGCGAAGCGCACCAGCACGCCGCCGCCGTCGATCCATTTGGTCAGCCGGTCATGCGCCTCGCCTGCGACGTTGCCTACGTCGGCGAGGATCAGCATCGGCAAATTCTGGTCGAGGAAACGCGCCACCGCGTCGGCGGGCGCTGCGCCTTCCGCCAGCCGCACGTCGGCGAAGGGATTGAGCGCGCGGCCAAGATAAAAAGTCGAACCGAGCAGCGGCTGCGCGGTGTCGGAGGAGGAGCCGGAAATCACGCCGACGGTGCGGCGGCGCCAGCGCTTGTCCAGCAGTTGCACCGCGCCGGCGGAACGCTCGGAAACGATTTCGAGCCGCGCGACATCGTTACGAATTTCGACGGGAAGATCGAGCACGGCTTCCGTCTCGCGCTCGTCGGACTTGAACGCGAACGGCGCGTCGCCGAGCGGCAGGCCTTTGAGATCGAGCGCGTGCACGATGCCGGTGTCGCTGCCCCCGGTTTGCGCGCGCAAAACTTTGACGCTGAGTGCGCCGGCAGCGTTGTCAGCGGCGGCGAGCGCATGCGGCTGCGCGATGCCGCCTTCCACCACTGTGATCGGGCGGCTGCCGATGGTGCGCGACAACGCTTCGATGAATTCCTGCCCGCGCCCCATATCGACGCCGTCGGAGAGCCACACGAGCTCTATATCCGGCGCGGCGGCAAGGAAGCGTCCGAGCGGCGCGAGCGCCTCGCCGCGTTCCAGCGTATGCGGCTTCGGCTTGATCTGTTTCAGCCGAACGCGCGCGGCGCCCGGCGTCTGCATCGAGATGTCGCGGCCGGTTTCCGACAGCGGCACCAATGCGACGCCGCGATTGTCGGCTTCCGCGCGCGCGATCAATTCATCGGCGGTTCGGATGCGCGCGTCCCATGCGGCGGCCGCCGCCCAGCCATCGTCGATCAGAATCGCGAGCGGCGCGGCGCGGCTCGATGTGGCGACGGGCGGATTCCACAGCGGCCCCGCGGCGGCGATGATGACGAGGCCCGCGAGCGTGAGCCGCAACAACGTGAGCCACCACGGCGTTCGCGCGGGCGTCTCTTCCTTCGGCACGATGTCGAACAGCATGCGCGTCGGCGGAAACGAAATGCGCCTTGGCCTAGGCGGGATTAGCCGCAACAGCCACCACAACACCGGCAGGCTCAACAGGCCGAGCAGCACCAGCGGTTGCGCGAAGCCGAGGGGCAAGCCGCCGATCATGCGGCGCCCCCTGTTTGCCCGAGTGCGTGCCAGCGATTGATGCCGGTGCCGGCGGGGCCGGCCCCCATGCGCGAGTGCAGCACGAGCAGGAGTTCGCTCGCAGGCCGGTCGGTGCGATGAACGGCGAAGGTCCAGCCCAGACGGTCGGTCTCGGCGCGGATGTCGGCGCGATGCCGCGCCACGCGCGCCACGTAATCGCTGCGCCAGGTCTCCGCGCGGCCCGCTGTTATCGCGCCCGCGCCTTCCGGCTCGACAAATTCAATGCGCCCGGAATAGGGGAATGTTTCTTCCGCCGGATCGACGATCTGCACGACATGCCCGTGCGTGCCGGCCGCGGAAAGCTGCGCGATGGTTTTGTGCACGTCGCCGATCGGGGCCCACAGGTCGGACAGCATCACGATCTCGGCGAGCGGGGATGGCACGAAAGACGGCGGCAGGCTCGCGCGCTCCTCGCGGTCGTGCAGGATCGCCTCCGCCATCTTTTCGATGATGTTGCGGTTGGCGGTCGGTCGCATCAGGCCGGGAATGCCGACGCGCTCGCCGCCTTGCACCAGAACTTCCGCGAGCGCGAAGCCGACGATCAGCGCGCGCTCAAGCTTGCTATCGGGCAACAGCGCCGACGCGAACGCCATCGAAGGCGAGCGATCCGGCCAGATCCAGACTGTATGCGAGGCTTCCCATTCCTGCTCGCGCACATAAAGATGATCGTCGCGCGCGGAACGCCGCCAGTCGACGCGTGCTGCCGGTTCTCCTGACGAAAAGCGCCGGTACTGCCAGAAATTCTCGCCCGGTCCCGCGCGGCGGCGTCCGTGCAACCCGTGAATGACGGTAGCGGCGACGCGCCGCGCTTCCAGGATCAAACGCGGCACGGTAGCGGCGAGCGTGCGCCCGCCGCCGGTTGCCTGCTTTACCGCGCTTGTCTCGATGTCGTTCAGTCCGGGCTCAACGGCCATTGCTTATCCGATGCGCGCCTTGAGCCGGCCGATCACGTTCGGGATCGTCTCGCCTTCCGCCCGCGCCGTGAACGTGAGCGCCATGCGGTGCTTGAGCACCGGCTCGGCCAGATCGATGACATCGTCAACCGACGGCGCGAAGCGTCCCTCCAGCAGCGCGCGTGCGCGCACCGCCAGCATCAGCGCCTGACTGGCGCGCGGGCCGGGGCCCCACGAAATCAATTTGCCGGTGTCGCCGCCTTCCGGGCCGGGACGCGCGGAGCGCACCAGTTGCAGGATCGCTTCGACGACGGATTCGCCGACGGGAAGCCGGCGCACCAGCCGCTGCGCGGCGATCAGATCTTCTGCCGTCATCGCGGCTTTGGCGCGTGTTTCTTCCGCGCCGGTGGTGTCGAACAGAATTTTACGCTCGGCGGCGAGGTCTGGATAATCGACGTCCACTTCCATCAGAAAGCGATCCAACTGCGCTTCGGGCAGCGGATAGGTGCCTTCCTGCTCCAGCGGATTTTGTGTCGCCAGCACATGGAACGGCTTCGGCAGATCGTGACGCGCGCCGGCGACAGTGACGTGCTGCTCCTGCATCGCCTGCAAGAGGGCAGACTGCGTGCGCGGCGAAGCGCGGTTGATTTCGTCCGCCATCAGCAACTGCGCGAAGATCGGTCCCGGAATGAAACGGAAGTTGCGCTTGCCGCCGGGGCTTTCCTCCAGCACTTCCGAGCCGAGAATGTCGGACGGCATCAAGTCGGGCGTGAACTGCACGCGCCGCGCATCCAGTCCGAGCACGATGCCCATGGTCTCGACCAGTTTCGTCTTGGCGAGGCCGGGTACGCCGATGAGGAGCGCATGGCCGCCGGAGAGCACGGTGATGAGCGCGCGCTCGACCACCCGTTCCTGCCCGAAGATGACTGAGCCGATCGCGGCCTTGGCGGCGCGCACATGGGCGGCTGTCGATTCCGCCGCGCGGACGATCATGTCCTCGAGCTTCTCCAGGTTCTCGCCGCTCGACTTCCCCTTCGCCATGTCTGGCTCCTTGTTACCGGTTGCCTGCTTCAAGCGAATTCATGCAACAAACGCACCAACACCGCCGGGGGTCCAAAATGCACGAATCTGGCTCATTTCTACGCATAAGCTTACGCTATCTTGGCTGTTGGGTCCGATGAATCACGAAGATGCGAACAGCCTAGAAGTGCTTGAACTCGATAGGAAAACAGTGGCGAAGGAAGGGCAGAACGAGGTTGCCGGGCTGGACGCCATCGCGGGTGCCGTCAGGCGCGAAGGCGCCAAGGGACCGCCGCCCGTTCACCTGTGGAATCCGCCGTTTTGCGGCGATCTCGATATGCGTATCGCCACCGACGGCACATGGTTCTATCTCAAGACGCCGATCGGCCGGCCGGCTTTAGTCAAATTGTTCGCATCGGTGCTCAAGCGCGAGGGAGAAAAATATTTCCTCGTCACGCCGGTGGAAAAAGTTGGAATCGTTGTCGACGACGCGCCGTTCCTTGCCGTCGAGATGCAGGTGGAGCAGGACGCGCGCGGGCAGGTTTTGCGCTTCCGCACCAATGTCGATGACTGGGTGGAGTGCGGGCCGGGCCACGCCTTGCGCTTCGAGCCCGAGCCTGCGACAGGTGGGCTCAAGCCTTACTTGCATGTGCGGCGCGAGCTTTGGGCGAAAGTGACGCGCGCGCTGTTCTACGATCTGGTGGCGCTCGGCGAGGAGCGCGAGATTTCCGGCGAGCGAATGTTCGGCGTCGCCTCCGGCGGGGAATTTTTCGTCATGGCAAAGGCCGACGCGCTGAAGGAATTCGCCTGATGGAGAATGCCGCCCGCGTTCAGGCCTCAATGCCGGCGGCGGAGTTTTTCGCGCGTGCGCGCGAGCGGCTTTCGCTCGACGTGCCGGCGGGCTTGCGCGATGCCAGCATCATCCCGGCGCGCGGCGACCACGACATCGATCCGGTGATGCGGGCGATTGCCGAGGTGAAGCCTGTCCGCCCCGCCGCCGTGCTGGTGCCGATTGTCGATCACCCCGAACCAACTGTTTTGTTGACCCAGCGCTCGGCGCATTTGCCGGATCATCCCGGGCAGATCTCATTTCCGGGTGGCAAGATCGACGCCGGCGACAAAAATCCGCTGGAAGCGGCCTTGCGCGAAGCCGATGAGGAAATCGGCCTGACGCGCGAATTCGTCGAACCGGTCGGCTATCTCGATCTCTACATGACGACGCGCGGCTACCGCATCGTGCCAACGGTGGCGCGGGTGAAGCCGGGTTTCAAACTTCGTTTAAGCGCCGCGGAGGTGGACGACACTTTCGAGGTGCCGCTGGCTTTCCTGATGGCGCCGGAAAATCACCACCGGCAAGCCCGCGAATGGCAGGGAATGACGCGGACGGTCTACGCGATGCCGTTCGGAGAGCGTAATATCTGGGGCGTCACCGCGGGTATCCTCCGCAATCTTTATGATCGGATTTACCGTCCATGATCCGCCCGGTTCTCACGGAATTCCTGCTGTTCATCGCGCCGTTCGTGCTTTACGCCGCTTTTCTGATGGCCACGCGCGCGGGCGTTCTCGATCCGCAGCACTGGCCGCTCTCGCGCATCGCCTGGCTCACCATCGCGGCGCTGCTTCTGATGCTCGGCAGCTTCATCTATTTCGCGCATTTCACCGGCGCCCCGGTCGGCACCACTTACGTTCCGGCGCACATGGAGAACGGCAAATTCGTGCCGGGGACGACGCGCTGATGACGGCGGCTGCCGCGAACCTTTCCGGCGCGGCGTGGTTGACTGGCGGATCGCTGTCGCGGCTGCTCAAGGTGCTCGATTGCGACGGTGAGGAGGCGCGCGCGGTCGGCGGCGCGGTGCGAAATGCGCTGCTCGATATGCCGGTTGCGGAAATCGACGTCGCCACCACCGCCGTGCCGGACGAAGTGATCCGCCGCGCTAACGCTGCCGGGTTCAAGCCGGTGCCGACCGGCATCGAGCACGGCACCATTACCGTGGTGATTGACGGCGCGCCGTTCGAGGTGACGACGTTGCGGCAGGACGTCGAGACTTACGGACGTCACGCCAAGGTGGCGTTCGGGCGCGACTGGAAGGCGGATGCGGAACGGCGCGACTTCACCATGAATGCGTTTTCCGTCGGGCGTGACGGAAAAGTTTACGACTATGTCGGCGGGTTCGACGATCTCAAAGCGCGGCGCGTGCGCTTCATCGGCGATCCGGCAAAACGCATCGCCGAGGATTACTTACGCATCCTGCGTTTCTTCCGTTTCCACGCGGCTTACAGCAACGGCGGGCATCCCGACGCGGCGGGCCTGGCGGCGTGCATCGCGGGGCGCGAGGGGCTGGATCAGCTCTCGCGCGAGCGCGTTCGGATGGAATTGCTCAAGCTCGTTGTAGCAAAGCATGCGGTGCCGACGCTGATCGCGATGACCGATGCGGGGTTACTGCTGCGCGTGCTCGGCGGCGTGAGCTATCTCGCCAGCTTCGAGAACATGGCGAAGGCCGAGGCCGCCATCGGCGCACCCGCCGATCCGGTGCAACGGTTGGGCGCGCTTGCCGTCAGCGTTCCGGAAGACGCCGAACGGCTATGGCAAAAATTGCGCCTCGCCAATGCCGAGCACGAGCGGCTTGCCTCGATGGGTCAGGAATGGCGGCAAGTTGCTCCGGACGAAAAGCAAGCGCGTGTGCTTCTTTATAAACTTGGCCCCGAGCGCTACACCGACCGCGTGCTGCTGGCGTGGTCGCGCTCGCCCGCGGGCGCGGCGGACAAAGACTGGCATGCGCTCGCCACGCTGCCGCAGCGCTGGACGGCGCCGGAGTTTCCGGTCAAGGCGGCGGACTTCATGCAGCGTGGCGTTGCGAAAGGCCCGGCGCTCGGCGCCGCATTGCGCGCGGCGGAGGATGCCTGGATCGCGGCGGATTTTCCCAATGACGCAAAAGCGCTCGCCGCTATCACGGACATGGCCGCCAAAAGTGAAAACTCATGACGCGCTCGTGAAGGCGCAGGCGCCGCGAGGGCTTTACACTCGCGCCGATCAGGGGAGGATGTCATGAGCAATTTCTGGCGCTCGATTGTGATTTTCTGTTTCGGCGGCGCGGTCGGCACCATCTTCGGCGTGGCGCTGGGATTTTTCATTTTCCCTTACGTGTTTCCGCCGCCGCCTGCCTTCGAGCAGTTGACCGAGGCCGACCGCTCGCCGCTCAAAGCCTCCGGCACGTTCATCCATGCCAATCCGTCCGATCCGGTGCATTGGGGCCGCGGCAAGGTGAGCGTCTATGAGCGCACGGTTTTTCTTGAGCCGGATTTCGAAGTGGGGCCGGGGCCGGCTTATCACGTCTATCTCGTGCCGAAGGCGGGCATCCGCAACGAGGCGGCGGTGAAGGACGCGATGTATATCGATCTCGGCGGCCTGCGCGCCTTCAAGGGCAGCCAGCGCTATGCGATTCCGGCCGGCGTCAACCTGAAGGATTATCCCAGCGTGGTGATCTGGTGCGAGCGCTTCGGCGTGCTGATTTCGCCGGCCGATCTCGCCGCGCGCTAGATGAAACAATGGGCCTCTCGACTCCCTCCCCCTGAAAGGGGGAGGGTTGGGGTGGGGGTTATTCAACTATCGCTAGCGATACCTTTACCCCCACCCGCCACGCCTTCGCCCAATGGGCTACGGCGGGCGACCTCCCCCTTCTAGGGGGAGGTAAAAGAAAGAGCGCCCAGTTTGTTCTCAGCCTTCGCCGATGTATCGCTGTTTCAATTATTGCTGGTGGCGGGCGTTGCGCTGTTCGCCTCAATCGTCGGCGGCGTCGCGGGCTACGGCACCGGCGCGCTGATGCCGCTGGTGCTGGTGCCGCTGATCGGCGCGGAGCCGATCGTTCCGATCATCGCGATCTCGGCGTTGTTCTCCAATTCGAGCCGCGCGGTGGCGTTTTTCAAATTCATCGACTGGCGGCGCGCGGGGATCATTCTTGCCGCGTCGGTGCTTACCTGCGCGCTCGGCGCCTACGGCTACACGCTGCTCTCCAGCGCGGGCGCGCTGCTGGTGATCGGCTCGATGCTGTGCCTGAGCGTGCCGCTGCGCCGGTTGCTCAAATATCACAACGTCAGCCTCGGCGACGGCGGATTGGCGATGAGTTCGGCAGGCTACGGCGTTGTGGTCGGCGGCACTGCCGGATCGGGCGTCATCTTGCTCTCGTTGCTGATGGCGGCGGGTGTCGAAGGCGCGGGCGTGATCGCGACCGACGCGGTCATCTCCATCGTCATCGGGCTGGTGAAAATTTCCGTGTTCGGTCTCGCGGGCGTGCTCACCGCTCAGGTAATCGCGTTTGCGCTGCTCATTGGCTTCGTCGCGCTGCCCGGCGCGTTTCTCGCCAAAGCGTTCGTCGCGCGCATGCCGTTGCATGTGCACACCGCGATTCTCGACGCGGTGGTGCTCACCGGCGGCGCGTTCATGATCTATGGAGCGGTGACGCGCTGGTGATCAGAGCATGATCCCGAAAAGTGGGAACCGGTTTTCGGACAAGATCCTGCTCCAAAAAATCACGGCCACTTCACCACGGGCGGCAGCGAGGAGAGGATCGACTCGACGTTGCCGCCGGTGCGAAGGCCGAAAATCGTGCCGCGGTCGTAAAGCAAATTGAATTCCACGTAGCGCCCGCGCCGGATGAGTTGTTCCTCGCGCTCGGTATCCGTCCACGGCTTGCCGAAATTCTTTCGCGCCAGCTCTGGGTAAATTTTTGCAAACGCGCGGCCGACATCCTGCGTGAAGGCGAAAGTCTCGTCCCAATCGGTTTCAAGGTAGTCGTAAAAAATTCCACCGATGCCGCGCGGTTCATTGCGGTGCTTGAGGTGGAAATATTCATCGCACCATTTTTTGTATTTCTCGTAAGGCGCGATCTTGGCGTGCGCGTCGCATGCCGCTTTCATTGCGGCGTGAAACGCCACGCTGTCGGGGTCGCCTTGCGTGCGGCGGGCATCGAGCACGGGCGTTAAATCCGCGCCACCCCCGAACCAGGCTTTGCTGGTGACGACAAAGCGCGTGTTCATGTGCACGGCGGGGACGTGCGGATTTTGCGGGTGCGCGATCAGAGAAATGCCCGACGCCCAGAAACGCGGGTCGGTTTCCGCGCCGGGGATATCCTTGCGGAATTCCGGCGAGAACTCGCCATGCACGGTGGAGCAATGCACGCCCACTTTCTCGAACACGCGCCCGTGCATCACGGACATCACGCCGCCGCCGCCCGGTTTGCCGGTATGATCGGTGCGCTCCCAGGGCTTGCGGATGAACCGCCCCGCCTTTTGCTCTGCCATCGGCGCGCCTTTCGGCAGCGCGTCCTCAACGGCTTCGAGCCCCGCGCAAATATCGTCGCGCAATTTTTCAAACCAAACGCGGGCGCTGTTCTTGCGCGCTTCCAGCGTGGCTGCATCGGGTAAAGGCGAGGTCATGCCCGCGATCTTATTCAAAGCGGAAGCCTCCCGTCTGCCTCATCGCTTCGCCAATTACGATGGCCGCCGCCATCGCGATATTGAGCGAGCGCAAGCCCTCCCGCATCGGGATTTTAAGCCGGGCATCGGCGGCTTGATGGACGGCCTCGGGTGCGCCGGCGGATTCCCGGCCAAACAATAAAATGTCGCCCTTGCCGTAGGCATGATCGAGATAAGAGGCGGCGCCCTTGGTTGTGAACAACAGCAGGCGCAAAGCCTCGCCCCGCCGCCAGTCATCGAATGCCTGCCACGAGGTGTGCCGGGTGATGGAGACCTGATCCAGGTAATCCATCCCCGCCCGGCGGAAGGCGCGGTCGGTGATTGGAAATCCCGATGGCTCGATGAGATGCGCTTCAACCCCGAAGCAGGCGCATAGGCGCAGAATCGTTCCCGTGTTTTGGGGGATATCCGGCTCCAAAAGGGCGATCCGCATAAGGCAGCCTGCCGGTTTAGCGGGCAGCGGGCGCGGCCCTAAAAGCAACATTTAAGAACGACTTATGCGACCTTTGGTCATTGCGGCGATAGCGGGCTTGCGCTCTTTCGGCAAGGGTGCCAATAAAACCCGCCGGCCGCGCATTCTGCCTTAACCAGAACTGCCGCAGCCGGGCCACACGCCGTCCCGCAGGACTTCCCTGCCGGTTCCCAGCGCGGGTGGTTTCATCGCCACACGGGGAGACGACGAAACGTGACGACCGTGTCTGCAACGGAGCACACGCGCCGCGATTTTCTATACATCGCAACCGGAGCGGTCGGCGCGGTCGGCGCCGCCGCGGTGCTTGTGCCTCTTGTCACCCAAATGAATCCAGATGCCTCGACGATCGCCGCCGGTGCGCCGATCGAGGTCGATCTTGCGCCCATCACCGAAGGTCAGGTGATCAAGGTGTTCTGGCGCGGCAAGCCGATTTTCGTCGGTCACCGCACCAAGAAAGAGATCGACGAGGCGCGCAAGGCCGATCTGAGCAAGCTGAAGGATCCGCAGGCGGACCAGAAGCGCGTGAAGGAAGGCAAGGACCAGTGGCTGGTGCTTGTCGGCATCTGCACCCATCTCGGCTGCATCCCGCTCGCGCATGCGGGCAAGTACGACGGCTTCTTCTGCCCTTGCCACGGCTCGCAATACGACAGCTCAGGGCGCATCGTTGAGGGCCCGGCGCCCTATAATCTGCCGCTGCCGCCCTATGAATTCCTTTCCGACACCAAGATCCGGATCGGTTGATCCGCGAGCGCTTTCCCTGAAGGTTCGAGCATGAGCGGACAATCGACTTACCAGCCGCAAAATCCGGTGATGAAATGGATTGAACGGCGCCTGCCGATCGGCGGGCTGATCCATTCGTCGTTCGTCGCCTATCCGACGCCGCGAAACCTGAATTACTGGTGGACCTTCGGCGGCATCCTCTCGTTCCTGCTGGGCGCGCAGATCATCACCGGCATCGTGCTGGTCATGCATTACACCCCGCATGCCGACATGGCCTTCAAGTCCGTCGAGCACATCATGCGCGACGTGAATTACGGCTGGCTGCTGCGCTATTTGCATTCCAACGGCGCGTCGATGTTCTTCGTCGCCGTCTACATCCACATGTTCCGCGGCATGTATTACGGCTCCTATAAGGAGCCGCGCGAGCTGTTGTGGATCCTCGGCGTCATTCTCTATCTGCTGATGATGGCGACCGGCTTCCTCGGCTACACGCTGCCCTGGGGCCAGATGAGTTTCTGGGGCGCCACCGTCATCACCAACTTCTTCTCGGCCATTCCGGGCGTCGGCGAAGCCGTCGTCACCTGGCTGTGGGGCGGCTATTCGGTCGGCAATCCGACGCTGCAGCGCTTCTTCTCGCTGCATTATCTGCTCCCGTTCGTGATCGCGGGCGTCGTGGTGCTGCACATCTGGGCGCTGCACGTCGTCGGTCAGAACAATCCCACCGGCATCGAGCCGCAGACGGAAAAGGACGTGGTGCGTTTCACGCCTTACGCCACCTCGAAGGACTCCTTCATGATGGTGGCGTTCTGCATCGTCTACGCATGGTTCGTGTTCTACACGCCGAACTTCCTCGGCCACGCCGACAACTACGTGCCCGCCAATCCTGCGGTGACGCCGACGCACATCGTGCCGGAATGGTATTACCTGCCGTTCTACGCGATCCTGCGCGCGATCCCGAGCAAGCTGCTGGGCGTGACCGCGCTGGTCGGCTCCATTGTCATCCTCGCCTTCCTGCCATGGCTCGATACGTCGAAAGTGCGCTCGGCGCGCTACCGGCCGCTTTACCGCCAGTTCTTCTGGCTGTTCGTGCTGGTGTGCATCGGCCTCGGCTGGCTCGGCGCCAAGCCCGCGGAAGGCGGCTATGTCACCGCCGCGCGCATTCTCACGTTCTATTACTTCGCGCACTTCATCATCATCCTGCCGCTGCTCGGCAAGTTCGAGAAGGCCAAGCCGCTGCCGAAGTCGATTTCGGAATCGGTGCTCGGCAAGGCGGGCGCCGCCGTCGCGGTGCTGGCGATCGCGCTCTCGGTGCTGATGCTGCCGAAGGCTGCGATCGCGCAGGGGCATGAGCACGACACTCCGGCGCCGCCGCAACTCAAGTGGTCGTTCTCCGGCCCGTTCGGCAAATACGATCAGGCGCAGTTGCAGCGCGGCTTCAAGATTTACCGCGAGGTCTGCGCCACCTGTCATTCGCTTGAATACATCAGCTTCCGCAATCTGGCCGAGCCCGGCGGGCCCGGCTATTCGTCGGCGCAGGCGGCGACGGTCGCGGCTGAATACAAGATCAAGGACGGGCCGAATGACGCGGGCGACATGTTCGAGCGTCCCGGCCGGCTGGCGGATGCTTTCCCGAAGCCGTTCGCAAACGATGCCATCGCGCGCGCCACCTATGGCGGGTCGGTGCCGCCCGATCTCTCCGTCATGGCAAAGGCGCGCACCTATGAGCGCGGCTTCCCGCAGTTCGTGTTCGACATGTTCACGCAGTATCAGGAACAGGGGCCGGACTACATCGCAGCGCTCATCAAGGGCTACGAAGACGCGCCCAAGGGCATGCAGATGCCGTCCGGCATGAGCTACAACAAATACTTCTCCGGCCACATGATCGGCATGCCGCCGCCGCTGCAGGCGGGGCAGGTTACCTTCGATGACGGATCGCCCACGACGATCGACCAGTATTCGCAGGACATCTCGGCATTCCTGATGTGGACGGCGGAGCCGCATCTGAACGAGCGCAAGCGTCTTGGTTTTCAGGTGATGATCTTCCTCATCGTCCTGTCGGGCCTCTTGTACTTCACCAAGAAGAAAGTCTGGGCGGACGCGCACTAAGCGCTGCCGATCTTGACGAAGGGCCCCTTTCGGGGCCCTTTTCATTTGGGCAATTGGTAGGGCGGGGAAATGGCCAAAGCGGTTCTCGGCGTTATCGGCGGCTCCGGCATTTACGACCTGCCGGGGCTGGAGAATGTGCGCGAGGAGCACGTCAAAAGCCCGTGGGGCGAACCGTCGGGCGCCTTGCGCATCGGCGAGATTGCCGGCCTCCCCGTCATCTTCCTGCCGCGCCACGACAAGGGTCACCGCCTCTCGCCCTCCGACATCAACTATCGCGCCAATATCGATGCGCTTAAGCGCGCGGGCGTCACCGATCTGGTCTCGCTCTCGGCCTGCGGCTCATTCAAGGAAGAACTGCCGCCCGGTACATTCGTGCTGATCGATCAGTTCATCGACCGCACGCACAAGCGCGAGAGTTCGTTCTTCGGCAAGGGTCTGGTCGCGCATGTCTCGATGGCGCACCCGGTGTCGCCGCAGCTTCGCCTGCGCATCGACGAGGCGGCGGGCAAGGAGAACATCCCGCTGGCGCGCGGCGGCACTTACGTCTGCATGGAAGGCCCGCAATTTTCCACTTACGCCGAAAGCATCACCTACAAGACGCTCGGCTATTCGGTGATCGGCATGACCAACATGCCGGAGGCGAAACTCGCGCGCGAGGCGGAGCTTTGTTACGCGACCGTTGCGATGGTCACCGACTTCGACTGCTGGCATTCGGAACATGACGCCGTGACGGTGCAGGACATCATCGCGGTGCTCAAGGAAAACGCCGAAAAGGCGAAGCGCCTGGTGGCGCGGCTGGCCCGCGATTTTCCGCGCGAGCACGAGCCGTGCCCTATCGGCTCCGACCGCGCGCTCGATACCGCGATCCTCACCGCGCCGGAAGCGCGCGACCCGGCACTGGTTGCGAAACTGGATGCTGTGGCGGGGCGGGTGCTGGGATAGTATTTGCGGCAGTTGGAGCGCCGCATTCATGCAATCTGTCGCAGCCTGGGTTCGCGAGCGCTTTCACCCCCTGTACCGGCTGCGCCGCAGCGCGATCTTCCGGCTTCTGGGACGGCGCTTGAGTTTCACGGCGTGGCGCAATTTCCGCGGCCGCCGCGTCTATGCCGACAGCTACCGCAATATGTCTTTTCTGCTGCTGCCAAATCTGCCGGAGCATGACCGCTTTGCGCGCATCGTCTGTGCGGTGAAGCCTGCGTCGTTCTGGGATGTCGGCGCGAACATCGGACTTTATACGTGGATCGTTTTAAGCGAGCGGCCCGGCGTCAAAACCGTGCTGTTCGAGCCGGACCCCGGCAACATGGCGTGTTTGCGAAAAACGGGAGCCGGAACGGACGTGCGTCTTGTCGAACGGGCTGTTGCCGACCGCGCGGGCAAAAATGTTTTTCTCCTCGACCAGCTTTCGGGAGCAACCGGGAGCCTTGTGCTCGGCAGGGACGGCCACACTTTCAATCAGCGTCACCACAGTGTTGGCGGTCCCGCCGTTACCGTGCAGTGCACGACGCTGGATGAAAGTTGCGCCGCTTACGGCCCGCCGGATTTGCTCAAGATCGACGTGGAAGGCGCGGACCTGCTCGTCCTGCGCGGCGGCATGGAAACGCTGCGCGCTCATCGTCCGGCGATTTTGCTTGAGGCTTCCGAGGATCGCCCTGAGATCATGGCTTTGCTCAGGGGCATCGATTACGAACTTTTCGATCCGGAAACGTGGGGCTCCGTTGGCGATAAAGACGGCGATATTCTTGCCGTGCACTCTTCGCGCAAATCCTCATTTCAATCCCGGTCCGGCTGACGGCGTTGCGTTTGGCTTGTTTGTCGAGCAAAGTCGAAAATCCCAATTACCTGAAATTGTCATGGCACGCTCCGACCTCGAACACGATCTTCGCGCCACGATCCGCACGATCCCCGATTATCCAAAGCCGGGGATCATGTTCCGCGACATCACTACATTGCTGGGCGATGCGCGCGCGTTCCGCCGCGCGGTGGACGAGCTGGTGCAGCCTTGGGCGGGCATGAAGATCGACAAGGTCGCCGGCATCGAGGCGCGAGGCTTCATTCTCGGCGGCGCGGTGGCGCATCAGGTGTCAGCCGGGTTCATCCCGATCCGTAAAAAAGGAAAGCTTCCACACAAGCGCGTGAGCGTCGCCTATTCGCTCGAATACGGCCTCGACGAGATGGAGATGCACGAGGACGCGGTGGTGAAGGGCGAGCGCGTCATTCTGGTGGATGATCTGATCGCCACCGGCGGCACGGCGGAAGGCGCGGTGAAGCTGTTGCGGCAGCTCGGTGCCGATGTGCTCGCCGCCTGTTTCGTGGTCGATTTGCCTGAACTCGGCGGCGCCGAGAAAATCAGAAAACTCGGCGTGCCGGTGCGAACGCTCGTTTCGTTCGAGGGGCATTAGCGCTGATTGCGGATCAGGAACGCTTCGGCCCCCAAGGCCCGCCGGCTGGCGTCTGGCCGGGCAAAGCCGGCTTCTCGCTGCCGCCCCAAGGTCCGCTTGATGGCTCGCCTGCCGGCGCATCAGTGTTGTCAGATGTTTCTTCTTCCGGCGGCGGCAGCTCCAGCGGACCGGGATCGTGCCCGCCCGCGAACTGCACCAGCGCGGCGGCGCGCGCATCCACCGAAGGATGCGTTGCGAACAAGTCCGTAAAGCCATGCCGCGGATTGTCGATGCACATTTCCATCACCGCCGAAGTGGCGACGGGCAATTCGCCTCGCCCTTCGATCTTGCGCAGGGCCGAAATCATGGCGTCGGGATTTTTCGTCAGTTCCACCGAACCCGCGTCGGCGAGAAATTCGCGTTTGCGCGAGAGCGCGAAGCGAATGACGACGGACAGCAGCCATGCGATTGCGACCAGCACGAGCGCAATGACGATGGCGATGCCGGCGCCCGAACCCTTGCGGTCGCTGCTGCCGCTTGAGCGGCTGCTGCCCCAGTTGCCCTGAAAGAAGATGCGGAAAACCATCTCGCCGAAGAACGAGATCACGCCGGCGATGACGACCGCGATCACCAGCATGCGGACGTCGCCATTGCGAATGTGCGTGAGTTCGTGTCCGAGCACCGATTCAATCTCGGCGTCGTTGAGCGCGTTGATCAGCCCGCGCGTCACCGTGATGGAATATTGCTTTTCATTCAGCCCGGTGGCAAAGGCGTTGAGTGCGTCTTCCTCGGTGATCTTGAGTTTCGGCACGGGAATGCCGCGCGAGACGCACAGATTTTCCAGCAAGTTATAAAGCCGCGGTTCTTCCTTGCGCGTCACTTCTTTCCCGCCGGTGATCGAATCGATCATCGACTGGTGGAATTTGTAGGCAACGAGAATCCACAGAATGGTGCCTAGGGTCGCGAACGGCGCCGCCATGATGAAATCGTATTTCGCCGCGTGCACGATCCAGTCGAGCGGAACGTTTTCCGATGCCATCAGTGCTTCGGCCACCAGCGCGCCGGCGAACACCAGCAGATAGACGAGAAAGAACAGACCGATCAGCAGCGCGACCGAGCGGCGCTTGTTCGACTGGATATGCGTGTAGAGACCGTAGGCGGCCATGGCCCGGTCCTGTTGCGGCGGGACTTGCCGTTAGAATTTCACGCTCGGCGCCTTGTCGAGTTGCGCGCGCGACTCTCCAAGATCGAAGAAAGGCTGCTGCTGGAAGCCGAACATGCCGGCGAACAGCGCAGCGGGAATTTGCTGGATGCCGGTGTTGTATTCCTGCACCGCGTTGTTGAAGAAGCGCCGCGCGGCGGCGAGCTTGTTCTCGATGTCGGAAAGCTCGTTCTGCAATTGCTGGAAATTCTGGCTGGCTTTCAGGTCGGGATAGGATTCGGAGAGCGCGAACAATTGCCGCAGCGCGCCGGAGAGCGCGTTTTCGGCGGCGACCTTTTGCGGCAGGCCGGGCGCGGCGATGGCGGCGTTGCGCGCCTGCACGATGGCTTCGAGCGTGCCGCGCTCGTGCGAGACGTAGCCCTTCACGGTCTCGATCAGGTTCGGAATGAGATCGCTGCGCAGTTTGAGCTGAACGTCGATGTCGGCGAAGGCCTGGCTCACGCGCTGCCGCAGGGAGACGAGGCCGTTATAGACCGTGAAAATCCAGCCGATGATGACGACGATGATGCCAATGACGACCCAATTGGTGGTGGACATGCAATTTGCTCCTGCGGGGCAAGCGGGGAAGTTCCAAAGCCTATCCTAGATGGGGTGCGCGCGGCAGACGGCAACGGGGAAAATGATAACGGCAGGCCGCAGCCTCATAAGCCGCCACCATCGAAAAAAAGACCCCAGGCCTTTAAGGCCCGGGGTCTACTAGTCAGACGGCACTTCGGGGGGGTAGGGGGGAAAAGCCGCCCGACCGTTACGTAATCTTCACCCCGCGTTAACGCCGCTCGGGCTCGCCGGTTCCCACCGCAATGCCGGTTCTCGTAAAGTTATCCACAGAGACGTCCGCGCCGTCTTACCGCCGTCACGGTCGCGGGTTTCTTTGCCAACAAGGAATAGGGGATGGGGCGCGCACGCATCGGAGGGCTCGAATATGAGCTCGGTGATGATCAGGTGTCCTGTGACTGGCCGCGCGGTTTCGACGCAGATCGAGACCGAGCCGTATGTCCTGCGCGCGTTGCCCAGGATCGCCGCGCGCATGAACTGCTCCGCCTGCGGGCAGGAGCATGTCTGGGCGACGGACGAGGCCTGGCTCGACGAAGAGCCATTGCCGCAAGCCACTGAAGATCAAGAAGCCGCGGATATTGCCGGCAGCGAAGCGGCATAAGCTCAGAGCGCGTTAGCTCGCCTCGCGGAATTTCGCCGCCGTTTCCAGATCCACCGAAACCAGCTGCGACACGCCGCGCTCGGCCATGGTGACGCCGAACAGGCGGTTCATGCGCGCCATGGTGATCGGGTTGTGCGTGATGATGACGAAGCGCGTGTCGGTCGAGCGGGTCATCTCGTCGAGCAGGTCGCAGAAGCGCTCCACGTTGTGATCGTCGAGCGGCGCGTCGACTTCGTCCAGCACGCAGATCGGCGCCGGATTGGTGAGGAACACCGCGAAGATAAGCGCCAGCGCCGTGAGGGCCTGTTCGCCGCCGGAGAGGAGCGAGAGCGTCGTCGGCTTCTTGCCCGGCGGTCGCGCGATGATCTCAAGGCCGGCTTCCAGCGGGTCTTCGCTTTCGATCAGTTGCAATTCCGCGGTGCCGCCGCCGAACAAGTTCGCGAACAGGTGCTTGAAGTGGCCGTTGACCACTTCGAACGAGGCGAGCAGCCGCTCGCGCGCCTCGCGGTTGAGGTTGAGGATGCCCTGCCGCAACCGCTTGATCGCCTCGACGAGATCGTCGCGCTCGGAAGCGAGATTGCCGTGCTGGCCTTCGACCTCGTGCAGTTCTTCCTCGGCGCGCAGGTTGACCGCGCCAAGCCGCTCGCGCTCGCGCCGCAAGCGCTCCAGCGTGGCCTCGACCTCGGCGACGTCTTCCACGGCATCGCCCGGCTTGACGCCGGCGAGTTCCGCCACGCCTGAAGGGTCGATTTCCAGCACTTCGCGAATTTCACGCCCCAGGTCGGAAAGCCGCCGCTTGGCGCCCTCGAAGCGCTCCTCGGCACGGGCGAATTCCTCGCGCGCGGTGCTCAGGGATTCGAGCGCGGCGCGGGCGTCCTTGTCGGCTTCCGCGAGCGCATTTTCGGCGGTGGCCAGTGTGTCGGCGGCGGCGCGGCGGGCGGCCTCGGCATTCTCGATTTCGCCGATCAAGGCACGGCGCTTTTCGGCAAATACCCTTGGCGCGTTCTCCAGCGCCTGACGCTCGCCCTTGGCCTCGGTGATGCGCGTCTCCAGCGTCGCGATCTGATGTGCGGCACCCTCTTTGCGCTCGCTCCAGCCGGTTTGCTCGGCGGCAATAGCCTGCAAGCGGCGGTCGGCGAGTTCGGCGTCGCGCGCGATGGCTTGCGCTTCGGCGCGCACATCGGCGAGAACGGTGCGGCGCCTGGCGATGTCGTCACGCACGGCGGTGAGCTTTGCCTCGATGCCGGCAACGGGCGCCAGCGCCGAGGTGGCGCGTCCGGCATCCATCTTGGCGGCGGAGGCCTCATCGCGGCTGGCGACGAGACGGACGATGGCTTCGGTGAGCGCCGAAAGACGCGAGGCCTTGCGATTGAGATCGCGCTCACGTGCTCGCGCTTCGATTTCATCGGTGGTGGCGGCGTTGAATCCGGTTTGCGCCTTCTCGACCGAGGTGCGTTTTTCTTCCACGTCGGCACGCGCCGCGACCAGTTCGGCCTCGACCTCGGCGATGCGGCTGCGCTGCGCCAGGCGGCGGGCGGCGCCGCTCGGGGCGTGCGCGGCGGCGACAAAGCCGTCCCATCGCCACAGATCGCCTTCGCGCGACACCAGCCGCTGACCGGCTTTGAGCAATGCCGCCAGCCGCGCTCCGTTGTCGCGCTCGACGACGCCGATCTGGGCGAGCCGGCGCGCAAGCTCGGGCGGCGCCTTCACATGGCGTGCGAGCGGCACGGCGCCTTCGGGCAGCGCCGGATCGCCGGTGCCGTTGGTGCGCATCCAGCGCATCGGCGAGGACGCATCGATGGGCGCGTCGAGATCGTCGCCCAGCGCGGCGCCGAGCGCTTTCTCGTAGCCCTTCTCGACCGTGATGTTGTCCATCACCGGCGGCCACATATTCTTGGCGTCGACGGCGAGCATCTTGGAAAGCGTCTTTGCTTCGGTTTCCAGCCGCTGCGTGCGCTGCTCGGCTTCAGCGAATGCAGCGCGGGCGGATTCCAGTTCCTCGCGCGCAGTCAGGTGAGCCGCTTCGGCTGCGAGCGCGGCGGCTTCCGCCTCGGCAACGGCAGCCTGCGCGCCCTCGGCGGCCTTGGCGCTCCTGCCGGTAATGCCCGCGGCCTTGAGGGTGGAGAGTTCGCGTTCCACTTCGGCGATTTCGGCTGCGAGACGCTGCTCGCGCTCGCCATGCTCTCGCCCGGCGGTCTCCAGCGACTGGCGGCGCGCAGTGAGATCGGCGAGTTCGCTGGTGAGGTCGCTGAAAATCTTTTCCGCGGCGTTCAGTTCAGTGTCGGCCTTGGCGAGGCGGGTATCAACTCCGCTGCGGCGCTGCGCGCTTTGGCCGGCTTCGCGCTTGAGCGCTTCGGCTTCGCTCGCAAGCCGGGCCAGCGCTGCCTGCGCGTCCGCCGCGAGCCGCTTTTCGCGATCGCCGTCCGCGGCAAGCTGCACCAGCCGCTGTTCGAGTTCGGCGATGCGATCCTTGGCGCGGACTTCCTCGCGGTCGAGGTCTTCGCGCGCGACATTGAGCCGGTGCAGAGCGGCGCCCGCGCGCGCCTCGGCCTCACGCAGGGGATTGAGCGAAGCCGCGGCATTGGCCTGGCGCTTGGTGGCTTCGGCCTGCGCGCCCGAGCGCTCGGCGACAAGACGCACGCCGGAATTCTTGGCGCGCTCCGCCTCGGCGACTTCGGCGTTGGCCGCGGTCCAGCGCAGATGGAACAGCGTCGCCTCGACCTTGCGGACATGGCCGGAGACGTTGCGATAGCGCACCGCCTGGCGGGCTTGCTTTTTCAGCCCATCGAGTTGCGCGGCAAGCTGGCCGATCACGTCTTCCAGCCGCAGCAAATTGGTTTCCGCAGCTTTCAGGCGCAGCTCGGCCTCATGCCGGCGCGCATGCAAGCCGGCGATGCCGGCGGCCTCTTCCAGCACGCGGCGGCGCTGTTCCGGTTTGGCCTGAATGATCTCGCCGATGCGGCCCTGATGCACGAGGGCAGGCGAGCGCGAACCGGTGGAGGCGTCGGCGAACACGATCTGCACGTCGCGCGCGCGCGCCTCGCGCCCGTTGATGCGGTAAACGGAGCCCGCCTCGCGCTCAATGCGGCGGGAGATTTCCAGCGTATCTTGGTCGTTGAATGAGGACGGCGCCTTGCGCTCGGAATTGTCGATCGAGATCGCCACCTCGGCGGTATTGCGCGCGGGGCGCCCGTTGGTGCCGGAGAAGATCACATCGTCCATGCTCGCGGCGCGCATGGACTTGTGGGAGGACTCGCCCATCACCCAGCGCATCGCTTCGACCAGATTGGATTTGCCGCAGCCGTTCGGGCCGACAACGCCAGTGAGCCCCGGCTCGATCTGGAAATCGGTCGGTTCAACGAAGGATTTAAAACCAATCAGACGCAGACGTGTGAGCTTCATGGCTCAAGCCTTTTGTTTCGCGGCGCCGGGCCGCGTTTACATGCTTTGCCAATGAACAGCCCATTCCGGGATCGAGCCCGGAAGGTGATTCCCATAGACCGCATTGGCAGGGAGAATGAATCGGCGCGTGGCTGCGGGCAACAGGCAGGCCGTAATTGTCCAGACCTTTCAGCCGCTTTGCGGCAAAAATACCGTCAATTGCGGCGAAGTTCGCTGTCTGCGGCGTCGAGCCCCCCGATTAGCCCTTGATAAAGGGCTGAATCGCTTTCTCCAGATCGTCGATCGAAAGATCGCCCGAGAGTTTCTTGCCGTTGACGAAGAAAGTCGGCGTGGAATTGACGCCGAACTTCTCCGAGCCGCGCATGAGCACGGCGCGCACGCCATCGAACATCTGCTGATTCGCGAGGCACTGCTCGAACGCCTCGTCGCCGAGTCCCACCTGCTTGGCGAGGGCTTTCAGCGCCGGCAGCGGCTTCTGCACGAACGCCCATTCTTTCTGCTTGGCGAAAAGCGTGTCGACCATGGTGAAATATTTTGTCTTGTCGTCCTTGGCCACGCAGCGCGAGACCATGAAGCCGGCGGAGGCGAGCGGATCGAGCGGAAATTCGCGCAGGATGTAACGCACCTTGCCGGTGTCGATGTAGCGCTTCTTCAATTCCGGGAATGTGGTCTCCTGGAAATGCGCGCAGTGGCTGCACGTCATCGAGGCGTATTCGATGATGGTGACCGGCGCGTTGTCCGCGCCCATGCTCATCTCGCCAAGCGGCCCGGGAGCCTGGAGTTCGGCAAGCGAGAGCACCTGTGCCAGCGCCGGCTGGGTGAACAGTGGCGACAGCGTTCCAAGCGCGGCGCCGGCCAGAACCAGCGCACCGGCGCGTTCACAAAACTCACGGCGGTTGATCTTCAACGCAAACTCCATCGGTTTAGGCCCCTCAGTTTAGCGTGGCTATCTGGAAACAAACACTGTGGCAATGGCGTGATCTACCCGCTCGATGCATGGGCCGCCGCTCACTTTCGCTTGATCGCCGCGCCGAGACGGGCCAGCGCCTGACGCAAATCCTCGTCCGCGATGGCGGGGAGATGGGCGGCGATTTCCGCCGTGGCCTCGGGATCGATGACCGGCATTTGCGGCTTGGTGCCGCGCCGCTTGAGCGGGGCCTGACGGAGCGCGAGGCGCCCGACCGCGTTCCAGCCGAGGAAGCGGTTGACCCGCTCCAGGATGACGGCGGAGAGGTGCTGGATTTCCAGCGCCGCCGGTCCTTCGACGCGCAACACCAGCGTGGCGGGCTCCGGCGTCTGTGTCTCCACTGGACGGGGCCACTGAATTTTCAGCGGCTCGGAATGAGCGGCGATTTCCGGCCCGACGATGTCGGCCCAGCGCGTGACCAGCTCGGCCGAGGCAAAGCCCTGCTTGGCGAAGCTCTCGCTCAACGTCGCGCCGAGAATGGCGGATAACGGGCGGGCAAAGGTTTTCGAGGGCTTGTTCACGGAGCGGCGCTCTGTCACATCGGACGGCCATGAAGGCCAGCAGCATGACGGTAGCAGCAAGAGCCGCCCGGCGAAAGAAACCCGGCCCCGTTGTACAAGCCGGCGACCTTCTCGCCTGGTACGACCGCAACAGGCGGATTTTGCCCTGGCGCGCAACGGGCCGCGCCAAATCCGATCCTTACCGCGTCTGGCTGTCCGAAATCATGCTGCAGCAGACGACGGTCAAAACCGTCGCGCCGTATTACGCGCGCTTTCTGCAACGCTGGCCGGATGTGGAGGCGCTCGCTTCGGCGCCGCTTAACGATGTGCTCAAAGCCTGGGCCGGACTCGGCTACTACGCGCGCGCCCGCAACCTGCACGCATGTGCGAAAGCTGTTGTCGAGCGTCACGCCGGTGAATTTCCGCCGGATCAAATTGCGCTGCGTGTGCTGCCCGGCATCGGGCCCTATACCGCTGCCGCCATTGCAGCCATCGCCTTCGACATTCCCGCGGTGCCGGTCGATGGCAACGTGGAGCGCGTGGTCTCGCGGCTGTTCGCGGTCGAGGCGGAATTACCTGCGGCGAAGGGAGAGTTTCAGGCGCTGGCGGCGACGCTGGCGACGCCCTACCGCGCCGGGGATTTCGCGCAGGCGCTGATGGACCTCGGCTCAGGGATTTGCACGCCGAAAAAACCGGCCTGCGTACTTTGCCCGTGGACCGATGGCTGCGCAGCGCGCCGACGGGGCGATGCCGAGACGTTTCCGCGCAAAACGCCGAAGGTCGAGGGCCGTCTGCGTAAAGGTTCTGCCTTCGTCGCAGTGCGCGCGGACGGCGCGGTTCTCCTTCGCGCGCGCCCGATGAAGGGCTTGCTTGGCGGCATGACCGAAGTGCCGACGAGCGAATGGTCGCATGATTTTATTGAACGCAAGCCCGCGAAATCCGCGCCGCATTTTCAGGCCGCTGCGTGGCGCCGCCTGCGCGGCGCGGTGACGCACGTCTTCACGCATTTCCCGCTGCAGCTTGCCGTCTATCGTACCGAACTGCCAAAAGGGACGCGCGCGCCGAAGGGAACGCGTTTTGTGCCTGCGCGCGAATTGCATGGCGAGGCATTGCCGAACCTGATGCGCAAAGTCATCGCGCATGCGCTAGAACATGCCAGCGAGATCAAACCAAAAAGAGGGAGGAATTAGATGAAAATCGAACGCTTCGACACCGCGCCGCGCATGAGCAAGGTCGTCGTCCACGGCGACACCGTTTATCTCGCGGGCATCGTCGCAGATGCGCCAAAGGGCAAGAACACCACCGAGCAGACCAAAAGCATCCTCTCGCAGATCGACGGCTTCCTTGCCAAAGCGGGAACCGACAAATCCAAATTGTTGTCGGCCAATATCTGGATCACCGACATGGCGAACTTCGCCGAGATGAACGCGGTGTGGGACGCCTGGGTGTCGCCTGGCAATACGCCCGCGCGCGCCACGGTCGAGGCCAAGCTCGCCACGCCGGACTACAAGGTCGAGATCATGGTGGTGGCGGCGAAATAATTAGTAATGACGCCTCCACAGGGCATCCTCGCGATCTTCAACGATTGCCGCCCCGGCCGCGAGGCCGAGTTCGAGACCTGGTTCCAGGGCGAGCATTTGATCGAGCGGCTGGCGGTGCCCGGCTTCCTGTTCGGGCGGCGTCATGCCGCTATCTCCGGCTCGTCTGGTTATTTCAATTTCTATCTGGTTGAGCGGCCGGCTGTGCTGACGTCGAAGCCTTATCTTGAGCGGCTCGACAATCCGACGCCAATGACAAAAAAAGTAATGTCGGAAATCTTCGCCAACATGAACCGGACGATATGCCATCGCGCTGTCCGGCGCGGCGGTTTTCGCGGCGCCTATGCCGTCACCGCGCGATTCAAAGATGAGCCCGATATTGGCGCTCTGACCGCGCTCGCCGATACGCTGGTGACCGATGTACGCGTCGCCGCGTGCGAAATCTGGACCGCGGCCGATCCCGCCGGCCAGCCAGTGTCGGTGGAAGAGAAGCTTCGCGGCGGCGACAAGAAAATCAAAGCATGCCTGATGGCGGATACGCTGCGCCAGGCTGACGCTGAAAGGCTGGGCGAGCGCCTCGCGCGCGAATTTCCGGATGCAGATGTCGGCGTTTTTCGCGTGCTGTGCCAGCTCGGACGCGGCGACTTGTAGCTACTCGGCGGCTTCCGCCATCTCCGCGCGGATTTGCGCGCGCAGCTCATCGATGAGCATGAGACCCTTCGGCGTCTCAAGATGCCAGAAGGTCCAGCCGTTGCAGGCGTCCAACCCTTGTGCAAATGCGCCGATGCGGTGAATCGAACCGACCGTCTCGCCGATCGACACCGCGCCGTCGGCGCGAACCACCGCGCGATGCTTTTTCTTGGCATCGACGAGCTTGGCGCCCGCCGACACAAGTCCGCGCTCGACCAGTACGGAGAACGCTACGCGCGGCGCCTCGCGCGCGGTCATGAACGGCGCGATCGAGGGCGAGGGAACCGTCACGACGCCTGCGATGCGTTTTTCCGCCGCCTTGGCGTATTTCGCTTCGCGCTCGATGCCGATAAAGCGGCGACCCAGTTTTTTGGCGACGGCGCCGGTGGTGCCGGTGCCGTTGAACGGGTCGAGCACCAGATCGTCCGGCCGCGAGGATGAGAGGATGACGCGCGCGAGCAGCGCTTCCGGTTTTTGCGTCGGATGCAGCTTCTTGCCGTCACCGCCCTTGAGCCGTTCCTCGCCGGTGCAAAGCGCGAGCGTCCAGTCGGAGCGCACCTGCACGTCTTCGTTGCCGGCTTTGAGCGCTTCGTAATTGAAGGTGTAGCCCTTGGCGCCCGCTTCGCGCGCGGCCCAGATCATGGTCTCGTGTGCGTTGGTGAATCTACGGCCGCGGAAATTCGGCATCGGATTGGTCTTGCGCCAGATCACATCGTTGAGGATCCAGAAGCCGAGATCCTGCATCGTCGATCCGACGCGGAAAATATTATGGTACGAGCCTATGACCCACAGCGTTCCCGCAGGCTTGAGAACACGCCGGCAGGCGGTGAGCCACGCACGGGTGAATTCGTCATAGGCCGCGAAGCTGGAAAACTTGTCCCAGTCATCATCAACGGCATCGACGCGGGAATCGTCGGGCCGCTTGAGGTCGCCCTGAAGCTGGAGATTGTATGGAGGATCGGCGAAAACCAGATCGACACTCTCCGCCGGAAGCTTCGCCATTTCAGCGACGCAGTCGCCGACAAGAATGCGGGCGGCCGGGGGGGGCTTAGAAGTACTGCGGGGCGCCCCTAAGGACGCCCCGCGACGCGACACAACCATGACTCAGAACTCTGACTCAGGCGACGCGGTCGGCGACGCGGGACCTACAACCGACAGGAGGGCATCATGGAGTCTTAGGGTTGAGAAAAGGTTATTGAGCCGTCTGGAACGCTAGGAAAAAAATGCCTAATTACTCAAATAAAGCAGCCATTTGCTGGGATCGGCGCGGCTGCGTTGGACTGCAAAACCGGCATAAGCGATGATCGCCGGAAGATACTGAGAGAAAGGACGAAACGATGCGTTGGGAAGATTTCCGCCGGAGCGACAACGTTGAGGATTCGCGCGGCGAAGATGGCGGATTTACCGGAGTTCCCGGCGGCGCCGGCGGGCTCGGCATCGGCGGCGTGGTGATCCTGAGCCTGATCGGCTGGGCGCTCGGCATCGATCCCAGCCTGCTGATCGGCGGCGCCGAAGTTCTGACCGGCGGCGGCCAGCAGCAGCGCTATGAGCAGCCGGGGTCCAGCCGTTCGCGCGCAGGCGTGCCCAACGACGATATGGGGCAGTTCGTCTCGGCGGTGCTTGGCAACACCGAGGACACCTGGAAAGTGATCTTCCAGCAGAGCGGGCAAAGTTATCGCGCGCCCCGCCTTAAATTATTCACCGGAGCGATCCAGGGCGGCTGCGGCGCCGCCAGCGCGGCCATGGGCCCGTTTTATTGCCCGCAGGATCAGCGCATCTATCTCGACACATCGTTCTTCCGGCAGATCGAGACGCGCTTCCGCGGATGCACCGGCAAGGCCTGCAAGTTCTCGCAGGCTTATGTGCTCGCGCATGAGGTTGGCCACCACGTGCAGAATTCGCTTGGCCTTCTCACCAAGGCCAATCAGGCGCAGCGCGCATCCGGCAACCGGGCAGAGGCGAACCGCATCCAGGTTCGCGTCGAGTTGCAGGCTGATTGCTTCGCCGGCGTCTGGGCGTTCCATTCCGAACAGCGCAAGAGCTTCCTCGATCCCGGCGACGTCGATGCGGCGCTGCAGACGGCGAGCGCCATCGGCGACGACACCTTGCAGCGGCAGTCCCAGGGCCGCGTGGTGCCGGATGCCTTCACGCACGGTTCGGCGGAGCAGCGCAAACGCTGGTTCACCACCGGCTTCACGCAAGGAAAAGTGTCGGCCTGCAACACCTTCACCGCGGCCTCGTTATAAAAAATATCCCTCCCCCTGAAAGGGGGAGGGTGGCGAGCGAGTGGGGGTCGATCCACCGCTGGCGATAGTAAGTTGACCCCACCCCGGACCACTTTGTGGTCCGGCCCTCCCCTTGCAGGGGAGGGAAAGATAGAGAGGCGCGCGGCATGGCGGGGATCGACGAGAGCCGAAAGTTCATCCCGCTGAAAATCGCGGTGCTGACGGTTTCCGACACGCGCGATTTAAGCGACGACAAATCCGGTGGCACGCTGGCCGAGCGCATCGGCAAAGCCGGTCACGCGCTGGCTGCGCGTACGCTGGTCAAGGATGACGTGAAGAAAATCCGGGCACAGGTGAAAAAGTGGATTGCGGATAAAGCGATCGACGTCGTCATCACCACCGGCGGCACGGGTTTTACGGGCCGCGACGTAACGCCCGAAGCCGTCGAGCCTTTGTTCGAGAAGCGCATGGACGGCTTCTCGGCGATGTTCCTGCTGGTGAGCGAGCGCAAGATCGGCACTTCGGCGATCCAGACACGGGCGACCGCGGGCGTCGCCAGGTCGACTTTCATCTTCTGCCTGCCGGGTTCGCCCGGCGCCTGCAAGGACGCCTGGGACGAAATCCTCGTGCACCAGCTCGATTACCGCTACCGGCCATGCAACTTCGTCGAACTGCTGCCGCGGCTGGATGAGCATCTGCGCCGGCCCAAGGCAAAAGGCGCAACCGCCTAACGTCTAAAGCTTCAAATCCCAGTATTCCGCCACGACATTCTTGCCCCAGCTTTTGCGCTTTTCACTTGAGGTGAGCGTAAACCCCGCCTGCTCATAAAGATGCCGCGCGGCGCCGAGCACGCTGTGGGTCCAGAGCGTCACCTTCTTGTAGCCGGCCTCGCGCGCAAAGCGGATGCTCTCCGCCACCAGCCGCTCGCCGATGCCTAGGCCGCGCGCGGATGGCCCCACCAGCAGTAGACGAAGCCGCGCGACGCCCGGCTTGTCCTTGACCATGAATATCGATCCCGCGTTCTCGCCGTTGCGCTCCGCGATCCAGCAGCGCTCGTATTTGGCGTCCTGCTTGTTGGCAAAATCAGCGACGATCTGCGCGCACAGGCCCTCGAACGGTTCGGTCCAGCCGTATTCCTGCGCGTACAGCACAGCGTGGCGCGCGACGACCCAGCCGAAGTCGCCGGGCTTCGGCTGCCGCAGGATAAAAGGCGGCTGCACGTCAGTTATGCCGCCAAGCGTATTTTCGATCGCGTGCATCGCGCCGATCATGCGCCTCCGTGCATCGCCGGAAAGATCGCGCAACATCGCGCTCACCTGCGAAACGGTGTTCTTTTCCAGCGGTGTGAAGCGTTCGCGCCCGCGCGCGGTCAGCGACAAATGACTCTGCCGCCCGTCGGCCTGCGAAGTCTTGCGCGCGATCAGCCCGCGCGATTCAAAATCGCGCAGCATGCGGCTCAGGTAACCGGCGTCGAGGCCGAGTTCCTTGGCAATGTCGCTCGCAGTTGTCTTGTCGTGGCGAAAAAGTTCGTACAGCACGCGCGCTTCGGCGAGCGAGAAGGGACTGTTCTGGTAACCTTCCTCCAGCACCCCGATACGCTGGGTGTAGAAGCGGTTGAAGCGGCGTACGTCAGCGATTTGTCTGGCGAGGCTGGGTTCAGGCATGGCGCGCACGCGGGGGATCGGATGCAACTACCTGACAAAGTCAATCAATTAGTTGACTAAGTCAAGTATCTGCCGCCTCAGCCAGCGGAGACGCCCGCCCGCAGCATGACGATCCGCCGCCGCCCCAGCCGGCGCAGCAGTTCGGTTTCCGCCGCGCCTGCCTTTGCGTCATGCCCGCCGAGGCTGAGGTAATGGTTCTTGGCAATCAGCAGGCCGTGTTCGGGCCGCGCGCGCGTGCCCAAGGCGCGCCCCAACAGCGCCAGTGCCTCGGCCAGCACCGGGCGGGGCCGTCCGCGTTTAGGCGCGGGGCGGAATGTCGCCGCCATGCCGCCTCCGGCCGCCTGCGTCTCCTCAATGAAGCTCGCGGTCTCGTCCATCCAGGTGACATCGGGGACGGCGCCCGCGCGCAGGAACAGCAGCCAGGGCGCCCGCGCCTGTCCCGCAGCTTCGCTCAGCCGTGCGCCAAGCGGCGCGGTGGAAGCGATGAACTTGCAACCGGCAAGATCCGCTACCTCGGCGGTGGCATCGCTCGATCCGGCGTCCGCGACGATCACTTCGCTGATCAGCCCCGCCGCCGCGCCCGGAATAAGCGCCGCCAGCGTTGGCACCAGCGAGCGTTCCGATTCGAGGGTGGTGATGATCGCGCTCAGCATGGAACTCTGGCCGGTGGGAACCGTTGCCACCATATCATGTAGCCGCCTTCGGTACCGCTACGAGCCCTCGGCGGACCAGCGTAATCGAAAATTGTTCTTGTTATGTTCTCATTTCTCCACTAGGGTGCAGCCATGGCTCGTTCTTCTTCCGCAGCCCTGAGAAGCCCGCCGGTCCCGTTGCCCCCCACGGTGCCGGCGGGCGGCTTTGCGTCGAAAAAACCGGTTGCGAAGCGGTCGGAAGTAAACCCGATATCGGCTTTCGAGGGTCTCGCGCCTGACACCACGGGCCTGCTCGACACCAGGGTCGAGGGCCAGCGCAGGCGCGGCCGCGGCACGATCAGCAATACGTCGGGCCGCTACGAGCCGCTGGCACGCATCGCCTTCGACGACGGCTGGCGCAGCCTTGATGAATTGCCACCTTTCAAGACAACGGTGACCACCGACGCCACGCGCAAGATCATCACGCGCAACGACTCGCCGGATATTTCCTTCGACCGCTCGATCAATCCATATCGCGGCTGCGAGCACGGCTGCGTCTATTGTTTTGCGCGGCCGACCCACGCCTATCTCGGCCTCTCGCCGGGGCTGGATTTCGAATCCAAGCTGTTCGTGAAGCCGGACGCGCCGGAATTACTGGAGCGCGAACTGTCGCTGTCGAATTACGAGCCGCGCACCATTGCGATTGGCACCAACACCGATCCTTACCAGCCGATCGAGCGGCGCTATCAGGTGATGCGGCGCATTCTCGAAGTGCTCGACAAGGCAGGTCATCCGGTCGGGATCGTCACCAAGTCGGCGCTGGTGTTGCGCGATCTCGACATTCTCGCGCGCATGGCAAAACGCAATCTCGTGCGCGTTGCACTGTCGGTGACGACGCTCGATGCCGAATTGGCGCGCACGATGGAGCCGCGCGCGTCCACGCCGCCGCGCCGCCTCGAGGCGTTGCGGCAGTTGTCGGCGGCGGGCGTTCCGACTTCCGTCATGGTCGCGCCGGTTATTCCCGCCATCAACGACTCCGAGATCGAACGCATTCTGGAAGCCGCCGCGGCCGCCGGCGTGCAGGGCGCGGGCTACGTCATCTTGCGGCTGCCGCTGGAAGTACGTGACCTGTTCCGCGAGTGGCTGATGGCGAATTATCCCGACCGCTACCGCCACGTGATGAAGCTGGTGCGCGACATGCGCGGCGGCAAGGATTACGACTCCGCCTGGGGCAAGCGCATGACGGGGAGCGGACCTTATGCCTGGATGATCGGGCGGCGCTTTGAATTGGCGTGTGAAAAACTCGGCCTGAACAAAACCCGGCGCTCGCTCACCACCGCGCACTTCAATCCGCCGCGCCCGGGCGTGCAGCAGCTGAATTTGTTCTAGTTCTGTCATTCCGGGGCGCGTGCGAGGCACGCGAACCCGGAATCCAGAAAGATATAAAGATATACTGTGCCTGCATCTGGATTCCGGGCCCGGCGCTACGCGCCGTCCCGAAATGACGGGAGGAATTTTCGATGCTTACACCACGCCTCACCGCCATCACTCTCGGCGTGCGTGATTTCGCGGCCAGCGTGCGTTTTTACGAGGCGCTTGGTTTCAAGCGCAAAATGCGCGCGACCGGCGACGAGGTGGCGTTTTTCGACGCCGGCGGGACGATCCTCGCGCTTTACCGTTGGAACGCGCTGGCCGCCGACGCCGATTTACCTTTGGACCCGCAGCCGCAGGCTTTTCGCGGCACGACGCTCGCGCACAACTGCCGCACCGACAAGGAAGTCGATGAATTTCTCATCCATGCGGTGAAGTGCGGCGCAAAGCTCATCAAGCCCGCGCACAAGACATCTTACGGCGGCTATTCCGGCTACTTCGCCGATCCCGACGGTCATCCGTGGGAGGCCGTGCGCGCACCGGGGTTCACCTTCGCGCCCGACGGTGCCCTCGTGCTGCCCGATTAGTTTCCCCGGTTCCTGCACAGCGAAAAGACATTCATTGACTTGAGTGCCGCGCGGCGCACTCTTTGCGGTCAATGAGTCCAAAAGCCGCCACAGCAAGATTGCCGCTCGAAGAGCCGGTCATCCGCCCATCGTTCCGGCGCGAGCGCGCGGCGCTCAAGCGCGGCGTGTTTCCGGTCGCCGGCTGTGACGAAGCGGGCAGGGGTCCGCTCGCCGGTCCAGTGGTTGCCGCCGCCGTCATCCTCGATCCCAAGCGCATTCCGCGCGGCCTTAACGATTCCAAGAAACTCACGGCGCAGGCGCGCGAGGCCTTGTATGAAAAAATATTGGCCAGCGCCGAAGTGGCGGTGGCCTTCGGTTCCACCGACCGCATCGATCGCGACAACATTCTGCAGGCTTCGCTTTGGGCGCTGGCGCAAGCCGTGAAGGCGCTGCCATGCCGCCCGCAACTCGTGTTCGTTGACGGCAACAAGCGCATCGACGTGGCTTGCGATTGCGTGGCGGTCATCAGCGGCGATGCGCTGGTGCTCTCCATCGCCGCCGCCTCCATCGTCGCCAAGGTGACGCGCGACCGGCTGATGGCGCGGCTTGGGCTGGCGCATCCCGGCTACGGCTTCGAGCGCCACATGGGCTACAGCGTGCCGGAGCATTTCGCGGCCCTGGCCAGGCTGGGACCCACCGTCCACCACCGCCGCTCGTTCGCTCCGGTGGCGGCAAGGCTGGCCGAAACCTGCGGGGCCGATAAGGCCGCGCTAAGCGTGTTGCCTCTCTAGCTGGGGTTCTCTATCTCTGGTCTATCTTTCGTTCTCGCGTTTCGTCGAGTACCCCGCTCGCGCCCATGCATTACGTCTCTCTCATTGTCGAATTTCTGCGCGGCCGGCCGGCGCTGGTGTTCTGGACCGCGGCGCTCACCCAGGCGGCGTTATGGGTGTTTCTCCCGGCTCTGTTCTACAGCGCGCCGCCCGGCGACGTTCCCGATGTGCTCGCCATCGGGCATGAATTCCGCCTCGGCAGCCACCTTGGGCCGCCACTGGCGTTCTGGCTCGCCGAACTTTCCTTCAAGATCGCCGGCGCATTCGGCGTTTATCTGCTGGCGCAAGTCTGCGTGGTCATTGCCTTGTGGGCGGTCTATGCGCTCGGCCGCGCCATCGTCGGCACAAGGCACGCGGTCCTCGCCGTGCTGCTGATGACGGGCGTCGCGCTGTTTTCGGTACCGACGCCGGATTTCGGCCCGAGCGTGCTGGCGATGCCGCTGTGGGCGCTGGCGCTGCTGCATTATTGGCGCGCCGTCGGCGAGGGCAGCCGCGGCAACTGGTTCATGCTGGCGATCGAGCTTGGGCTGCTGCTGCTCACAAGCTACGCCGGGCTGATTTTGCTCGTGCTGCTCGTTGCGTTCTCGATCATCAATGAGCGCGCGCGCTCAGCGTTCAAATTCGCCGAGCCGTGGATCGCAATTCTCTTCGTGCTGTTCGTGCTCGCGCCGCATCTTGTCTGGCTGCACACGTCGGGCGGCGGTATCGATACCGCGCTCGGATATCTGGCCGCCGGCGGGTTCGCCGCATCGGCGGGCGCGCGGCTGCTGCTGAGTTTCGTGCTGGCGCATTTCGGCCTCGTCCTCCTTGTCGCGCTGGCGAGCGGCTGGCCGCGCCAGCGCCGCGAACGCGCGCCGACGATCGAGCGCAAACCGGCCGACATGTTCGGCCGCATCTATATCTATTTCTTCGCGCTGATGCCGCTCGCGCTGGCGGTGCTGGTGGCGTTGCTGATGGGCAGGATCGCGCCGCTGCAAAAACTCGCGCCGCTCGCCGTGCTCTCAGGTCTTGCGATTATCGTCGCTGCCGGCGATCAGGTCCGCATCTATCGCGAGAACATCGCCAGTTTCGCCTGGGTCGGCCTGCTGATCTCGCCGCCGGTCCTCGTTGTCCTCGCCATCCTGTTTCTGCCGTGGACTTATCCCACCGAACTCAGGATCGCGCAGCCGGCGAATGACATGGGGCGTTTCTTTGCCGAGAATTTTCAGCGCCGCACCGGCCAGCCGCTCGCCTTCGTCGCCGGCGATCCGCGCGTTGCAAGCCTGGTCGCGCTCGGCGCGCCCAGCCGTCCAAGCCTGATTCTCGAAGGCGCGCCCGAGCGCAGTCCGTGGGCGACGCCGGATGAGATCCGCGACAAGGGCGCCATTCTGGTATGGCCGATGACCGACATAGCCGGCACTCCGCCCGCCGATCTCAAGGCGCGTTTTCCCGATCTGGTGCCGGAAGTGCCGCGCGTGTTCGCCCGCGGCGTGCAGGGTTTTCTCCCGCTCATCCGCATCGGTTGGGCGATGATCCGGCCGCAAACAAGCCCGCCCGCGAACTAGTGGTAACTTTCGCCCGGGCGCACCTTGCCGCGGAATAGCCAATAGATCAGCGCGGTGTAGCCGAGGATGATCGGCAGCAACACCAGCGTTCCGACCAGCATGAAAATCTGGCTCGCTGGCGCCGCCGCGGTGTCCCACACCGTGAGCGAGGGCGGCACCAGATACGGATAGCTGGAGATCACCAGGCCGAGATAGCCGAGCAGGAATAGCGCAATCGTCGCCAGAAACGGCGGCACATCGCGTCCGTGCTCGATCGAGCGCCAGACCACGTAAGCCGCGAGCGCGGTCAGCGCCGGCACCGGCCAGAGGTAGTAGAAGTTGGGCAGCGAGAACCAGCGCTGCGCGATCCGCTCGATGGACAGCGGCGTCCACAGGCTCACCGCCGCCATGAAGGCGAGCACCGCGAGCAGCAGCCATTTTGCCTGCACCCGCGCGCGATCGGCGACCCTGCCTTCGGTCTTCATGATCAGCCAGGTCGCGCCGAGCAGTCCATATCCGGCTATCAGCGCCAGCCCGCAGAACAACGCGAACGGCGTTGCCCAATCGAAATGCCCGCCGGCGAATATGCCGTCCTTCACCTTGATGCCCTGAATCAGCGCGCCCAGAATGATTCCTTGCGCGAACGCGGCCAGCGTCGAGCCGGCGGCGAAGGCCAAATTCCACCAGCGTTTGTTGTCCGAGAGGGTGCGGAATTCAAACGCAACGCCGCGGAATATGAGCGCGAGCAGCATGATGATCACCGGCAGATAAAACGCCGGCATGATCACCGCGTAGGCCTGCGGGAACGCCACGAAGAGGCCGCCGCCGCCGAGGACCAGCCAGGTTTCATTGCCGTCCCAGAACGGCGCGATCGAGCGCATCATCTGGTCGCGCTCGCCTTCGGTCTTGGACAGCGGAAACAGGATTCCGATGCCGAGATCGAAGCCGTCGAGGATCACATACATGGCGACCGCGGTTCCGATCAGCGCGGCCCAGATCACCGGGAGATACCATTCCATGACGTTCTCCATTGCGGCGCGGCTGATATTCGCCGCGTCGTGCTAACGGCCGCGCAGCGCTTCCCGCCCGGCGTCCTGCGCCGCGGCGATCGGGCTCGCCGAGAATCCTTCGGTTTTCGCCAGCGCGCGGCCCTGCGGTCCCCGCGCGATCAGGCGGTTGATGAAATATATGCCGGCGGTGAATACGATCCCGTAGGCGAACACGAACAGAGCCAGCGTGCCCGCGATGCTGGCGCCGGGCACCGGCGAGATGGCATTGGTGGTGCGCAAAACGCCGTGAACGATCCACGGCTGACGTCCGCTTTCGGTGACGACCCAGCCCGCGATCACGGCGACGAAGCCGATCCACCAGCTTTGCGCTACGACGCGCAGATACCAGCGCGTCTCGAACAGGTGTCCGCACCACCACAGCCAGGCGCCGAGCAGTGCCGCTGCGATCATGAAAAATCCGATGGCCAGCATGATACGGAAGGCGAAGAACACGGTCTTCACAGGCGGGCGGTCCTCCGGCGCGACGCTTTTCAACCCCGGAAAAAGGCCGTTGAGCTTGTGCGTAAGGATGAGCGAAGCGCCCTTCGGGATCGAGATCGCGAAATCGTTCTTTTCCAGCTTTTCGTTCGGCCAGGCGAACAAGTGGAAGTCGCCGGGCTTATCGCCGTCCCAATGCGCTTCCATCGCAGCAACCTTGATCGGCTGATGTTTCAGCGTGTTGAGCCCGTGCATGTCGCCGATAAGAAGTTGCAGCGGCGCGAGTATCGCCAGCAGCCCGATCGCCATGCGCACCATCGTGCGCGCGTCCTGCTGGTGCTTGCCGGCGATGAGATAGCGCGCGCCGACCGCGAGAATCACGAAGCCGGTCGTCAGGTAAGCGGCGTTGAGCATGTGCGCGAAACGATAGGGGAAACTTGGATTGAAGATCGCCGCAACCCAGTCGGTCGGGTAGGCGATGCCGCCGCGCATTTCATATCCCACCGGCGTCTGCATCCAGCTGTTGGCGGCGAGAATCCAGAACGCCGACATCGCGGTGCCGACGGCGACAATCGCCGCCGAAAGCACGTACAGCCACGGCGGCACGCGCTTGAAGCCGAACAACAGGACGCCGAGGAACGTCGCTTCGAGAAAAAAGGCGGTGAGAACTTCGTAGCCGATCAGCGGGCCGACGACATTGCCGACGACCAGGGAGAAGCGGCTCCAGTTGGTGCCGAACTGGTAGCTCAGCACGATCCCGGAAACGACCCCCATGGCGAAGGATACGGCGAAAATCTTCACCCAGAACGCCATCAGCCGGTGGTAGCGCTCGTCGCCGCGCCACAGCCACAGGCCGCCGAGGGTGGCGATGTAGGCCGACAGCCCGATCGTGAAACTCGGAAAAATAATATGAAACGTCACCGTGAAGGCGAACTGCAGCCGTGCCAGCAGGACAGGATCCAATTCCATTACCAAACTCCGCGCGGCCGGGACTGAAAGCGATCATACGCCATTGTTGAATTCCTGGCGCGCTATCCCGTTCCTATTTCTGCGTAATATTGAAGCGGATAAAATCAATTGATTCAGATCAACAAGGCCCTGCCGCGGCGGTAAAAGTCGCGCTAGTCTGGCCGTGCTGGGCTGGAATGCCGCCGCGGCGGCGCGATGGGGGACTGAAGATGGCCAAGAAAGCCAATGCTGTGCGCAACGTATCTGCGTTCGACGACTATTTCGGATTGACGCGCCAGCGCACCGACGTGCGCACCGAGTTCCTCGCCGGCCTGACCACTTTCCTCACGATGGTCTACATCGTGTTCGTCAATCCGCAGATCCTCGGCAAAGCGGGCATGGATACCGGCGCGGTGTTTGTCGCCACCTGCATCGCCGCCGCCGCCAGCACGCTGGTGATGGGACTGTACGCCAAATATCCCATCGCGCTTGCGCCGGGCATGGGGCTCAACGCCTTCTTCGCCTTCACCGTGGTTCTGACCTACAAATACACCTGGCAGCAGGCGCTAGCCGCGGTGTTCTTGTCCGGCGTTCTGTTTTTCCTGATCTCGGTATTCCGGATCCGGCAATACGTCATCGATGCGATCCCGCACAACTTGAAACTCGCGGTCTCCGCCGGCGTCGGGTTGTTCCTCGGCATCATCGCGCTGGAAGAAGCGAAGGTGATTGTCGCGCACCCGGCGACGTTGGTGACGCTCGGCGATCTTAAAAATCCCGTGGCGCTGCTGATGCTGCTCGGATTTGCGCTGATAGCTGGATTGAATTACCGCAAGATCGTCGGCGGTACGCTGATCGGCATTCTCGCCGTCACTCTCATCGGGTTGCCCTTCGGCCTCGCGAAATATTCCGGCATCGTCTCGATGCCGCCGTCGCTGGCGCCCACGCTGTTGCAAATGGATTTTTCACGCGTCTTTGAACTGACGTTCCTGATTGTCGTATTCTCGATTTTATTCGTCGATGTATTCGACAATGCCGGCACGCTGATCGGCGTCACCCACCGCACTGGGCTGATGAAGAACGGCAAGCTCGCGCGCATGAAGCAGGCGCTGATATCCGACAGCTTTGCCGCCATGTTCGGCGCGGCGATCGGCACATCCACCACCACCAGTTACATCGAAAGCGCAGCCGGCATCTCGGCCGGCGGGCGCACCGGCCTCACCGCGGTCTTCGTCGCGTTGTTTTTTCTGCTGGCGCTGTTCTTCTCGCCGCTGGCGGGGATGATACCGGCTTACGCATCGGCGGCGGCGCTGCTTTATGTTGCCTGCGTGATGGCGCGCGGCCTCGCCGAGATTGAATGGAACGACATTACCGAATACGCGCCCGCCGTGGTTGCGGCGATCATGATGCCGCTCACGTATTCGATCGCGACCGGCATCGGGCTTGGCTTCATCACCTATGCCGTCGTGAAAATCATCGCCGGCAAGGTGAAAGAGGCTTCGCCCGCGGTGATGGTACTGGCGGTGCTGTTCGCCATCAAATTCGCCGTCACGGGATGAGCGCGGCTTATTCCTCCTGGCAATTCTGGGCGCTGCTCTCCGCGGTATTCGCGGCGCTCACCGCGATTTTCGCGAAAGTCGGCGTTGAGAATATCAATTCCGACTTCGCGACTTTCGTTCGCACCATCGTCATTCTGCTGACGCTGGCGTTTATCCTGTATGCCACCGGGCAGTTTCAGGCGCCGGGTTCGATCTCGGGGCGAACATATTTGTTTCTGGTTCTTTCGGGCCTCGCCACCGGGGCGTCGTGGATTTGTTATTTCCGCGCGCTCAAGCTCGGCAATGCGTCGCAGGTAGCGCCCATCGACAAGCTCAGCGTCGTGCTGGTGGCCATATTCGGCGTTGCGTTTTTAGGGGAGAAGCTCACGGGGCCGAACTGGCTTGGCGTGCTGCTGATCGCCGCCGGCGCCGTGCTCATTGCCTACCGTTAGAGCCTTATCAGGCGAAGCGGAGACCGGTTCCGCCGTCCGGCAGTGCGATCAAATAAGAATGCTGGAGCCCGCGAGCCAATTCATTCAGCTGGAATGGATCGTGCTTTAGCGCGTCTGTGGCTCAAAGGGGGAGCCGGGCGCGGTCAGCGTGAAACCCACATAAGGCGCCGCGAGCGAGCGCTTCGATGTTTTGCTTTTGACCAGCGGGCGGAAGTCAGGCGAGTCCGCCGATTGGGCGACATCAGTGACGGCAGAGGCGGCATCGTTGTAGTTGCGCCCTGCATCGAACCGAAACAAATAATCTCCGAGCGCAACCTGGTCCGTCAGTCCCGGTACTGCGACGGCGCTTCCCTCGGGTGGAGCAAAATTATTGGGAGTCAAAGTTCCAAGATAGCTGCCGACCCAGGGCGACCTTGTTTCGGGCCGTTTGGAATCCCACGGGAGCTGTTGAGTTGGAGTCTGGAATGACGAGAGGTCCCAGCTCACGGGAATGGGTTCGAACGCCGCCTGCTTCTTCTTGGAGGCGGGAGCTTGTTCCGCCAGCGCGCCAGCCGGAAAAGAAATAGCTGCTAGCGCGATAGCTGCGGCCACGCCACCTGCAATTGCGAAGTTCACGCCCACGATTGCCTCATTTATTGTCGCCGCCAGAATACCAGCGGTTGCCGTAACGGCCAAGCTGCTGCATTGCCGCATTTAAGGGCGCTGTGGTTAATATGTCAGCGCTTTCTTGATGGCCAGAAAATCCCGCCAAGCAAGACGTTTCTGCAATGGCTGCCGCAACAAGTAAGCCGGGTGCAGCGTCGCAATCGCACGGATTTCGCGAGTTTCGGTCTGATAAGGGAACCAGCGCCCGCGCGATTTTAATATTCCTTCTTTGATCCCGAGCAGCGTCTGCGCCGACGGTCCGCCGAGGCACACGAGAATGTCGGGATTGGCGAGTTCAATCTGCCGCTGGATGAAGGGCAGGCAGATTTGCGACTCCTGCGGCGTCGGGGTGCGGTTCCCCGGCGGCCGCCACGGGATGATGTTGGCGATGTAAGCGGTTTTACGGTCGAGGCCGACCGCCGCCATCATCCTGTCGAGCAGTTTGCCGGAGCGGCCGACGAACGGCAGCCCTTCGATGTCCTCGTCGCGGCCCGGCGCCTCGCCGACGAACATCACTTTCGCCGCCGGATTACCGTCGGCGAACACCAGTTGCTTGGCGGTGGCCTTGAGTGCGCAGCCTTCGAACTTGTCCAGCAGAGCGCGCAATTCGTCGAGCGTCTTGGCGCTGCGCGCAGCCTCGCGCGCGGCCATGGCGGCGGCGTCGGGCGCGGGCGGGGCGGGGTTCATCCGTCCCTTGAACTCCAGGCTGGCCGGCATAGCCGCAATCGCGGGCCGGACGCTGGGTGCGGCCTGCCCGGTTGGCGCGGCATTGTCGGCAAACCGGTTTACCGGTTCCTCTCCGACGAGCGCATCCACGCCCGCTTCGGCATAGAAGGCGAGCAGTTCGCG
>CAMDSH010000010.1 GCA_945907045.1 Rhizobium sp. Q54 | reverse complement strand
GCAAGCGCCACCTTAGCCTTGAAGGCCGGTGTGTGGTTCCGACGGGGTCGTCTTGTCATGGTCTCTCCTGATTCGCAGGGCACAGCGTGCCCGCCGTCAGGCAGAAATTCCACTTATCGTCCTGTGCAGATTCCCGGGACCGGCTCTGTATCTTAAGCCGGGCGGGTTCGACTTTTATTACTACCTTAAAGAAGCCTCTTACTCCGCCACGGTGGGCGGTGAACCATTCGCACAGTGCTTGGCGGCGTTGGACGAAATTGGCCCCGACGTACAGCGGAAGTACAATATCCTTGCCGTCAAAGCGCTGGGCAAATGGATCGACAAGGCAAAGCCGACAGAATTTTTCGCACCACCCGTCGGCAGTGTCGTCACCCCAGGTAACTATGTCAGAGTTAAATTAGAACCCGACTTCGGCGCAGTCGTAAACGGCAACCGCCGTCTCGTGCAGGTTTGGTATTCCAAAAGCACTTCGCTGACGAAGAACGCCGTCACGCTCGGCACCTACTTTATCAAGAAGCATCTTTGCGTCGGTGAATTCACCGACTCCCAACCTGGAATTTTGGACTTGGGCAAAAAAGAGCTTGTGACCGTTGAGGGTAGCGAGCTCGTTATGGACCTCATGGTTTCATCAGAGTTTGCCTGGATCGACAATTTCTTCAAAACCCACGAAGCCGCGACTAAGGCGGCTTGAAAACGCAGAAGTCGGCTGGCTAGCAGAGCGCCTGCGGTGGTCCGAGGTTCGCGGCCAGTCGCTCTGACGCCCAAGCCATCACATGATCGTTCTGATACTCTTTATCGCGTCTTCCAAATCAGATTCGTGCACAAACAGATTTTCAGAATTTTCTAGTCCATCTGAAAATGCGGATACAGCGAAGGCAATCTTACCTCTAAATTCAATGCGCAACGCACTCGATCCCAGTTTGAGAGGAACCTTTTCTGCATATCTCGACAATGGCGGAATTCCGTAGATCGGAATTTTTTCAGCCAACGCATACGCATAGTAGCTGATGATTTCCTCTGGGGAATTGTTAATGCCCTTAGCAATTTTCCCGCCACGTGTATTCTTGCATTCGTCGTAAGCGCGGCGCGCGGCTTCATATAACGGTACGATGGTATAAGTAGGATTATCGGCCGGCTCGCCATCAGATATTGGGATCGGATTGCGCCGTCGATCCCACAGCTTCAAAATAAAAGAGGCCAAGACCGCAAGAGCGGCGGCGACCAACACAGCCACAATCCAAACGTCGAGTGGCGACCGGCCTTCTATGGCTGCCCATAGAAAAGTGCCCCCACCCCCAACCAAGCCCGGAAGCAAAAGCCTCAAATCGAAGATGTGCGCCAGCATGTTCCATGCGAAATCTAAACGATGCGCGCGATCATACCAGCGCCAAAACCAGTCAGTCCTCATGGCTACGACTTTTTATCATCGACCATTCGTACGCGAAGCGCTCCATCTTCGGCATAAGCGTTAGCGGATTTTTTCATCATAGCGATTTGAGACTCCACCAGTTCTGCCGACGATGGAGCCTCAGTCAGCTTCATTGGTAACGATGTTTTTCCTTCGAGAATTTGCCGAAGCCCGCCGAGGATTGCGAGTTGCGTCTGTTCGAGATCGAGACGCCCTTTCGGGTAATAAATTCCGCGACGCAATTGTTCCTCAGAAAAGTCATATCCCAACGCCGTTGCCATTGCTGATAGCAACGACACCAGGCGGTCACTGATCCGCTCGTTCCATGCTCTCATCTCCTCAATCGGCGCGCTATCAGGTGGTGCTTGATGGTACTCCCCGAAAAGCGCACGCCAATTGTTGATGACCGCCTTATCTTTCGCGCTTTTTCCAGAGGAAAATTCAAGATCGATCAGGTTGAGCGCTCGTACAAAATCGTCGTGTAGTCGTGTTGCGCGGTTGGACATCAAAGCGTGAAATACGGCGCGCCGGGCCTTGCGCCGCTCGCCAGCACGCTCAATCCATTTCTGGGCTTGCACAGCAAGAATAGGACCGGCGACAGTGGCCGCCGCGATGATCACAATTTCCATGTTGTCCATAACGTCCCCCGAACCACAAAATTGTGCGGCTACGCCAGACTAGTCTTTTTCCCGTGAATTGGGATGGCTCTTGTGAGCTTTCGGCAAATCAGCTCAAGATTCCTGCGCAGCCCTGAACCACGCCAACGAACCGGGGCCAATTGCCATCAACCGCCACGGAAGGCGGGCCGATGTCCGATCCTACCAACAGCAAAAACCATTCGATATTCCGATTTGATGCACCGCCCCCGAAATGTAACTGACACGTCGACCACGCAGTGGGATCGAACCCAGTCTCTGAGTCGTTTCTCCGGAAAACGGCCACCCTGCCGAAGATGCGCGGAGATTTTCGGCGCAGCCGTGAGAAAAATATCGAATTTGGCACCCAGAGATTCTTCGCCCAACGCAAGAAGCCCGCCAACGGCGGGCTTCTTAGCTACATTGTAGGGGAAATCTCTAGAGATTGGACTGGTTGGCTGGGGCGCCTGGATTCGAACCAGGGGATGGCGGAATCAAAATCCGCTGCCTTACCACTTGGCTACGCCCCAACGGCCGGTGCCGAAAAGCTTGGAATTTCCACGAACGGCGGGCGGACACTAGCGGCGCCACCCCGTCCAATCAACGTCTGGGGCGATACTTGTTCCCCGCTCCAAAGCCGCGCCGTTGACGCTTCACGGCTGGGGGTTAGATTAGCTGCATGACCTACCGCGCGCCGGTCGCCGACATTTCCTTTGCACTCAAGCACGCGGCGGGGCTCAAGCAAGCGCTCGCCGACGGGCTTTACGGCGATCTCGGCGAAGACGACGTCGACGCCGTGCTGGCCGAGGCCGGCCGCTTCGCCACCGACATCATCGCGCCGCTCAATCGCATCGGCGACAAATTCGGCACGCCGTTCAAGGACGGCACCGTCACCACCCCGCCCGGATGGAAAGATGCCTACACAGCATGGACGAAAGCCGGCTGGAACGGGCTCGCCTCGCCGGCTGCCTGGGGTGGACAGGAACTGCCGCACGCCATCAACGCGGCCTGCGTCGAGATGTGGAATTCCGCTTCGATGGCTTTCGGTATCGGCCCGGTGCTCACAATGGCGGCGGTCGATGCGCTTGCCGCTTACGGCAGCCAGGAATTGAAAGAGCGCTATCTCGCCAAATTAGTGAGCGGCGAATGGATGGGCACGATGCAGCTCACCGAGCCGCAGGCCGGCTCCGACGTTGGCGCTCTGCGCACCAAGGCGGAGCGCGCGGGCGACGGCAGCTATCGCATCACCGGCTCAAAAATCTTCATCACCTATGGCGAGCATGACCTCACGGACAACATCATTCACTTCGTGCTGGCGCGGCTACCCGATGCGCCTGCGGGAACGAAAGGCATCTCGCTTTTTTTGATTCCCAAATTCCTGCCGGACGGAAAACGCAACGACGCGCGAGCGCATTCGGTCGAGCACAAACTTGGAATCCACGCCTCTCCCACCTGCACCATGGTCTACGGCGACAACGGCGGCGCCACCGGTTTCCTCATTGGCGAGGAACACAAGGGCATGGCCGCGATGTTCACGATGATGAACCGCGCGCGGCTCGCGGTCGGCTTGCAGGGCGTGGCGATCGCCGAACGGGCGACGCAACAGGCTTTCGCCTATGCGCGCGAACGCAAACAGGGCCGCGTCATCATCGAATATCCGGACGTCAAGCGGATGCTGCTTTCGATGCGCGCGCTTACCCGCGCCGCGCGCACGATCTGCTATGCCACCGCCATCGCCATCGACCGCGCGCATCGCGGAAAATCCGAAGCCGAACGCAGCGCCGCAAACGAACGCGCTTCTCTTCTCACACCCATCGCCAAGGCATTCTCAACCGACATCGGCAGCGAAGTTGCTTCGCTCGGCGTGCAGGTACACGGCGGCATGGGGTTCATCGAGGAGACCGGCGCGGCACAGCATTATCGCGACGCCCGCATCGCCTCGATCTACGAAGGCACCAACGGCATTCAGGCACTCGATCTGGTATCGCGCAAGGCGCCGCTTTCCGGCGGCGCGGCGGTGAAGACCTATCTCGGCGAATTACGAACGACGATCAAATCCGTGCAGGCTTTGAACGATCCGGCCTTCGGGGCGACCGCCGTGCGTCTGAATGAGGCCATCGACAGCCTGGAGCGCGCGACGCAGTGGCTGCTGGCGCAGAAAGCGTCCGACGCCGCGCTTGCCGGCGCGACGCCTTATCTGCGGCTGTTCGCCCACGGAGCGGGAGGCTGCATGCTGGCGGAAGAGGCACTCGTCGCATTGCGCTCGGGCGAAGGCGATGCATCGGGACGCATCGCGGTGGCACGTTATTTTGCCGAGAACATAGCTGTGCAGGCGAATGGCCTGGAGCGGACCGTGACCGAAGGTTCCGGCAGCGTCACCGGCGCAACCGCAGCGCTGGCGGAATAACGCCGCTACTACGCCGCATCGAGATCGTGCGGCAGCACCTTGGCCTTAAGTTTTGCGACCAGGCGCTTGAGCGCGGTAATTTCAGTTTCCAGGCTTTCGACGCGCTGCTGCAATTCGGCGTCGGCGGTGCGGCGCGGATCGAGCGTACGCTCGACCTCGAAAGCGACGCCGATTTCGTTCAGCCCGCGGCGTTGAACGCGCGCGCGCAACGTCTGTTGCTTGTGCGGGATGAAGAGCTCGACGTGATCTGGAACGGTGACCGGATTGTCGAAGGTGAGCCGCGCGCCGGTGTCCGACATATCGCGGATGACGCAATCCACCGAAGCGCGGCGGCTGTCGTAGTAGAGCGTTCCCTTGAGGAACGTTCTCTGACGGATAGCGGCTTTGGGTTCTTCATCCATAGGGGCAACGTATCGTGTGGTGCGAAGGTTTAGCGCCACACGATTACAAGTTCCATCTTAAGAAATTCCTAAGCCTTTCACGGCTGCCGGCCCGGTAATCGCCGCATTCTCAAACCTGAATGCGGCGATTGCCGAAAACTGGCTAGTTTTTCCGCCGCAGTAATGCGTCGACACTGAAACGCCCGGCGCCACACACGAACAGGAAACAGATGCCGCCCAGCATGGCGAGGTTCTTGTAGAAGGCCGAATCCTGAACGCGGCGCACATTGGCGTCGGTGAATTCCCAATAGCGGTGGGAGCTGAATGTCGCGACCAGCATGAAGACGATCATGCCCAGCACGACATAGCGGGTCGCAAGCCCAAGGATCAGCGCGATGCCGCCGAAGAATTCGAACGGAACGGCGATGTAGGCGAGGAAAGACGGCAGCCCGCGCCCCGGAAACGTGTTTGCATACGCGCCGATGTCCAGGATTTTGCCATACCCGCTGCGCACGAAAATCCAGCCCAGCAGAATCCGCCCGATCAACAGCATCGCATCGGATGTGCTGTTGGCCAGCCCGTCGGTGCACGACAGCGCAGGATGCGAACTGTTTCCACTCGATAACGTCATGATTTGTCTCCCCCGGTTATGCGTTAGGCGTCTTTACGCGCCCGCACCACTATATCAAACAACTGGCGCAACCGGGTATTCCACGTATCACAACGGTTTCAATCCCGCCTCGATTTCCCTGCGGCGCGGCTCGAGGAACGGCGGCAACGCCAGCCGCTCGCCCAGCGTCTCCAGCGGCTCATCGGTGGCGAAGCCGGGGCCGTCGGTCGCAATCTCGAACAGGATGCCGTTCGGCTCGCGGAAATAGAGCGACCGGAAATAAAAGCGGTCCACTTTGCCGCTGAACGGAATCCGCATCGATTTGAGCCTGTCCGCCCATGCGTCATATTGCGCATCGTCGGGCGTGCGGAACGCAACGTGATGCACGCCGCCGGCGCCGGGTTGCGCGGGCGGCAGATCGGGCCGCACCGCGACATGCAGTTCCGCCGCCGGGCCGCCCTCGCCCATCTGATAGACGTGAATTTTGTGCTGCGCGCTTTCGGGATGCGGATAGTCGCGCACCTGTTTCATGTTCACGATCGCGGTGAGCGCCGCATCGGTCGGGCGCAAATCCGGCACCGTCATCGTGATCGGCCCGAGACCGCGAATTTGATGCTCCGCTGGTACGGGGCTCTTCGCCCATGGATGCGCTTCGCCTTTCCCGCCATCGTCGATGAGGCTCAGCCGCTGCCCTTCCGGGTCTTCAAAATCGAGCGTGAGGCGGCCGTCGCGCTCCGTGACATCGCCCATCTTCACGCCCTCGCCCTTGAGGCGCTCGCGCCACCATTCCAGGGATTTGGCGCCTGCAACGCGCAAGCCAGTGCGCGAAATGGAATGATTGCCATGGCGCTCGCGCTGCGCCGGAAAGTCGAAGAACGTGAGATCGCTGCCGGGCGCGGCAAGCCCGTCGGCGTAAAACAGATGATAAGCGGTGACATCGTCCTGATTGACGGTTTTCTTGACCAGGCGCATGCCGAGCAGCTTGGTGTAAAACCGGACGTTGCCGGGGGCGTCGGCGGAAACGGCGGTGAGATGATGAATGCCGGTGAGTTGCATGAAAATCCTCTTGAGCAAAGCCGCTATCGGAATGTCAGCGCATCATTTAGGAATGAACGCGTCAAATTGCGAGGGCAACTAGATGTCGCTCAAGGGCAGGACGCTTTTCATCACGGGTGGTTCGCGCGGCATCGGCTTGGCGATTGCGTTGCGCGCGGCGCGTGATGGGGCGAATGTCGCCATCGCCGCCAAGACAGTGACGCCGCATCCCAAACTGGAAGGCACCATCCACACGGCAGCAGAGGAGATTGAAAAGGCTGGCGGGCGCGCGCTGGCGCTTCAGGTCGATGTACGCGAGGAGGCTGCCGTTAAGATCGCAATCGACGAGACGGCGGCAAAGTTCGGCGGCATCGACATCGTGGTCAACAACGCAAGCGCTATCCAGCTAAAGCCTGTCGCCCAGACCAATATGCAGCGCTTCGATCTGATGCATGCGATCAACACGCGTGGCGCCTTCATGGTGTCTAAATACGCTATTCCCCATCTGGAGAAATCCGCGAACGCGCACATTCTGATGTTGTCGCCGCCGCTGGACATGAAGGAAAAATGGTTTGCGCCGCATGCCGCCTATTCCATCGCCAAGTTTGGTATGAGCCTGGTCGTGCTTGGGTTGGCGGGTGAACTTCGTGGCAAGGTCGCGGTCAACGCGTTATGGCCGCGCACGACCATCGCCACCGCGGCGATCAAGAACCTGCTCGGCGGCGAGAAGATGATGAGCATGTCGCGCAAGCCGGACATATTGGCAGACGCGGCGTATCGTATTATTCAGAAGCCCACGAGCTTCACCGGGAATTTCCTGATCGATGACACATTCTTGGCCAGCGAAGGCGTGACCGATTTCGATCAGTACCGCGCCGACCCAACGCAACCGTTGCAGGTGGACTTCTTCGTCCCCGACGACATGCCGCCGCCCAAGGGCGTGAGCCTGGCTGCGAAGAAATAAAAAGTCCCTCTCTCCGCGGAAACGGAGAGAGGGGAAAAAATTACTTCATCGCCGCTTTATAATATTTCGCGTCGTAATATTTCAGCGGGTCGGTCATTTTCTTTTTCGGCTCGCCGTATTCGCTGCGCAATTCAAGCACCTTGCGAACGCCCGCGACATTGAGTGCGGCTTTCGGCGTAAAGCCCTTCGGCCCAGACATCGCCACGTAGCTTTGCGCCGCGACCTGCTCCGTCATCTGCGGTAGGTTCTTGCGCAAGATCGCGATGGCTTCGTCCTTGTTCTTGGGATCGCGCAGAAAATCGACGCCCTGCACCGTGCCGCGGATATAGGCCTCGACCAGCTTCGGGTTCTTCGCCGCCCATTCGCGCCGCGCGGACGCGACGAGGCCCTGATAGTTGCCGTACACGTCGATGGCGTATTGCAGCACGTTGAGGCCCGCCGCCTTGGCGAGGATGTCGAACGGCGTGATCAGCAATGTCGCCGCATGCTTCTGCGCCTTGATAGCATCCCAGCGCGCCAGCACGCCGCCCGCCTTCTCGACCTGATAATCGCCCTTCTTCAGGCCCTTGCGCTTGAGCATGTCGAACAGCACGAAGGCGTATCCCGTGGTGAGAGCATCGACCGACACGGTCTTGCCCTTGAGATCGGCATAGGTCTTCACGTCGGGAACGGTGACGATGTTGAGAAAGCCGTTGTCGCCGCCCATGAAGACGATGAGATCGGGCTTGCTCTCGGTCTTCGCCTCGCCCTGGCCTTCCATGTAGGCGATGACGTTGTCGATCGCAGTGATGCCGATGTCGAACTTGCCGTCGATCAGGCCGGTGAGTTGGAACACCGAATTCGGCGTCGGCGTCAGCTTCACATCGATGCCGCCTTTGGCGAAATAACCCTTCTCCTGCGCAATCCAGATCGGCCAGTTGAAGCCGCCCGGGAACACGATCACCGACACCGTATGCAGCGGCTGTGCGCCGGCTTGCGCTTGGGCTCCGGCCGTCACCGCGCTCAGGCTGAACACCGCGAGTAGCGCCAGCAATATGGCGCGCATGCCTTTCATCTTTGTCTTCATGGTTTTCCTCCCCAGTCATTCCGCCTTAGGGCTGGCGGTCGCAGCCATGTTAGCTTAAGTGAGCCCGTATCCGCAGTGCCCACATGACCACCCTTCTCATCAGCCATCCGGCCTATCTCAACCACCTCACCCCGTCCGGCCATCCCGAGCGGCCGGACCGTTTGCGCGTGGTCGAGCAGGTGCTGGAGGCGGAACGCTTTCAACCGCTCGCGCGCGAACAGGCCCCCGCAGCGCCGCTGGAGACCATCGCGCTCTGCCACCCGATGGAATATGTCGAAATGATCCGCGACAACGTTCCCGAGGACGGCTTGGTACGGCTCGATGCCGACACCACTATGTCGCCGGGCAGTTTCGAGGCGGCACTGCGCGCAGCCGGCGGCGCAACTTTGGCTGTCGATGAAGTGATGAACCAGAAAGCTTCGAACGCTTTTTTGGCGGCGCGCCCGCCCGGCCATCATGCGGAGACAACGCGGCCGATGGGCTTCTGCATCTTCAATCACGCGGCGATTGCAGCCCGTTATGCGCAGAAACGTTTCGGCCTCGATCATGTCGCGGTCGTCGATTTCGACGTGCATCACGGCAACGGCACACAGGAAATTTTCTGGGCCGACAAGTCGGTGATGTATTGCTCGACCCACGAGATGCCGCTTTATCCCGGCACCGGCTCAACGTCCGAGCGCGGAGAGCACAACAACATCGTCAACGCACCGCTACGCGCGGGCGACGGCGGCATGCAATTCCGTCAGGCTTTCGAGAGCATCATCCTTCCGCGGCTGCGCGAGTTCAAACCCGAATTCATGTTGATCTCGGCCGGCTTCGACGCGCATACGCGCGATCCGCTCGCCAATCTCAATCTGGTCGAGGCCGACTACACCTGGGTGACGCAGAAGCTGATGGAAGTTGCCGACGCCAGCGCGCAAGGGCGCATCGTCTCGGTGCTGGAAGGCGGCTACGACCTCGAAGGTTTGTCCGGCTCTGTCGCCGCGCACGTCACTGCGCTGATGCGGGCATAATCTTTTATCGCGCGGCCGGACGCAAAACCGGTACCCGCTTTTTCTGGCCGCGCTCCTAGCGAGCCGTCAATCCGCCATCGATCGGGAAATCCGCGCCGGTAATGAATGCCGCTTCGTCAGACAATAAATACACGCATAATCCCGCGACCTCGGCGGGTTGACCCAAACGGCCGAGGGGAATGTCGAAGGCGAGCTTCTGCTTCACGGCTTTGGGATCGCGCGTGCCGTCGGCGATCCCGTCCACCATCGCGCCATCGACGAAGGCCGGGCAGACGGCGTTGCAGCGCACCGGCGGCTTATAGCGCGCGCCGTGCAGCGCGACCGACTTGGTGAGCAACGAGACGCCGCCTTTCGAAGCAGTATAGGCCGTCAAGTTCGGCCCGCCGATAAGTCCGAGCACCGATGAGAGATTGACGATCGCGCCGCCTTTTTTCCGCAGCAGCGGGAAGGCGTATTTGCATCCCAAAAACGTGCCGTCGAGATTGATCGAAAGCACGCGCCGCCAGGTGGCGAAGTCGGTCTTTTCAATGCTGCCGACAGCGGCGATACCGGCACCGTTGACGAGGCCATCGAGGCGGCCGTGATCGCGCTCAGCCTGCGCGATTGCGCCTTGCCAGCTTTCCTCGGACGTCACGTCGAGCACGAGGCCGCCAGCGGGTTTGGATAAATCCGTCGCGATTGCCGTGCCGCCCGCAGCACGCACGGCTTCAACCACGGCGGAACCGATGGCCCCAGCTGCGCCGGTGACGAGAACGACCTTGTCTTTCAACTGTGACATGGTTGCAAATGTGCCATGCTTACGTCCGCATTATAATTCGCTTGCGGCATTTGATCCCTTGCCATGCCTTGTGGCGCAGTTGTAATTCGTTGTCGAGTACGTTCGGAAGGAGCGCTCCTTGCGGCCCGTTGCATTAATCACCGGCGCATCGGCCGGCATCGGGGCGGCGCTCGCGCACACTTTCGCGCAAAATGGCCATGAAGTCGTCCTGACTGCGCGCCGCGAGCCCGAACTTAAAGCTCTCGCCGATGCGATCTCTCTCGGCGGCCACAAACGCCCGCACGTCATCCCGATCGATCTCGCGGCTCCCGACGCGCCCGGCCGTCTCGATCACGAGCTTAGTTCCCGCGGCATGGAGCTGGCGTATGTGGTCAACAACGCCGGCTTTGGTTTGCTCGGCCTTGCTGCCGATCTCGACCGCGCGCAGCAGCTCAACATGATCGATCTCAATATCCGGACGCTCACGGATTTTTCGCTGCGCTGGGTCGATAGCCTTGCGCGCAATCGCGGCGGCATCCTCAACGTCGCCTCGATCGCGGCGTTCATGCCCGGCCCGCACATGGCGGTCTATCACGCCACCAAGGCCTATGTACTTTCGTTCAGCGAGGCGTTGCAAATTGAGCTTGCCCCGCGCGGCGTGCGCGTCACGGCGCTATGTCCTGGCCCGGTGCCGACCGAATTCATGGATCGCGCCGGAATACCGAAAGATTATTTCCCGCGCTTTCTCGGCCGCTCGGCCGCCCGCGTGGCGCGCGACGGCTATAAAGGATTGATGCAGGGCCGGCGCGTGGTCGTCCCGGGCGCCGCCAACAAGATATTGACCGTGGTCGTGCGCCTGCTCCCCCGCTGGCTCGTGCTGATCCTGGCTGGAGCCGGCAAGGCTTAGCCCAGAAAAGAACTTGGCAAACAACTTGGCTTGACAGTGCGGGCCGGAACGGGCGACTTGGGAGTCCTATTGGGACTCAGATCATGGCCGATTCCGCCAACGCCGACGTGAAGAAATTGCCTTTCGAGCGGGCGATCGAAGAACTTGAATCGATCGTCAAACGGCTGGAAGAAGGCAAGGTTCCGCTTGAAGAATCCGTTGCGATCTACGAACGCGGCGAGGCGCTCAAGCGGCGCTGCGAAGAACTGCTGCGCCAGGCGGAAGAGCGCGTCGAAAAAATCACCCTCGACAAGTCCGGCAAACCCACCGGCACCGAACCGCTCGACGTCGGCTGACCGCCCGTGCAGGTCAAGCGCCGGCATGTGATCTACGTCCAGGGCTACGACCCGCGCGGGTTGCCCGAATATTACCGGACGTTCCGCGGCGAGTATCGCCGTACCTGCGAATTGTACGGGCTCAAAGGCGACGTCGGACGCCCTTCCGAAGAATCCGAACGCTTCGCCACCACCTGGGATCTCAAAACGCGCGGCAACGGCTGGCAGGTCGAGACGACCTACGAATTTCTGCGCTGGGAGCACATCATCCGCAAGGACTTCACCCGTCCGGCATGGTGGAAGCTCATTAACGCGGTCGGCAGCTTCCTGCGCTCTTTGGTCAATGGCTTATTCTTCCGGATACTGCGGGCGCATTGGCGCTTCGGGATGTTCCTTGCTTATCCGATCGTGCTGATGCTGATTTTCGCGTTCATCTCACTGCTGCTTGGCGCCGCCGCGCTCACCTCTGCGACAATGCTTGGGATGCCGGTGCCTTTTCCGCAACTCGCCGCCTTGTCGGTGATTGCTGGCGCCTTCATCTTTTTGCTGCGCTCGACAGAGGCGCAGACATATCTGCTTTATCTTTGCGACGACGGGATCTCATCCCGGCAATACGCTCTCGGCCTCCGCCCCGACTGGGAAAAACGCATGGAGGTGTTTGCCGGCTACGTAGTCGAAGCCGCCCGCGCGGCGGCGGCGGACGAGATCGTCGTCGTCGGGCACAGTTCCGGCTCGTTCCTCGCCGTCGATGTAATGGCGCGTGCGCTAGCCCGCGATCCTGAGCTCGGCAAGCACGGGCCGCGTGTCATGCTACTGACGATTGGCGCGAATTTGCCGATCATCGGCTTCAATCCAGAGGCGCAATGGTTCCGCGATCAGATCGCGCGGCTCGCCGTTGAGTCCTCGATCGGTTGGGTGGATTACCAGTCGCGCCACGACATCATGAATTTCTCGCCCTTCGATCCGGTTGAGGGGCACCGCATCAAGCTCACCCAGCCGCGCCACAATCCGACGGTCAACCACGTCAGCTTCCGCGATCTGTGGGTGGGTAGCGACTTCACCCGCCGGCGCTGGCGGTTTTTCCGCGCCCATTTTCAGTTCGTCATGGCCAATGAGCGGCTGTGGATCCCTTACGACTACTACATGATCTGCTGTGGACCGGCGGACCTAGCGACGCGCGCCGCGAAGCCCGAGGAGGCCGTGGCCGCAAGCAAGGGAAAAGACCCGTAAAATGGCGGGAACTTGCACCCCTGGGCTGAATTGCCCCAGGCGGCTTTTCTGGTGTAAGTCTGAACGGGGCGGCCTGCTGCCGGAAAATACGTTGCGGAGAGTTGATAAGTGTCCGAGCCATCGAAGACCCCCCTGCTCGATCGCATCCAAACCCCAGCGGACCTGCGCCGGTTAGACACCGCCGCGCTGCCGCAACTCGCTAATGAATTGCGGCAGGAGACGATCGACGCCGTCGCCGTCACCGGCGGCCATCTCGGCGCAGGGCTGGGCGTCATCGAACTGACCGTGGCGCTGCATTACGTGTTCGATACCCCGCGCGACAGGCTGGTCTGGGACGTCGGCCATCAGGCCTATCCGCACAAAATCCTCACCGGACGCCGGGACCGCATCCGCACGCTCAGGCAAGGCGGCGGGCTGTCCGGCTTCACCAAGCGCACCGAGAGCGAATACGACCCGTTCGGCGCCGCGCATTCTTCCACCTCGATCTCGGCCGGCCTCGGCATGGCGGTTGCGCGCGATCTCGAACACAAGCCGCACAACGTGGTTGCCGTGATCGGCGATGGCGCGATGTCCGCCGGCATGGCCTACGAGGCGATGAACAATGCCGGTGCGATGAATTCCCGCCTCATCGTCATCCTCAACGATAACGACATGTCGATTGCGCCGCCCGTCGGCGCCATGTCGGCTTATCTGGCGCGGCTGATTTCCGGCAAGACTTACCGCACGCTGCGCGACATTGGAAAACAGCTCGCTCACAAGCTGCCGAAATTCTTCGAGGAGAAGGCCGAGCGCGCGGAGGAATATGCCCGCGGCTTCTGGACCGGCGGCACCATGTTCGAGGAGATGGGTTTCTATTATGTCGGCCCGATCGATGGCCATAATCTAGATCACCTGCTGCCCGTTCTGCGCAACGTACGCGACGCCAAGACCGGGCCGATCCTCATCCACGTCGTCACGCAAAAGGGCAAGGGCTACGCGCCGGCCGAAACCTCCGCCGACAAATATCACGGCGTCGTCAAGTTCGATGTCGCTACCGGCGCGCAGGCGAAATCCAAGACGAATGCGCCGAGCTACACGAAAGTGTTTGGCGAGAGTCTAGTGCGGGAAGCCAAGAAGGACGACAAGATCGTCGCCATCACCGGAGCGATGCCGTCCGGTACCGGGCTCGATCTGTTCGCCAAGGAATTCCCCAACCGCATGTTCGATGTCGGCATCGCCGAGCAGCACGCGGTAACCTTCGCCGCCGGGCTTGCGACCGAAGGCTTCAAGCCGTTCGCCACCATCTATTCGACCTTCCTGCAGCGCGCCTACGATCAGGTGGTGCACGACGTCGCCATCCAGTCGCTGCCCGTGCGCTTTGCCATCGACCGCGCCGGATTGGTTGGCGCCGACGGGCCAACACACGCGGGCGCTTTCGACGTTGCTTATTTGGGCTGCCTGCCGGGCTTTGTGGTGATGGCGGCGGGCGATGAAGCCGAACTCATGCACATGGTGGCGACCGCCGCCGCGATCAACGACCGGCCTTCGGCCGTGCGTTATCCGCGTGGCGAAGGCCTCGGCGTCGAAATGCCTTCGGAAGGCAAGCCGCTGGAAATCGGCAAGGGAAGAATTTTGCGCGAGGGGAGCAAAGTTGCGCTGCTCTCCTTCGGCGCCCGGCTCGGCGAATGCCTGAAAGCAGCGGACGAACTTGCTGCCCTCGGTTTGTCGGCGACTGTCGCTGACGCGCGCTTCGCCAAGCCACTCGACACTGATTTAGTGTTGCGCCTTGCACGCGAACACGAAGTGCTCATCACCATCGAGGAAGGCGCCATTGGCGGCTTCGGCTCCTATGTGCTGCAGGCGCTCGCCGAGCACGGCGCGCTCGACCGCGGCTGCAAGGTGCGCCCGATGGTGCTGCCGGATATCTTCATCGATCAGGATTCGCCCGCCGCGATGTACGCCAAGGCTGGCCTCGACTCCAAAGGCATCGTCGCCAAGGTGTTCGAAGCGCTCGGCAAGGACGTGGCGGTGGAGACGGTCAAGCTCGCTTGACCGAGCGGCTGCTCATCGCGCGCCTCGGCCATCGCGGCGACGGCATCGCCGATACACCAGCGGGCCCGGTCTACGTCTCTTACACATTGCCCGGCGAGAGCGTCGAAGTTGACGCAGCTCCCGGCCATCCCGACCGCCGGCGCCTTATCCGCGTCGAGACGGAAAGCCCTGAGCGCGTCGAGCCGATCTGCCCGCATTTCGGGATTTGCGGCGGCTGCGCGCTGCAGCACTGGTCGCTTGCGAATTATCACGATTGGAAGCGTAGGATCGTCGTCGAAACTCTGAAGCAGGCGGGCATTGATGTACCCGTCGGCGCACTGATCGATGCGCACGGCGTGGGCCGACGCCGCGCGGTGCTGCATGCCCGGCGCGGCAACGGCGATGTGCTCGAAGTCGGGTTCACGGCGCCGCGCGCGCATCATGTTGTGGCTATCGACCGCTGTCCGATTTTCGCGCCCGGACTGGAGGGCGCCATTCCCGCCGCCTGGGCGATCGCTGAACTGCTTGAGGGCGCGGGCAAACCGCTGGATATTCAAATCACCGCGACTGATTCCGGTCTCGATGTTGACGTGCGTGGCTCCGGCGAACTGAACGCGGCGCGCAGCGGGGCGCTCGCCCGCGCAGCCGAAAAACACGGCCTCGCCCGCCTCACCCGTCACGGCGAACTGGTGGCGCAACGCGCAACGCCGGTACTGAAAGTCGGCCGCGCCAATGTACCGCTGCCGCCCGGCGCTTTTTTGCAGGCCACCGCCGCGGGCGAGGAAGCGCTGGCAAAGCTTGTCGTTGAGCATGCGGGTAAAGCCAAACACGTCGCAGATTTGTTCGCCGGTATCGGCACTTTCGCGTTGAGGTTGGCTGAGCGTGCGCGTGTGGGCGCCGCCGACAGCGATGCCGATGCGATTGGCGCACTGAAGAAAGCAGCGGCGGGCGCCAGCGGCCTCAAACCGATCGAGCCGCAGGCCCGCGACCTGTTCCGCCGTCCGTTCATGGCAAAGGAGATCGCAAAGATGGACGCCGTGGTGTTCGATCCGCCGCGTCAGGGCGCCGAAGCGCAGGCGCGCGAGATCGCGAAGAGCGATGTGCCACTGGTGATCGCCGTATCGTGCAATCCGGCAACTTTTGCGCGCGATGCACGCCTTCTGATAGATGGCGGCTACAAGCTCACCGCCATCACTCCGGTCGACCAGTTTCGCTATTCGCCGCACGTGGAACTGGTTGGGCGGCTGGAGAAATAAGCCTCAATTCCCCCAGCGCTGCTGCCAGATTTTCTCGCCGATAGTACAGGAAATGCGCGGCTTATCCGCCGAAGCGGGGATAACTTTGGCTTCCGGCTGCAGTCCGGCGATCTCCAGCACCAGTTTGGTGCGCGTCGCCTCGATGAATTTCTCACGCTCCTTGATCGGCACAACAAATGCGCCCGGCCCGCCGATCACGCAGTCCTCGTAATAGATATCGAGATCGTCGATATCCATTGTGCTCATGCTCGGACGCTTGAGCATGATGGGCAAGCCGTTGATGGTGATGCCGCTGGCCACGACATCATCGCGCACCGGCACCAGCAGCGGGCCGTTGTTGTTCACGCCGTCGCCCGAGACGTCGATGATGCGGCGAATCCCGCGATAGCCGCTGGCATCGAACAAGGGTTTCGCGAACATCAGCGCGCCGGAAATCGAGGTACGCGAAGCGCGCGTGTATGGCGCGCGCGCAATTTCTGCGGCGAAGCCGTCGGCGGATTCCGGCCCGTCAATCACGCGCCACGGGACGATGATCTGGTTGTGATGCGTGCCGGCCCACTCGAAATAGGTCACCGCGATCTTGGCGTGAGCGCCCTTGCGCAAGGCCTGGAGAAATTCACGCGACTTAAGCGCCAGTATGTAGCCTTCGCGCTGCAGCGCCTGTTCCTCGGGGTCCATCGAATAGGAGACGTCGACGGCGATCACCAGTTCGACATCGACGGGAACGGCACTTGGGCTGCGGTCGGCGAAGCGCGGCGTAAATGCCGCAGCGAGCAGCGCGGCGAATACGGCGAACGCCAGAGCGAGTGGACGCATGGATCACCCCTGCAACAATGGTGGCACGGGGGCGCGGGCAGGAAAAGCCCGATGGCGTCAACCTTCCAATTTTTCGGTGGATGCGATCTCGATGCCGAAACCGCCAATGCCGACGTAAGTCCGCTTGCTCGACGACAGCAGCCGGATCGAGGAGATGCCGAGGTCCTTCAAAATCTGCGCGCCGAGGCCGATCTCACGCCATTGCTTTGAGCGCGCGGCTTCCGCGCCGGAGCCGGTTTCCTGCGGGATGTTGGTGACCGGAACGCCGGCCGTGCCATCGCGCAGATAAATGATGACACCACGCCCTTCGGTCATGAAGCGCGCGAGTGCCGCGCGGATGGTTTTCGCGCCGCCGAACACGTCGCCGATCACGTCGGCGCGATGCAGCCGCGCCAGCACGCCTTTGCCATCGCCGATGTCGCCGTAGACGAACGCCATGTGATGCACCTTGTCGAACGGCGTCACATAGGCATAGCCGCGCAACGTGCCGATTTCAGACGAGAGCGGAAATTCCGCTACGCGCTCGACCAGCTTGTCGCGCGCCTGCCGGTAGGCGATCAGCTCGGCGATCGACACGCGCTTGAGGTTATGCTTGTCGGCAAATGCGGCGACGCCCGGCCCGCGCATCATCGTGCCGTCGTCGTTCATCAGTTCGGCCAATACCCCGACCGGCGGCAACCCAGCCAGACGGCAAAGATCGACGCAGGCTTCCGTGTGACCCGAGCGCATCAGCACGCCGCCCTCGCGCGCGACCAGCGGAAACACATGGCCCGGCCGCACGAAATCGGAAGCGCCGGAATTGCCGTTTGCGAGCGCGCGCACGGTGTTGGTGCGCTCTTCCGCCGAAATGCCAGTGGTGAGGCCGTGCTTTACGTCAACGGAGACAGTGAACGCCGTGCCGAGCGGCGCGTCGTTCACCGCCACCATCGGCTCGAGATGCAGATGACGGGCAAGCTCGGCGCCGAGCGGCGCGCAGACGATGCCCGACGTGTTGCGAATGATGAACGCCATCTTTTCCGGCGTGCACAACGAAGCCGCGACGAACAGGTCGCCCTCGTTCTCGCGGTCGTCGTCGTCCATGACGACGACGAGTTCGCCCTTGGCGAAGGCCGCGATGGCCGCGTCGACTCTGCTGTGAGTATTCGGCACTACTTCTTCTCGAACGGCCATGCAGTTGCCTCGCCGACCTGACCGCGATGACGCAGAAAATGATCGGCGAGAACGCACGCCATCATCGCTTCGCCGATGGGAACCGCGCGAATGCCGACGCAAGGATCGTGGCGCCCCTTCGTCATCACATCGGCGTCGTTGCCGTAACGGTCGACGGTCTTGCGAGTGTTGAGTATCGACGATGTCGGCTTCACCGCGAAGCGCGCGACGATGGCCTGCCCGGTGGAAATACCGCCGAGAATGCCGCCCGCGTGGTTCGACAGAAACACCGGCTTGCCGTCGTTGCCCAACGTCCTGTCAGGTTTGCGCATTTCGTCGGCGTTGTCTTCGCCGCTCATCGTGGCGGTCGCAAAGCCATCGCCGATCTCGACGCCCTTGACCGCGTTGATGCCCATGAGCGCACCCGCGAGATCGCCATCAAGTTTGGCGTAAATCGGCGCACCGAGACCCGCCGGCACGCCTTCAGCCACGACCTCGATCACCGCGCCGATGGAGGAACCGGATTTACGAACGCCGTCGAGATATTCCTCGAAGAATTTTGCCATCTTGGCGTCAGGGCAGAAGAATGGATTCTTATCGACCTCGCTCCAGTCCCACTTCGCGCGGTCGATCTTGTGCGGGCCCATCTGCACCAGCGCACCGCGCACGGTCATGCCGGGCACGATCTTGCGCGCGATAGCGCCAGCCGCGACCCGCGCCGCGGTTTCGCGCGCGGAAGCGCGCCCGCCGCCGCGATAATCGTGCAGGCCGTATTTGACATCGTAGGTGTAGCCGGCGTGGCCGGGGCGGTATTTGTCCTTGATCTCGGAATAATCCTTCGAGCGCTGATCGACATTCTCGATCAGCAGCATGATCGGCGCGCCGGTCGTCACGTCAGTGCCGCTCGCCTCGTCGCGGAACACACCCGACATGATTTTCACGGCGTCCGGCTCCTGCCGTTGCGTGGTGAAGCGCGACTGGCCGGGGCGGCGGCGATCAAGATGATGCTGGATGTCTTCAACGCTGAGCGGGATGCGCGGCGGGCAGCCATCGACCACGCAACCGATTGCAGGCCCGTGGCTTTCGCCAAAGGTCGTGAAGCGGAACAAATGGCCGAACGTGTTGAATGACATGGGTTTGCACCAATCGCGCGTGTGGTAGCCCGCGCATTTAAGCCGGTCAAATGAGCGAATCAGATCGCCGCAAGCGCGCAGCCGCTGCCTGCAAAAGAGTCATCGGCAGGCCCCGCGCGGCTGTCGCGTTGAGTTTGCATTAAGGACTCTGAACGCCGATTCATGGAAAGCTGAATATCCGTTAAGCTACGGATATATAAAGGCTTTTTTTGAAATTCCGATTGCCGCCCAGCACGAATTACAGTATGGAATGCGGATTGTCAGGGGGGCGAAAGGCCGGACGACCGAGACCCCAAGCCGGACAGGATCAACTGTCAGCTCCTGCCAACGAAACGACCCAATGAGGACTTCCAACATGCGCAATCTCACCGCTATCGCCGCTGCGTTTGGCCTGCTCATCGCGCTCAGCGCACCGAGCTTCGCCGCCAACACCGACTTCTCGGCCGCGACCAAGAAGCCGACTGCCGATCAATGCAAGAAAGACCCGAAGCTCAAGGGCTGCCCGAAGATGAGCTCGCTGACTTCGATCGACTTCTCGGCTGCCACCAAGAAGCCGACCGCCGATCAATGCAAGAAGGACCCGAAGCTCAAGGGTTGCCCGAAGATGTAATTCGGATTGCGGCTTGATATCTGCGCAGGCGGATATCCTGGCGCTACCGATGCAACGGCCGGACCTTCGGGTCCGGCCGTTTCCTTTTCAGGAATAACGCGTGAGCGTTTTCCCCGTGAAAACGTACACCACGCCTTGGCCAATATCGTAGAGCGGCGCGGCCGCTGCCGGCGTGATGCCGAGATGCGCGATCAATGCGCGGGCGGTGCCGCCATGCGCCGTCACCACCGCGTCGCGATCGAGACCCGCATACCAATCCCGCATCCGGAACGAGACCGCCTCATAGCTTTCTCCGCCCGGCGGGATGAACCGCCACTTGTCGTGCTCGCGCGCGGCCAGACGGCCCGGATCGCGCTCGCGCAATTCGGCTAGCGTGAAACCTTCCCAATCGCCGAAGAAAATTTCCGCTAATTGCGGTTCTTTTTTGTAACCCGCCGCCGGCAGGCCGAGCGCCGCGCGCACGATCTCCATCGTTCCGGAGGCGCGGCCAAGCGGGCTTGAGACGTAGTTGTAGTCGGCAGCCTGGCGGCCCTCGCGCGCGAAAAGATCGCGCAGTATTTCACCGCAATGCGCGGCCTGCGCGCGGCCGCGCGCATTGAGCGGAATATCGCGGCGGCCCTGCAGGCGGCCTTCCACGTTCCAGTCGGTTTCACCGTGACGAACGTAATAGAGGATAGGCGGCGGCATGTCCCTGCTCTGTCATGCTCCGCGAAAGCGGAGCATCCAGTAAACGCAAGCGCTCACGGAAAACAATCAAAGCCGGCGATTACTGGATCGCCCGCATGCGCGGGCGATGACAAAAAGCCGCCCTACTCCTTGCCGACGGACATATCCGGGGCGTCGGGGTGCTTGATGCCGACGATGTGGTAACCGGCATCGACGTGATGAATCTCGCCGGTGACGCCGCCCGACATGTCGGAGAGGAAATACACCGCCGTGTTGCCGACCTCCTCAAGCGTGACGTTGCGGCGGAGCGGCGTGTTGTATTCGTTCCATTTCAGGATGTAGCGGAAATCACCGATGCCGGAAGCGGCCAGCGTCTTGATCGGCCCCGACGAGATGGCGTTGACGCGTATTTTCTTGGCGCCGAGATCGGCGGCGAGATAACGCACGGAGGCTTCCAGACCGGCCTTGGCGACGCCCATGACGTTGTAATGCGGCATCCACTTCTCGGCGCCGTAATAAGTGAGCGTGAGCATGGACCCGCCATTCGGCATCAGCTTCTCGGCGCGCTGGGCGACGGCGGTGAACGAATAGCAGCTCACCAGCATCGTCTTGCTGAAATTGTCCTCGGTAGTGTCGACGTAGCGCCCGTCGAGCTGGTCCTTGTCGGAAAACGCGATGGCGTGCACCACGAAATCGAGCGAACCCCAGGCGGACTTGACCGCCGCGAACACGGCGTCGAGCGTCGAGACGTCGGTGACATCGCAGTGGCCGACGACGAGGCCGTCGACCTCTTCCGCCAGCGGTTCGACGCGCTTTTTCAGCGCATCGCCTTGATAGGTGAAGGCCAGATCAGCGCCGTGATTGCGGCAGGCGCGCGCGATGCCCCAGGCGATCGAGCGGTTGTTGGCAACCCCCATGATCAACCCGCGCTTGCCGCGCATCATCTCCGAGGTCACCGGCATCAATTTTCCCCATCCGGCCGGTACCCGCCGGCTGCCTCGTATGGCATAGGGTTTTCGGGCCATCAAGCAAGGCGGCCACCCGGGAAAAACCAGCGTTAACGGGCTTTTCGGGAATAGCCTGCGCGACGCGGTGTTTGCTGTCATGACCAACAGTCATGAGACGGCTTTTCGTATGAACCCGTTCGCCGGCCGCGGTGCCGCCGCTCACACGGGCTGAGTAAGACAGGGGGCTCGATTGGCGGGATTCCAGCAGAGCGTCGAGGCGACGATACCGGCGCTGCGGCGTTACGCACGGGCGCTCACGCGCGACCGCGACATCGCGGACGATTTGGTGCAGGACACGCTTGTGCGCGCGCTGCGCTCGGAGCATCTCTTTCTCGGCGGCGACGTACGCAGTTGGCTGTACACGATCTTGACCAACCTCAACCGCAACCGCCTGCGCTCGCTGGCGCGGCGGCCGATTCTGATGTCGATCGAGGATAACGACGCGCCCGACATGGCGGGGCCGGAAGCAGGCCATCGCGATATCGAACGTGCGCTCGCAGGGTTAGTCGAAGACCAGCGCGCAGCGCTTCTACTCGTGGTGCTGGAAGGATTGAGTTATCGCGAGGTCGCCGAAGTGCAGGGCGTGCCGATTGGAACCGTAATGTCGCGTTTAGCGCGTGCGCGCGTGCAGATCAAAGCTTACCTCGACGGCGAGCGCCCCGCGCTGCGCCGCGTGAAATGAACCGGATTGAAGAGCGAAGGTTAGAGCCATGAACAATCAAGATTCACCCATCACCGAAGATGAGTTGCACGCCTATATCGACGGCGAGCTCCCGGCGGATCGCCAGGAAGCTGTCGCGGCATGGCTGATAGCTCAACCGGACGCCGCGGCGCAGATCGCGGCGTGGCGCGCGCAGTCGGAAGCGATCCGCGCGCGTTATAACGCCGTCGCCGCCGAACCGGTGCCGGAGCGGCTCAAGCTCGACAAACTGATCCGCAACGGGCGCTCGTGGGCCGGCATGGCTGCCGCGGCGGTCGTGGCTGCGCTTCTCATCGGCGGCGGCGCCGGCTGGGTGGCGCGCGGCGCGTCCGCAGCCGCGCCGGACGGCTACGAGTTGCTGACCAACGACGCGCTGACCGCGCACAAACTTTACATCGGTGAAGTCCGCCATCCGATCGAAGTGGGCGCGACCGAAGCCCATCTGCTGCCGTGGCTGTCCCGCCGCGTTGGCACCTCGTTGCGCGCGCCCGAACTCACCACCTTTGGCCTCAAGTTGCTGGGCGGACGGCTGCTGCCGGGCGTCAACGGGCCGGCGGCGCTGTTCATGTATGAAAGCGGCACGGGCGAGCGCTTCACGCTGTTCTGCACGAAACTCGCCGCCGAGCGCACCGCCTTGCGTTACAACGAGGCGGACAACTTCGCTGCCGTGCAGTGGGTGGAGAGCGGCTATGGCTACGTTGTGAGCGGCCCGCAGGACAAGGTCCGGCTCAAGAGCGTCGCCAAGTCGGCTTATGAGCAGATGGAAAATCGCCCGCCTGCGGCTAACCGCACGTCGCTCGATCAGCCTAAACTGGATCAGCCCAGGTTCAATTAGCCCAGGTCCTTATTCGCCCAAGTCTTTATTAGCCCAAGTCTTTGCGCGGATCGTAAGGCTTGCTCTCGCGCCACTTGCGCATCAGTTCTTTAAGTTCGGCGTCGCTGCCCTCGGGCAGCATGATGCGCACCGTCGCGAGCAGATCGCCGGTGCCTTCTTTCGAGCGCAGGCCCTTGCCCTTGAGACGGAACGTGCGCCCGGAATTGGTGTCGGCGGGAATCGCCAGATCGACCGCGCCATCGAGCGTCGGCACGCGCACCTTCGCGCCGAGCGCCGCTTCATAAAGTGTAATCGGCAAATCGAGACGCAGATCCAGGCCGTCGGGCGTGAACACCGGATGCGGCGCGATCGTCACCGCGATCAGCAGATCGCCTGTGCCGCCCGGACCCGCCATACCCTGACCCTTGAGCCGGATCTGCTGTCCGCTCGTGAGCCCTGCCGGAATTTTTACCTCGACATCCTTGCCTGTCGGCAGGTGCACGCGTTTTTTTGCACCCAGCGCCGCCTCGGGCAGCGTGATGGTGAGCGACGCGGAAATATCGCGGCCCGCACTGCCAGCGCCGAAATCCTGCGGCTCGAATTGCGAGCCGGCACCACCGCGGCCCGCGCCGGCCTGTCCACCGAACATGCCGCGCAAAAGATCCTCGATGCCGCCGCCGGCCTGAAATCTTCCGCCGCGTCCGCCCGGCTGCTGAAAACCGTCTGGCCCCCAGGAGAATGTTTCGAAATTTCCTTCGCGGCCGCCGAAGCCACCCGGCTGCGCGCCTTCAAAGCCGCGGAAGCGCGGCTTGCCCTCGGCGTCGATCTCACCGTTGTCGAAGGCCTTGCGCTTGTCCGCCTCACCAACGATTTCGTAGGCGGCGTTAAGCTCCGCGAAGCGCGTCGCCGCCTTCGGATCGTGCTTGTTGGCGTCGGGATGCAGCTTCTTGGCGAGCCGCCGGAAAGCGGTCTTGATCTCGCCCGCGCTCGCACCCTTGGACACCCCCAGCACTTCATAGGGGTCGCGCATCCGCATCAACTCCGATTGAATCCCCAGCGCCTGATATACGGCGTCACGCCATCAATGTGGGGTCGGAAATGCCCGGATGCAACGCGGCTCGCACGGGAGCCGGCAAACCGGGCGTTAAGAACGCTTCCAGGGCCGCAGAGAACGGATTTCCCACTTGCCCTTGTCGCGGCAGGCTTCGCCCTGCAGCCATGATTCCGATTTCTCGCGCACGTAGCTCGCCAGGAAATCGCGGCAGGTCAGGCCGTCCTGATTGTAGGCGGCCGCGATCGGCGTCACCGTGCCGCGCGCGCCGGTTCGGGGGTTTTCCCACGGCAGGCTGGCGTCCTTGCCGCCACGGGTCAGCAATTCGGTTGCTGCCGCGCGCGTGTATGCGAGGTCGCCATCGGGCGGGAGCACGGCCTTGACGGGTTCGGCGATCGAGCCGGTCGTCTCAGATTTGGCATCGTCCTTGTTCTTCGTGAACAGGCTGTCGAGCGCGGGAGAGGACAAACCGCAGCCGGCGCAGGCGAGGCCGAGCATGACAGCCGCCGCCGTGGCAAGACCTCGCCATAGGCGCGGTTTCCCCGTTCCACTATAAAGGGGCTGCCGGGAAAGACGGGTCACCGGACCGGCCAAATGAGAACTCCGCAATATGTCCGACACGGCTCCGATAGAACACCCAAGTTGGTTAACGAGTGGTGATTTCACCCAGGCGGAAGAGCCCATGCGGCTGTTTACCGCGTGGTTGCAGGAGGCCACGGCTTCCGAGCCGCGCGACCCCACCGCCATGGCGCTGGCCACCATCGACCAAGGCGGGCGGCCAAACGTGCGGATTGTCCTGCTCAAAGGCGCCGATGAGCGCGGATTCGTTTTCTACACAAACATGAACAGCCAAAAAGGGCGGGAATTGGATGGCCACCCCGAGGCGGCGATGGTGTTTTACTGGAAGTCGCTCAACCGCCAGATTCGCGTGCGCGGGCCGGTGGAACACGTGACCAGCGCGGAAGCCGACGCCTATTTCGCCTCCCGCCCAAAGGGGGCGCAGGTCGGTGCCTGGGCGAGCCAGCAGTCTTCGCCGCTGGAAAGCCGCCAGGTGTTCGAGAAGGCGGTCGAAGCCTATGCCGCAAAATACGCAACGGGCGACGTGCCGCGTCCACCGAACTGGTCGGGCTATCGCATTGTTCCAGTTCTAATCGAGTTCTGGCAGGACCGGCCGTTCCGCCTGCACGACCGCATCGAATTCCGCCGCGAGCCCGGCGGCGCCTGGATCAAGACGCGGCTCTATCCGTAAGATAGCATCACGCTAATCGACGGAAAGATTTCATGCCGACTTCGTCCAGCAATCAGCCGCGCCGCACACTGCTCCTCACCGGAGCAAGCCGCGGCATTGGCCATGCGACAGTGAAGCGCTTCTCCGCCGCCGGCTGGCGCGTCATCACCTGCTCGCGTCATCCGTTCCCGGAGAATTGCCCGTGGGAGGCCGGCCCCGAGGATCACATCCAGGTCGACCTCGCCGATGCCAAAAGCACCGACGACGCCATCGCCGAAATCAAGCGCCGGCTGCCGGAGCGCACGCTCGATGCGCTGGTCAACAACGCCGCGATTTCACCGAAGGCGCCGGGCGGCAAGCGGCTCGGCTCCATCGAAACTACCCGCGATGTGTGGACACATGTTTTTCAGGTGAATTTCTTCGCGCCGATCATGCTGGCGCGCGGATTGATGGAAGAATTGAAGGCGGCGAAGGGCTCGGTTGTGAACGTCACTTCAATCGCCGGTTCGCGCGTGCATCCCTTCGCGGGCGCCGCCTACGCCACCTCGAAAGCCGCGCTTGCATCTCTGACGCGCGAAATGGCGACCGATTTCGGCCCGCTCGGAATTCGGGTGAATGCGATTGCACCGGGTGAGATCGACACATCCATTCTCTCGCCGGGCACCGAGAAGATCGTCGAACAGCAAATTCCGCTGCACCGGTTAGGAACGCCCGACGAGGTGGCGAAGATCATCTATGTGCTGTGCACGGACACTGCGTCCTATGTTCACGGCGCGGAAATCCATATCAATGGCGGCCAGCACGTGTGAGACGCGGCGGATACTACTTTAGAAATTGAAGAACGCGCTCAAGCCAGCCAAACGCCTCTGGATATTTCGCAATTAGATTTGAGAGCGCCGAAAATCCGCCTGTTCCCGTAACGCCACCCCAGACGATCCGATTTACCCATTTTACTGTTTTATCGCCATGCTTTGTGCCCAGCTTGGATGCAGCTTTTACGAATCCCTTACGATAATTTTTTCCATATTTTTTGCCCGCCTCTCTCAGTGTCGAACCTACGACGCGAGAGGCTACGCCTGCACCTATCTTCGCCGCTAATGCAACCTCCGCAATTGCCTTCAGCGTATTGTTGACGCTTTCTATAAGATCGGCAGCTAGAAGCTCGTTGCCCGCTTCAATTGCATCCGGCGCCAGCTCAGCATTACTGGGCACGGCTGAAAGTGCATCAGCCAGTTGCTCCAAGCTTTTCGGAACTGCGAGATCAGTAAACTCCTTAGCCTCATTCTGTCGCAGTGCGCTCGCAGCTTTCTTGGCCATCTCTGGCGATGCACTGACTTGTTCGGGACTTAATGTTTCCTTTGCTGCGTTTCGCTTGAACTCACGCCACAACGATGACTGCCGTATTGTGCGATCAAATTGGAGTGAAAACGCGTGATAGCGCGCAGCAAGAAAGTCCGGCCACTCATCGTCGACGGTCTTCGTAAAACCTAGTAATACACCTTCAACATGGCCAAGTCGGAAAAGCTCATCCTGAGTAGGAACCTGCTCGGGAATACGGTCGGCGAGTTGCCGAAGAAATGCTGCAGGACGCTTGTCGATATTGGCCTCGTTATCGACGCCATCGGCAAGATCGCGCAACTCAGCACGGAGCGCTGTTAGCGCAGCCGTAAATTTCTTTTTGTTGAGGTCCAGCTTTGCAGGTTTTCTCGGGAGAGTAAGGCGGCCTTTGTCCCAAATTGGCTCAATCGCCGCGCGACGTTGAGTGGGAACAGGAGGCGCATAGTTGTCATTCGCATTATCGACTTCATGTTCGTTTGCGACTGCGTGTTGAAATATTTCACTCTCTTCAATCAATCGCTTGATATGCGCGTTAACAACTCTGGGGCTCTGACTCCGAATTGTCTCAGCAATACTTGCACGCGAGATTTCAAGGTCAGCATTTGGAAATTCTTTATCGGACCCCTTTAGACGAGCGTCGTACCAATCAGTCCAGACCGCCCAATCCCCGTTGGCGTCCACTAATGTCCGCTTGAAAGTTAGCCAATAATTATTCACCCAGATCGGAATGCCGCTCGGCCAAAGAGCTTGAACAGCAAGGTCGCTAGGTCGCAAATTTAGTACGCTACTTTCGAGCGCGGCAATATCCCTCCAGACAGAGTTCCAAATATATTCCGCATGAGAAGCACCGGCGGCGCGAGTCGCGAAAATAACAGCATTGACAGCGAAGCTAGTGGGCTCCGCTGACGTCACAACTGAATTACTAGCATCGATGGCAGCATCTGCGGCAAAGTTGGCCACATTCGGATCATTGGAGGAATAATACTTTTCAGCAAATGCCACTGAATCAACAACCGACCACACACTCGCAACCCAAGACACGGCTAAGCGGTGAAATGTAGGCAAAATAATTTCGCGACCGGCTTGGTCGATGCCACGGCTAAGTGCGATAGTGAGCATGGGTGCAACTCGCAATGCCGTGCGCGAAGCAATAACGTTTGCCCATTCGCGCGGCTTGCCATTAAGCGAACGCTCTAATTCTTTGCCCTTAGAAGGCCCCACCGATGTCCGCCTCTTTGTGGCATACAGATGTCGCGCTTCACTTGAACATAATCAGTTCACAAGCGTGGGTTGTCTAGGCGGTTTCGCGTTGTTCGGCGAATCAACCTCTCCCCGAGCAGAGCGGAGAGATGAAACAACTCACAACCACTTCTTCCATTTGAAAACGTAATACGGCCCGACAGCCGCCAGCACCATTAGCGCGATGGCGAACGGATAACCGTAGACCCAATCCAGTTCCGGCATGTGCTTGAAGTTCATGCCGTAGATCGAGGCGATCAGCGTCGGCGGCATGAACACCACCGCCGCCACCGAGAAAATCTTGATGATGTTGTTCTGCTGGATGCTCACCACGCCGAGCAGCGCGTCGAGCAGGAAGGTAATCTTGTTGGTCAAATAAGTGGCGTGATCGGAAAGCGAGCCGGTATCGCGCTGCATCGACTTGAGCTGCAAACGGGCGTCCTTCGCCCAGCGCAATCCTTCCGCCTCGTTGGCGAGGAACAGCACCAGCCGGCCGATCGAGACCAGGCTCTCGCGCACTTTCGAGGTGAGATCGCCCTTGCGTCCCAGATCCTTCAGGATCTCGTTTTGCGTCGGCACCTCGCCGTTGGTCACGTCCTCGGGCTCGAAAATGGAATGGGAGATACGGTCGACGTCGGCGCCTATGCGCTCAAGAATGTCGGCGGTGCGATCGATCACCGCATCGAGCAGATCGGTAAGCACGGACTCGCCGGAGACGCTCGGCTGGCATTGCCGCGCCAGCTTGTTCTCCACGATGAAGAAAGGCCGCGGGTCGTCGTAGCGCACGGTGACGAGACGATGGCCGGCCAGAATGAAGGTGACGGCTGTGTGCTTCGGCATCGGCGTGTCCGACGCGCACATCAGCGTCGCGGTCATGTAGCGCGCGCCGTTCTCCGTATAGAGACGGCTCGACACCTCGATCTCCTGCATTTCTTCGCGCGTCGGGATCGCGATGCCTAGCAGGCGCTCTACGATCTTGTCTTCGGTCCCCGTCGGCTTGACGAGATCGATCCAGACAGCGGCTTCCGGCACTTCCGCGTCCACCGCAACCGGGTGGCGTTCGAGCGAAGTCCCTTTCGGAATGTAGGCTGAGAGCATGCACTACCCGGCGATCACAAAATGCAGGCACAAGTCTTGGCCTCACTCTTGGCCTCATCCCGGCGGATTAGGCAAGAATTTTTACGCGCGAATAACGGCCCTCCGGCGCCGCGCAGGCGCCAAGGGATCAAGAACGATGTGAGGATTTGGGGAACCGGGAGCCGCCGCGGGCTTGCGCCGCGGCCGGCTTCCAGGTCCGGGCAAGTCACGAGATAAGGTCAGTCGTCGTTTTGCGGATAGACCGGAGCGTAAGCCGGATTGCGCGGCTCGCTCTGGTAGCGCATCGCAGCCGCCACGGCCGATATGCCGATCTTGCCGTACTGGCCGTCGAGATTTGGGTAATTGCGTACGGAATCTCTTGAGGAATCCGTACCGTTTGCCGATTTCATCTAACCCTCCGATGTTTCCCTAGCGTCTCCCTGCCTCGGTTTTGATGCCCGAGTGCGGCGGAAATGCGCAGCAAAACGTGTTCTATCGTGACATTTGCCGCGAAACGCAGGGCTTGGCCGCCCGGGGCGATAAAAGAGATTGTTAAGGTAAAGCCTCGCTTAACGTCTCACGGGCATGATCTGGCCCATTGATCGGGCTGCCTATTTGCAGGCTAAATGGCCGGTTCCAGGGTGCGGCATTCCTGCAACAGATTCACAGGAGCTGACGGGAAACCCGCAAGAAATCTGGATAAAGCGCTGGCCAAACGTTAATACCGCTATCGAAGAGTCGGACGATCTCCCTGCCCGGCGATAGCAATACACGAGGACTGGAAATGAAGTTACGTGCGGCTGTGTTCGCCCTGTTGGGCCTGGGGGTAATGCTCGGCGGCTGCATGCAGTCGACCGTGGAGCCGGCTTCGGAAGCCAATCTGAACGCTCGCGACAAAAAGTTGCTGGCGAACACGCCTTACGCCGCCGCGACGATCCCCGAACCGTACAAGCGTCACATCGTCGGCTATCACCGTAAGGAAGGCCCCGGAACGATCGTGATCGATTCCGATGCGCGCTATCTCTATTACGTGCTGCCCGAAGGCAAAGCGATCCGCTACGGCGTGACCGTCGGCGAAGAAGCGCTGGCCTGGTCCGGTGTCGCCAAGGTTGGCCGCAAGGAAGAGTGGCCGACCTGGACACCGACCGCCGACATCAAGAAGCGCATGGAAGTGCCTAACTTCGTCGGTCCCGGCCCGCATAATCCGATGGGCGCGCGCGCGCTCTATCTGTTCGAGGGCAACAAGGACACGCTGTTCCGCATCCACGGCACCAACCAGCCGGAATATATCGGCCACGCCATTTCGTCGGGCTGCATCCGCCTGACCAACGAGGACGTGATTGACCTGTTCAGCCGGGTCAAGATGGGCACGATGGTGGTGGTCCTTGCGCCGGGACAAGGCGACTCGCCGTTCAATCCGCGTCTTGCCCTCACCGGCGGCCGCCCCGAATAATCGCGGCTCCGATTTGAAAGTTTAACGGCGCCCGGAAAACTCCGCGGCGCCGTTTTCATTTCTATCCGAGCTCAACGCGAACAATTTCCGGCGGCACGCCAAGCCGCATCGGCACCCGGCTGGTGCCTAAGCCCCCGGAGACGATCATGTGGCGGTTCTGTTCAATGATGTGACCATAGGCGAAGCGCGCGCCATAGCCCGACGGCACCCAGGTCTCCCACAGGAACGGAATGCGGATTTGCCCGCCGTGGGTGTGGCCGGCGAGCGTGAGCGAAACGCGGCCAGGCACGTCGATGAATATATCCGGCTCATGCACCAGCAGGATGACGGGATGATTAGTGTTCACGCGCGCCAGCGTGCCGGGCAGATCGTCCACGCCCTTGAACTTGTTGGGCCCTATCCGATAGGCGATCTGATCGCCAATGCCGGCGAGCCAAAAGCGGTTGCTGCCCTCGCCCAGCAAGACCGAATGGTTTTCCATCACCGGGATACGCACCGCTTCAAGCGCCGCGCGCACGCCCGCGATGTCATACCACCAGTCGTGATTGCCGTAGATCGCGAACACGCCGAGCGGCGCGCGCAGCCGCGCCAGCTCCGCCGCCCAGGCTGAATGCGGAACGCGCTCGGTGACGAACCAATGCGTCGCGAAATAATCTCCGAGCAGCACCACCAGATCCGAGCCCAGCCCGTTGGCGGCATCCACTACCTGCCGGACGCGATCGATCCCCATGTTCGGACCGCCCGCATGCAGATCGGCAATGACGGTAATCGAAAGCTTCTGTCCGGCCGGCCAACCCGGCGGCGTGAGGCGATAAGGAGTAATGCGAAGGTCATGCGCCGCGCTCACAGCTGCATAGGCCATGCTGCCGCCACCGCCGGCCAAACCCGCAAGGCCGAAGCCGCCGGTGAGGAACCCGCGGCGGCTCACGCCCGCCGTTTTGGGCTCCTCAGGCTTGGGCAAATATTCGGCAAGACCGGCGCGGGAATTCGTTTTCATGACCGCCTAGATAAAGCCGAACCTATGAACGGAACGTGCATCCGCCCTGCTAATGTTTTTTGCCGCCGTCCGCAGACTGTTCCGGGATTTGCGGCCGGGGCTGCGGCAAAGGCACGTCCGTCAGTGCAACTTCCGGACCCGGCGGTGGCGGCGGTTCGCGCACGTTCCATTGGCAAAGACGGTAGCCGCCCCGCCTTTCTGCAAGATCGAGATGGATATGACTCTCGTGATAGCCGTCCGAGCCCGGCCCGAGCACGGTGGTGAACCTCGAACAGGCAGCCTCGCGCATCGAGACGCGAAAATCCTTCGGCACGTTCACGTCGGTCGGATCGACCGTCTTGCCGTTGGCCAGCCTGAACTTGCGCACGTCGAGCGCATTGCCCTTTCCGTGCTCGCTCATCTGCGCGCCCACCACACGGTTGCGTCCACGGCAATCGTAGGAATCGTAATTCTCGATGCTGCGCAGCGGCGGCCCTATTGCGCTGAACTTGGGCGCCATCTCGTCGCGCACCCAGGCCGCAACGCCTTCCGCCGTCCGGCAGCGCAAATCCGGCGGGGGCATGAGCGCGATGCTGCTCTTGTCGGGCAATGAAACCGCGCGTAGCCGCACCATATCACTGCCGCCGCATTCACCGGGGCCGATCAGGCGCGGCAACGGTTCAACAACAGCGATCTCGTTAAGCCGCTTGCGGCAATCCGACAGCTCCGTTGTCAGTTCCGCCGGATCGAAAAAGGGTCGCGCGGATTCCGCAAACGGCACGAAGTCGGGTGCGGGGCGTGGGCGCGGCAGCGGAACGTCCTCGGCAGACGCCACGCCGCCGATGGCGGCGATCAGAAGGATCGGAAAAAGTTGCCTCACACGCTGCATCTGGATTCCGGTTGCGGCATTTCTGCGTGAAATAGGGTGTAATCGAATCGAAGGCACGCCGCCAACCAATGTAGCAGCGGCCGCTGAGGGGAATGCATGGCGCAATACGACGCGATCGTGATCGGGGCCGGCGCGATGGGCGGCGCGGCGCTCTATCAGGTCGGGAGGCGCGGGGCGCGCGTGCTGGGCATCGAAAGCCTGACCCCCGGTCATGAAGGGGGGTCCTCGCATGGCGCGACCCGCGTCATCCGCATCAGCTATTACGAGCACCCCTCTTATGTGCCGCTGGTGCGCGCCGCGATGACGCTGTGGCGCGAGCTTGAAAGCACCGCAGGGCAAAAACTCATGCACACGACCGGCATCATCGAGATCGGCCGGCCGGATTGCGAACTTATTCAGGGCACGCTGGCGTCGGCGCGTCATCATCATCTTCAACATCAAGCGCTGGATGCGAAGGAGGTCATGCGCCGTATCCCCGCGTTCAAGCTGCCGGACGATTTCATCGGCGTATGGCAACCGGACGGCGGCTATCTCGAAGCCGAAGCGGGGATAAAGGCTCACATCGATCTGGCGCTGGCGGCAGGCGCGCAACTCCATACCAACGAGATCGTGCGCGCGGTTGAGCCGCACGGAACCGGCGTGCGCGTCACCACCGATCGCGGCACGTACGAGGCAAAAACGGCCATCGTCGCTGCCGGCGCATGGGCGAAAACCTTTTTTCCCGATCTGCCGCTGCGCGTAACGCGGCAGGTGCTCGGCTGGTTCAAGCCGCGCGATCCGGCGCCGTTCGCGGAAGGGCGCTTTCCGGTGTTCATGCTGGAGAGCCCGCACGGCATTCACTACGGTTTCCCGCTGGACGATGCGGGCCTGAAAATCTCCAAACACTTTCATCTCAACGAAACGGTCGACCCCGCCACCTGCGAGCGCGCCGTCTCCGCCGCCGATGAAAATGCGATCCGCGCAGGCATCGCCGGATATCTGCCGGATGCGAACGGCGAACTGCTCGAAGCCAAGACCTGCCTTTACACCATGACGCCGGACGGCGATTTCATCATCGATCAAATCCCAAGCTGCCCGCAGATTATCCTCGCTTCGCCCTGCTCCGGGCACGGCTTCAAGTTCGCCCCGGTGGTCGGCGAAATCCTGGCCGATCTGGCGATGGAGGGAACAACCGGCCACGACATTTCGCGTTTCCGGCTGGCGCGCTTCAATTGACGCCATGTTTACGCAATTCCCCGGTTGCGCCGTCCCGCCCGCCCGCTAACCTTGAGCCGCAAGAGGCCGCAAGGCCCGAACGGCGATCTGGGAGGGATTTATGCTCGGACTGATGCAGGACTGGCCGCTGCTGTGCCATCGCATCATCGACCATGCGGCGACCTACCACGGCCAGCGCCCGGTGGTGTCGCGCTCGGTGGAGGGCCCGATCCACACCACCGATTACGCCGCGATCCGCGCGCGCTCCCTGAAAATCGCGAAGCGGCTGGAGAAGGACGGCATCAAGCTCGGCGACCGCGTCGCCACGATGGCGTGGAACACCTGGCGGCATCTGGAATGCTGGTACGGCATCCTCGGGATCGGCGCGATCTATCACACCGTCAATCCGCGGCTGTTCCCCGAGCAGCTGGTCTGGATCATCAACCACGCCGAAGACCGCATGATGATCGTCGATCTCACATTCGTGCCGCTGCTGGAAAAACTCGCCGACAAGCTCCCCACCATCGAGCGCTACATCGTGCTCACCGATGCCGCGCACATGCCGAAGACGACGCTGAAAAACGCGGTCGCCTATGAGGAATGGATCGGCGAGGTGGACGGCGATTTCGCCTGGAAGTCGTTCGACGAAAATACCGCCGCCGGCATGTGCTACACATCCGGCACCACCGGCAACCCGAAGGGCGTGCTCTATTCGCACCGCTCCAACGTGCTGCACGCCTTCATGGCGTCGCTGCCCGATTCTAAAAATCTTTCCGCGCTCGATGTCTGCATGCCGGTGGTTCCGATATTCCATGCCAACGGCTGGTCGCTGGCGTTCTCGACGCCGATGGTGGGCGCAACACTGGTGCTGCCGGGGCCCAAGATGGACGGCGCGTCGATCTATGAATTACTCGACACTTATAAAGTCACCTTCACCGCGGCGGTGCCGACGGTGTGGCTGATGCTTTTGCAGGAGCTTGAGAAGACCGGCGCGAAGCTGCCGCATCTCAAGCGCGTCGTCATCGGCGGCTCGGCCTGCCCGCGCGCCATGACGCAGAAATTCCAGGATCACTACGGCGTCGAGGTCGTGCACGCCTGGGGCATGACGGAAATGTCGCCGCTCGGTTCGCTCTGCACGATGAAGCCGGAATATGCCGGGCTCAAGGGCGATGCCAAGCTAGACCTGCAACAGAAGCAGGGCCATCCGCCGTTCGGCGTGGAAATGAAAATCACCGACGATGCCGGGAAAAATCTGCCCTGGGACGGCAAGGTGTTCGGCCGCCTGAAAGTGCGCGGGCCGGCGGTCGCGCGCTCGTACTTCAAGGCTTCGAACGAAAAAATTCTCGACGACGAGGGCTTCTTCGATACCGGCGACGTCGCCACCATCGACCCCTACGGCTACATGCAGATCACCGACCGCGCCAAGGATGTCATCAAGTCCGGCGGCGAATGGATTTCCTCGATCGATATCGAGAACATGGCGATCGGCCATCCCAAGGTGGCGGAAGCCGCTGTCATCGGCATCAAGCATCCGAAATGGGACGAGCGCCCGTTGCTCGTCATCGTGCTGAAAAAAGATCAGACCGCGAGCAAGGAAGACATCCTCGGCTTCATGCAGGGCAAGATCGCCAAATGGTGGATGCCGGACGATGTCGCCTTCGTCGCGGAAATCCCGCACACCGCAACCGGGAAAATCCAGAAGACGACGCTGCGCCAGCAGTTCAAGGATTATGTGCTCCCCACCGCGCAGGCGGCGGAATAACAAATTCCGTTTCCGCTCGTCCCCGCGAAAGCGGGGACCCAGACTTCCCTGGATTCCCGCTTACGCGGGAATGAACGGAGGACAATTCGCGTTGGAACTTGCCGGCGGTGCGCGGCGTTTTCTCTCTGCGCGCGCCGGGTGGCAACCGGCCATAATGGGGAAGACGGACGCAGTTGATTTTGCCGGTTTCTAACTGCGGCAGCAACGCATCGGTAGGCGTAGCGTCTAACCTGTTCCCGGCGTGCGCGTCTTACCGGCCCCAGAACGGGCGCGGATTTCTGGTTGGCGAGTTCGAAGCGGGCTGGAACAAAAAGCCGAAGAAATCGTCACGGCTCGCGACAAGGGTATCGGCCGTGGGCTTGCGCGTGATGAAGCCGCCTTGCGGCTGACCGCTCAGCACCGCGACGAACTCGGTGCGATAATTGGTCTCTTTGCTCAACGGCTCGTCGGAGATGACGATCGAGGATCGCGGCAATGCGGTCGGCGCGATGCGATCGAGCACCTCCTGCGGAATGATGATGCGGTCGAGCGCAGCCTTGGCATCGTCCGCGCTGTCGATCGTGACCGCGGTCCAGCGCAGGCCAACTTCGCTGCGCGCCATCGCGGTGAAAATATGCGTGCCAATCCGCTTGTCGGGATCGCGGATCGTCACCGGGACTTCGATGGTCGTGTCGAACACTTCGCCGCCCCCGTCCGGCGCCGGCTTATGCGTGTTGCGCCGGACGTAAAGTTTCTGTGTCGCGCGGCTGATGTAGACTGACACCGGTTCAAGCGCGAGCTTTGCCTCGTTTGCCGCCTTGGCGGACTCGGCTTTTTTCTTCTCGGCTTCCTTGGCTGCGTCCTTTGCGGCGGCCAGTGTATCGAGCTTCGGTTTCGCTTCGGCCCTGGCGGCGTCGAGCTGCGCCGCCAACTCGGCGGCCTGGGCGGCGGCCTTCTGCCTGAGGTCCTCGGCCCGCGACTTGGCCTCGTCCGTCTTGGCGGCGGCGAGCGCCTTGCCGGCGTCGGCGAGCTTGGCGTCGGCGCGAGTCTTGAGCCCCTCGATCTTGCGCAGCGACGATGTCAGCTGTGCCGCCTCGTGCGGCGCTTTTGCCGCGGCCTTTTTTGCCTCGCCGGCTATCCTGACGGCGTCGGCCGCCGCGCGGGCGAGCGCTTCGGCCTTGGCTGGCGCGGCCCTGACGGTCTCCTGGTTCGGCACGAACAGCGCCGGATGGGATAGCTCGACCGGCTCGGCGTCATTCGGCGAGATGATCACTCGCATCCCGATCCACGTCTTGTTGAACAGCTTCTCGGCAAAGCCATAGGGCATCCGCACGCAACCGTGCGAGGCCGCATATCCGGGCAGCGGCCCGCCGTGCAACGCGATGCCGTTCCACGTGATGCGCTGCATATTCGGCATCCAGGCATCGTCATACATGGTCGAGCGGTGATCCTTGTCCTTTTCGAGGACGGCGAAGACGCCGGCGGGCGTCTCGCGTCCCGTGGTGCCGGTCGATACCGGCGCGCGATGGGTCCAGCCGTCGGCATCGTAGAAAATGACCTGCTGGGTCTTGATCGACACGATCGCCATGATCGGATCGCCTGCATCGCGCGGAGCCGTCGCCTCGGTGGGGCTCGCGGGCTTTACCTCTCTTGGCGCGGCGTTGGCGGTCAGCGCCGTCAGCGCGGCCATCGCCGCGAGCGTCGCAATGGCAGGAGGCCCCCAAAGCCGCATCGTCACGCAGGACCGCGCCGCCGTAAATCGATTTTCCATGCCATGCCCCAGTTGAAACGCCCGTCCACGCCCGCGTCGATCAAGTACCAATTCGCGATTTAATTCATACCCGCCGCCACCATCCACGCCGTCAATTCGCTCCTGGGGCTATCGTCACGCCTCACTGATAATTCTTTAATATACGGCAGCCCGCATAGGAAGAGGGATGGCCTGCGGCTAAAGTTTGCACGCAGCAGACATCCAATTTCCGGGTTTTCGGCGCTGGCCGGCCGTTCAACCTGCATTGACCGCTTCGTAGATTCCTCTTTCGTACTGGCGGTAGACCCGCAATGCGCGAACATCGGCAAAGGGCAGCACCTGCGTCATGAAGACAGCAGCGACGCGCTTTACCGGATCGATCCAGTAGTAGGTGTTCAACAGACCGCCCCAGGTCAGGCTGCCGGCGCTGCGGCCGTCCGGGCCGGCCTGCGTGTTGATCATGTGGCCGAAGCCCCATTTGAGACCAATGCCGGGAAAGAAATCGACATCGTTGGAGGCCGCCGGCCCCGACGTCTTCAGGGGGTGAACGTCGACTGCGCCGATCTGGTTCTGGCCCATGAGCGCGACGGTTTCGGGACGCAGAATGCGAGCGCCGCCGAGCGAGCCGCCGTGCATCAGCATGCGGATGAAAGTCAGATAATCCGGCCCGCTCGAATAAATCCCCGCCCCGCCCGCGAACGAGTGTCCCGTCGGTATCGGCTCCGGCGGTTGCGGCACCAGTGAGCCGTCCGGCTTGCGGCGATGCGAGCTGGCCTCGCGCGCGCGCTGCTCCGGCGAGATGACGAATGCCGTATCCTTCATGCCGAGCGGATCGAGAATGTGCTCGCGAAAATAGGCATCGAGCGGCTGGCCGCTGATCGACGCCACGATCCGCCCGGCCCAATCGATGCTGGGGCCATATTGCCAATGCTCGCCGGGATCGAACATCAGCACCGAGCGCGGCGCCTTTTTTCTGTCGGCTGCCGGAATCCGGCCGATCGAGTTGAGATACTGCTGGGCCCTGGCATCCCAAAGCCGGTAGGTGAAGCCGGACGTGTGGGTCAGCAGGTGACGCAGCGTGATCGGCCGCTTTGGCGGCCGCAGCCGGGGCGCGCCCGCGGCGTCGAATCCATCGAACACTTGCGGCGCGGCGAGCGCCGGGTCGATCTCGGGCACCGGCGCATCCAGCGAAAGCTTGCCCTGCTCAACGAGCTGCAGCGCGGCGACCGTCGTGATGGGTTTCACCATCGAGGCGATGCGAAAAACCGTATCGCGCGTCATCGCGGCTCGCGCGTCGAACCGGCGCTTGCCGAACACGCCCTCGTACACGATGCCCTTGCCGGTCGCGGCCAGAGCCACGACCCCCGGCAATTCCCCGGCATCCGTTGCCATGCGGAGCACTGCATTGATTTTGGCAAACGGCGCAGCGCCGGGCCTGTTGGGCTGCTGGGCATGAGCGAGCGCCGCGTAGCCCGCGCCGAATGAACCGGTCACCGCGAACTTCGCCGCAGTCCGTAAAATATCGCGGCGATTAGGGTGACGGATCATGCCAATGATTTCCGGGCAAACTTCAGAACGGTGCGGATGATAGCAGACGAGCGATCGCCTAGAAGCCGCCGCCCTGGAATGCCGAGTCAATGATTGCCTCTACCCGCGCTTCCCTTTATCCCTGCCTTGCATGACATCCCCCGACATCACCGCGAGCGCGGGCGGCGTCCGTTTTCTGGGCGACCGCAAGGCCTACTGGCGGCTGCTCGTGCGCGGCGCCGGGCTGCTGATGCTCACGCTCGGCATCTACCGCTTCTGGCTGGCGACCGACATGCGCCGCTTTTTGTGGTCGAACACGCAAGTGGACGGCGAGACGCTGGAATATACCGGAACGCCGATCGAGCTGCTGCTCGGCTTTCTCACCGCCATCGCCATCCTGATTCCGGTTTATGCCGCGTTCTTCGTGGCGGCGCTCGATCTCGGCCCGCTGGGAAGATGGTCGGGCCTGATCGGTTTTCTCGCGCTGTTCGTGCTCGGCCAATATGCGGTCTATCGCGCGCGGCGCTACCGGCTGACGCGGACGATCTATCGCGGCTTGCGCTTTCATCAGGGCGGCTCCGCGTGGCGCTATGCCGTGTGCGCGATTTTCTGGTGGACGCTCACCATCCTCACGCTCGGCCTCGCATATCCGTGGAAAGAGGCGCGGCTTGAGCGCTTCAAGATGCGCAATACATATTACGGCGATCTCGCGGGCCGGTTCGACGGCACGGGACTGAGCCTGTTCCTGCGCGGACTCCCCATGTGGCTGCTGATTTTCATTCCGCTCGCCGCCGGCGTCACCGCGCTGATTCAATCGTTCGACTGGAAAGCCTTGTCCGATGCCGTCGCGCAAAGCGGCGACGATGTGCTCGGCCGCATTGAAGGCTCCAACCCGGACCTTGCCGGCGCCATCGTGTTCGCGATGCTGGCTACCGGAGCGGCTGTGTGCATCGCCGCACTGCTCTATCCGGCGTTTCAGGCGGTGCTGCTGCGGTGGTGGGCGTCCGGCCTGCGCTTCGGAGAATTTGAAATCCACTCAAAGCTGCGCACGGCGCAGGTCTACGGCGCCTATGTGCGCTTCCTTTGGTACTCAATACTCTTTGCCATTGTCGCCGCCATCCTGAGCATCCCCGTTTTGCTGCTGGTGAATGTTTTCATGGGCGGAGCCGACGCCTCCGTCGGCAAAGAACTGGCAGGATCGCTGCTTGTGCTCATTGGCTATGTCATCGTTGCGCTCGGCTACTCGACGATCTATCGCGCCACCGTCCTGCTCTCGCTCTGGCGGTTCACGGCTGAATCGCTGGAGTTAAAGGGCATCGCCGTGCTGGCGCAGGTCAAGGCCACCGGTGCGCCAAGCTCGGCACTTGGCGAGGGCCTCGCCGACGCATTAAATGTCGGCGGGATTTGACGCAAAGCGTGGTTATGAATTCAGGCACCGGCATTTATTTCGACGGAACGACCAGCGCGCGGCTCTCCGTGACGGTCGATCTCGGACCGTCCGCCCTGCGTATCCTCGCGGCGGATGGACGCTTGCTGGCGGAGTGGCCCTACGCCGGACTTGAGAGCCAGTCGGCGCCCGACAACATTCTCCGCCTCGGCCTTCGCGAAAACAAAGTTTTGGCGCGGCTGGAAATTATCGACCCCCAATTCGCTACCGAGATCGACGCGCGCGCCGACAGCATCGACCGCAGCGGAGCGATGGACCGCCGCAAGCGCGCCAACGTCATCGGCTGGAGCGTGGCGGCGACGATATCGCTTCTGCTGGTGGCTTATTTCGGCGTGCCCGCGCTGGCCGGGCGGCTGGCGCCGCTGGTGCCGCGCGTGATCGAAAATAAGCTGGGCGCCGCCGTCGATGCCCAGGTTCGCTCCACGCTCGACACCCGCAAGGCCGGCGCAGCATTCGAATGCGGCAACGCGGACAGCGAAAGGCCGGGACGCGCCGCGATCAACAAGATCATCCGCCGCCTGGAGACCGCCGCCGCGCTGCCGGCGCCGCTGCTCCCCGCCGTGGTGCGCAGGAGAGAAGCCAACGCCATCGCGCTGCCGGGCGCGCACATCTACGTATATCAGGGCCTCATCGACAAGGCGGAGAGCGCCGACGAACTCGCCGCCGTGATCGCGCACGAGATCGGTCATATCGCGCATCGTGACGGCACCAAATCCGTGCTACAGGCCGCTGGCCTGTCGTTCCTGTTCGGCATGATGCTCGGCGATTTCGTCGGCGGCGGCGCGGTGGTTGTGGCGGCCAAGACCGTGATGCAATCTTCCTATGCGCGCGACGTTGAAGCCTCGGCGGACGCCTACGGTGTCGCCTTGATGAACAAAGCCGGCGCCAACGGCCGCGCGCTGGGCACGATCTTGACGCGGATTGGCGGAGCCACCGAGCCGGGGATGAAAATTTTGATGGATCATCCAGAGACAAAAGCCCGCGTCGCCGCGATCAATGCGATTACACCGCCGCGCACGGTCACGCCGTTTCTCGACGCCGCCGAATGGGCCGCGTTGAAGAAAATTTGCGGGTGAGGCCGCAAGATGGTGCGCCGCCGTTTTTCCGATGAACCGAAATCGCGGCTTGCCGTCTGGGCGGGCCGGCTCGCGCTGTTTTCGCTGGTCACAGCCGCGCTCTCGGTCATCATCGTGCGCTCGGCGCTGCTGGAAATCGTCCCGGCGCTCTCCACTTTCTTCGCCGCGCTGGTATTCGCGGTCATCGCAATTCTGCTTGGTTTCGCCGCCTTCGTCGTGATCTGGCGCGACGGTCTTGCCGGGCTCGGTTCTGCTTTCATCGGGATGCTGATCGGCACCGGGCTGCTGATTTATCCGGCCTATCTCGGCTACAACGCCTATCGGCTGCCCTTGGTCAACGATATCACCACCGATATCGCCAACCCGCCGCGCTTCGACGTAATCGCGCGCCTGCGCCCGCGCGGCACCAACGATTATCCGGGCGCGGAATTGGCAGCCAAGCAGCGCGCGGCCTATCCCGAAATCACGACGATGGAAGTCGCGGCCCCGCCGCAGATCGCCTACGAGATCGCGCTCGCGCTCGCGACGAAACGGAAATGGCGCGTGGTGGACGCGCGCCCGCCGACGGCCACCCGCCGCGAAGGCACCATCGAGGCAGTGGCGCGCTCGGCGATCATGGGTTTCCGCGACGATATCGTGATCCGCGTTCGCGCGTCGAACAACGCTTCGCTGGTCGATGTGCGCTCCGCCTCGCGCTTCAGCTTCCACGATTTCGGCGCCAATGCCTCGCGCGTGGGCAGCCTGATCGAGGACATCGACAACGCGGTCAACTCGATGCCTGAGAGAAAGGAACCGGAGAAGCCGGCTCCGCCCGCGGCCAAGAAGCCTCAGCCCGCCAAGCGATAGACGCCATTGATTGCTGGCTCGCCTTCGGTTTGCACCAGCCCGCGCGTCACCAGATCTTCCAGATGCGCGAGCACCGACAGGCCCGCGGCGCCGACGAGCCGCGGATCGATGCCGATATAAATCGCGCGCACCAGGTTCGGGATATCGCTCTCGCCCTTGGCGAGACGATGCAGGATCGAATCCTCGCGCGCCTTGCGATGCAGGATGTAATAGGCGACGAAGCGCGGCGCGTCGGGAATGTGCGGCCCGTGTCCGGGAAAGTAAGTCGTCTCGCTCCGGCGCGAGAGTTTGTTGAGCGAAGCCATATAGTCGCTCATGGCGCCATCGGGTGGCGCGACGATCGAGGTCGACCACCCCATGACGTGATCGCCCGCGAACAGCACGTTCTTTTCCGGAAACGCGAAAGCCATGTGATTGGCGGTGTGGCCGGGCGTGGTCACCGCTTCGAGCGACCAGCCGTCGCCCTTCACCACCTCGCCGTCCTTTAGCGCATGGTCGGGGCGGAAATCGTAATCGGCGGCGGCATCCAGCCGGTTGGTCTCGCCGATGTGCAGCGGCCGCGAGGCGCGATGCGGGCCCTCGGCGTAAACCGGCGCGCCGGTCGCCGCCTTGATGCGCGGCACGTTGGGCGAATGATCGCGATGGGTGTGGGTGACGAAAATATGCGTCACCGTTTCGCCGCGCACCGCATCGAGCAGCGCAGCCGCATGCCGCTCGTCGTCCGGTCCGGGATCGATGATGGCGACTTTGCCGCGCCCGACGATGTAGCTCATCGTGCCCTTGAAGGTGAAAGGGCTGGGATTGTCGCAAAGCATGCGGCGCACGCCCGGCATCACCTCTTCCACCTGCCCCGGCTTGAGGTCGAGTTTCTTATTGAAGGGAATGTTCTCCATTGCGGAGCCAATGCCGGTCCCGGCCCGTTACGTCAATGGATTTTCACATACGTCCCAGTTCGGGACATTTACGCTTGTGGACGGCGGCCTTGCTTGCGCCACGACTTTGCCGCGAGCCGCTCCAGAAATTGTCCCGCTCGGTTGCTCTCTTCCGCCCCGCGCCGCCAAGGCGCCGATGGAGGGGACCCATGCGTTACGTCATCGCCGCGCTTTTTAGCGCGCTCATCTGGCTCGGCCCGGCTCATGCCGCGCCATCGCCCGTGAAGGAATTTCTCTCCTCGCAGGAGATCGTGGACTGGATCAATGAGTACCGCCACAAACCCAACCCCGGCGCGGTGCCGAAGGTAGTGCGCGCCATCAGCCGCCTGGGCGGGTTCAAGGAGCCGGAAGCAGCCGGCGTCTATATCGGATTCATCGCAGGCGTTCTCGGCAACAATCCCGGCCGGGCCGAGGAACTGATCGAAAAGATTTTCCCGCTGCCGACGGCGGACCACTGGGTGATCGTGCGGGCGATCGCGTATTCGGGCGCTCCGGACTGGAAATATCTGCTCTACAAATCCACCGCGCTGATGCCGACGCGCCGGTTGATGATCGACAAATACATGGACGGCCGGATGCCGACGCTTGCGTCGCTCAAGATCGGCCCGGCGCCGACGATGATGGATCATCTGCGCGACGACATGTCGTTCGGCCAGACACCGGAAGCCAAGAAATCCGCGAAGAAAATCACGCTTGAGCCGAACCAGGTCGTGCTCGACACGCTGTGGGGCTACTACCTCGGAACCGGCTCATACGGACCGATCTTCCGCATCATCGAATTGCTGCCGTGGTCGAAGGACCGCGACCATGTCGACCGGCTCACCGTCGGCAGCATGGCGAAGTACACGCTCGCCTCCAACGCCGCGCGCGACGAGGGGCTGCTCTCGATGCTCAAGGCCGCGCGCAAGGCGAAGGAGCAGCCGAAGGACACGGTGACGGCGCTCAACGAAGTCATCGAAGCGGCGGAAACCGCCGACACCGGGAAAATTCGCCAGGAGGCGCTCGCCTCAATCGAAAACCTCAAAGTGAAAGGTCCGGCCTACAAGCGCGATATGAACACCTGGGCGAAGGTCGGTCAGGGCGTGATTGCGGTCGGCTGCATCGTGGCGGCGGCGACCGGCCAAGTCGAACTCGGCATTCCTTGCGTGGTCGGCGGCAGCCTGACGTCGGCGGCGATGTATTACGTCACCGACCGGTAACACGCGCGGGATTAGTGAATTTCAGGCTCCGGCGTCGGAGCGCCGGCGGCGAGGAAGTCGAAATCGCAGCCTTCGTCGGCCTGCCCGATGTGCTGAGAGAACATCGCACCGTAACCGCGCGTGTAACGCGGCGGCGGCTGCTTCCACGCGGCGCGGCGGCGCGCCAGTTCCGCGTCGGTGACATGCAGATGTATGCGGCGCGCGGGAACGTCCACCTCGATCTCGTCGCCCGTCTGCACCAGCGCCAGCGGCCCGCCGACATAACTTTCCGGGGCAACGTGCAGGATGCAGGCGCCATAGCTGGTGCCGCTCATGCGCCCGTCCGAAATGCGCAGCATGTCGCGCACGCCCGCCTTAATCAGCTTCGCCGGGATCGGCAGCATGCCCCACTCCGGCATGCCGGGGCCGCCTTTGGGTCCGGCGTTCTTGAGCACCATGATGTGATCCGCCGTCACGTCGAGATCGTCGCGCTCGACCTCGCGCGCCATGTGGTTGTAGTCGTCGAAGGCGATCGCCGGCCCGCGATGCTTTAACAATCGTTTTTCGGCGGCGGCCGGTTTCATCACGCAGCCGCGCGGCGCAAGATTTCCCGTCAAGACAGCGGTCGCGCCTTCGGCGTAAATCGGATCGGAGAGCGGATGGATGACGTCGTGCTGGAATACTTCCGCGCCATCGATATTTTCACCGAGCGCTTTGCCCGTGACGGTCAGGCAGGACAGATCGAGCTTGTCCTTCAACTCGCGCATCAGCGCGCGCAGGCCGCCCGCGTAGAAAAAATCCTCCATCAGGTATTTTCCCGACGGGCGGATATTCGCGATCACCGGAATCTGGCGCGAGATTTCATCGAAGCGCTGCATGTCGAGCTTGAGCCCCGCGCGCCGCGCCATCGCCACCACATGGACGATGGCGTTAGTCGAGCCGCCAAGCGCCATGTGCACCTTGATGGCGTTGTCGAAGGCAGCCGTGGTGAGAATTTTGTCCGGCGTGAGGTCTTCCCACACCATATCGACGATGCGCCGTCCCGCGGCGCCGCACATGCGCGGATGATTGCTGTCGGCCGCCGGGATAGACGACGCGCCCGGCAGCGTCAAACCCAGCGCCTCGGAAATCGACATCATCGTCGCCGCCGTTCCCATCACCATGCAGGTGCCGAACGAACGGGCGATGCCGCCTTCCATCTCGTTCCACTGCTCGTCGGTGATGTTGCCCGCGCGCTTCTCCATCCAGTATTTCCACACGTCGGAGCCGGAGCCGAGCGGCTCGCCGCGCCAGTTGCCGCGCAGCATCGGGCCCGCCGGAATGTAGATCGCCGGAATTCCCATGCTGATCGCGCCCATGATGAGGCCGGGCGTGGTCTTGTCGCAGCCGCCCATCAGCACAGCACCATCAAGAGGATGACTGCGCAGCAATTCCTCCACCTCCATCGCAAGGAAGTTGCGGTAGAGCATGGTGGACGGTTTGACGAAGGGCTCCGCCAGCGACATCGCGGGTAGCTCGACAGGAAAGCCGCCGGCCTGCAGCACGCCGCGTTTCACGTCCTCGGCGCGCGAGCGCAAATGCGCGTGGCAGGCGTTGATGTCGCTCCAGGTGTTGATGATGCCGATGACGGGCTTAGCCCCGAAATCGGCGCCGTCGTAGCCCATCTGGCGCAGGCGCGAGCGATGCCCGAACGAGCGCAAATCGCTCACGCCCAGCCAGCGATGGCTGCGTAAATCCTCAGGACGCTTGCGTGAACTCATGCGCGCGACTTCCTCAACCGCAATCGCGGCACGAACCGGCGGCGGCTATTCGACGGACAGGTTCGCCGCCCGCACGACCTTTTCCCACTTCTCGGTCTCGCTCACGATCACCTTGCCGAAGTCCTCCGGCGTGCCGGCCAGCGGAACGCCGCCCAATTGCTTGAGCTTGGCGGCCATATCCGGGTCCTTGAGGGCTTCCTGCGTGAGCTTGTTGAGAATGTCGATCACCTCGCGCGGCGTGCCTTTCGGCGCGGCGACGCCGAACCAGGCGCTGGCCTCGTAGCCGGGGACGGTCTCACCGACGGTCGGCACGTCGGGCAATTCGGGCGAACGCGTCGCCGTGGTCACCGCCAGCGCGCGCAACTTGCCGGCTTTGATGTGCTCGATCGACGAAGGCATGTTGTCGAACGTCACCTGCACCTGGCCGCCGAGCAGATCGGTCAGCATCGGCGCGGATCCCCTGTAAGCGACGTGCGTCATCTTCACGCCGGTCATCATCTTGAACAGTTCGCCCGACAGATGGATTGAAGTGCCGTTGCCCGAGGAGGCGATGTTGACCTTGTCGGGATTGGCTTTCACGTAAGCGATGAATTCGGTGACCGTCTTGGCCGGCACATCGGGATGAACTTCCATCACGTTCGGCACGCGGATGTAACCGGCGATGGGCGCAACGTCGCGCACGAAGTTGAAACTCAGCTTCTTGTAGAGCGAAGCGTTGATGCCGTTCGCCGGATTGACCAGCAGCAGCGTATAGCCGTCAGGCGGCGAATTGATCGCAGCTTCGGTGCCGATGTTGTTGCCGGCGCCCGGCTTGTTCTCGATGACGAATTGCTGCCCCAGTTTGCGGGAGTAATAGTCGCCGAACAGCCGCGCCAGAATGTCGGTGGAGCCGCCGGCGGGATAGCCAACGATAAAACGGACGGGGCGGCTTGGATAATCGGCGGCGCGGGCGTCGGCGATCGCGAACGACGCGATGCAGGCCAAGCCAACCGCCACGCGAAACAGAAAACCGGTGTGATTTTTCATGAGCGATATCCTCCCAATTGCCCGCCGGTTAGTTCCGGCGGCATCGTTTTACTAACCAACAAGTTACGCGGGGCTCCCGGCCTCGCACAAGAGGCCAGCGGCTGCCCACCGGGACCGGGAATTTCCGCTAAATGTTGGGTTTAATGGTCGGAGTGGCAGGATTTGAACCTGCGACCCCCACGTCCCGAACGTGGTGCGCTACCAGACTGCGCTACACTCCGACTGAAGGGCGCGTTATAGCGTCGGCTATCTGGAGCCGCAAGCACGGGACAGGAATGACGGCCGAGCCCACCACACGCGTCCTGAAGGCCGATGCCGAGGCCATCGGCGCCGCGGCACGCTGCCTTGCCGCCGGCGGACTGGCCGCGTTTCCAACCGAGACGGTCTATGGCCTCGGCGCGGATGCCGGCAACGGCGAGGCTGTGGCGCGCCTCTATGCCGCCAAGGGACGGCCAGCATTCAATCCGCTCATCGCCCATGTGCCCGATCTTGCCGCCGCGCGCCGCCTCGCTCATTTCGATGCCGCCGCCGAACGGCTCGCTGCTGCGTTCTGGCCGGGGCCGCTCACTTTGGTGCTGCCGAAGCGCGATGACTGCGGCCTCGCGGATTTGGCGCTCGCCGGGCTCGACAGCGTCGCCGTGCGCGTGCCCGCGCATCCCGTCGCGCGCGAGCTGCTGCTGGCGTTTGCAAAACCAATCGTCGCGCCGTCGGCCAACCGTTCCGGCCACGTCTCGCCGACCAGCGCCGCGCATGTGCTCTCTGACCTGCGCGGGCGCATCGATCTTGTCATCGACGGCGGCCCATGCGCGGTCGGCGTTGAATCCAGCATTGTCGCCTGCCTGGGCGAACCGGCTTGGCTGCGCCCCGGCGGTGTCGCGCGTGAGGCAATCGAACGTGTTCTTGGTCAACCATTGAGCGAACAACGCCTGCCGGAAGATGCCGCTCCGCTCGCACCCGGCATGCTGGCATCGCATTACGCGCCAAAGGCAAAACTGCGACTCGACGCCGAGAACGTGCGCGCCGGCGAAGCCTTGCTCGCCTTTGGGCCAGCGCCGGGAGCCGGACAGGCAAGCCTGACGCTCAACCTCTCGCCGCGCGGCGATCTGGTTGAAGCCGCCGCGAATTTGTTCTCGCATTTGCGCGCACTCGATGCATCCGGCGCGCCCGCCATCGCGGTAATGAAAGTGCCGCGCGAGGGTTTGGGCGAAGCGATCAACGACCGGCTGGCGCGCGCCGCAGCTCCCAGAGGATAATTTTTGCGATGAATTCTCCGCTCCGCCACCCAATCGCACCCGAACTGCTCGCCCGCTTCGCGAAGATCGTCGGCGATAAATACGCCGTCACCGATCAGGCGGCGCTGGAGCCGCAACTGATCGAAGGGCGCGGGCTGTATCACGGCCGCACACCGATGATGCTGCGACCCGGCAACGTGAACGAGGTCGCGGCCATCCTGAAGCTTGCCACCGAGACCGGCACGCCGCTGGTGCCGCAGGGCGGCAACACCGGCCTCGTCGGCGGACAAATTCCCCACGATGGCGAGATCATCGTCTCGACAACGCGGCTCGATAAAATCCGCGAAGTCGATGCGACATCGAACACCATGACGGTTGAATCCGGCGTAGTGCTGGCGAAAATCCAGGAAGCCGCCGCCGCCGCGGACCGGCTGTTCCCGCTTTCGCTCGGCGCCGAGGGCAGCTGCACGATCGGCGGCAATCTTTCCACCAATGCCGGCGGCACCTCTGCCGTCGCCTACGGGATTACGCGCGATCTGGTGATCGGGCTGGAAGTCGCGCTGCCGGACGGGCGGATATGGAACGGACTTTCCAAACTTAAAAAAGACAACACCGGCTACGATTTGAAAAACCTGTTCGTTGGCGCCGAAGGCACGCTCGGCATCATCACCGCAGCGACCCTCAAGCTGTTTCCGCGCCCGCGCGCGGTGGAGACGGCGTTCGCCGGCATCCCCTCCCCGCGCGCCGCGCTTGGCCTCTTAAATCTTGCGCGCGAGCGCGCCGGCGGCTCGGTGACCAGTTTCGAGCTTATCTCGCGCGGCGTGCTCGACATGGCGCTGCGGCACGCGCATGGCGTGCGCGATCCGCTGGCAAACGTGCATCCCTGGTACGTGCTGATGGAGTTATCCTCGCAATCGCGCGAGGGCTTGCGCGCGACACTGGAAGACGTGCTCAGCTCAGCCGCCGAACGCAGCTTCGTGACCGACGCGACCATCGCCGCCAGTCTCGATCAGGCCAAGGCGTTCTGGCATCTGCGCTTCATGCTCACAGAATCGCAGAAGCCGGAAGGCGGCTCGATCAAGCACGACATCTCGGTGCCGGTCGCTGCGGTCGCCGACTTCATCGCCGACGCGACCAAAGTGTGCGAAGCGATGGTGCCCGGCTGCCGCGTCGTGCCGTTCGGCCATCTCGGCGACGGCAATATCCATTTCAACGTCAGCCAGCCCATCGGCGCCGACACGGCCGGGTTTCTCGCAGGCTGGGGCGCGATGAACGCCGAGGTCGACAAGGTCGTGATGAAATATCACGGCTCATTCTCCGCCGAGCACGGCATCGGCAAGCTCAAGCGCGAGACCTTGAAAAAAGTGAAAGACCCGGTCGCGCTGGAGATGATGCGCGCGTTCAAGCGCACGCTCGACCCGAAGAACATTCTCAATCCGGGCAAGATGCTCTAGCCGCTCAAAGCAACGGGGCCTGACCGTCGTCCTTCTTGGTTTTGGCGCGGCGCTTCGGGCGCGGCTTTTCCGCTTCAGGTTCCGACACGGCAGTGCTGGGCTCGAGCAGCGCCGGTGAATCGTTGGCGACGCGGTTGACCGCGGTGGAAATTTCATAAGCCTCCAGCAAATTTTCCGGCGCTGGCGCGATCAGGGCGGAGGCGGTTTCCGCGTCTACCTTGGCGCAGTCGAGCCAGAGATCGAATCCCTCCGGCGGCACGATGACCGGCATCCGGTCATAAATCGGCGCCAGCGTGCGGTTCGCCGCCGTGGTGACGATGGCCGCGGTTTCCATTTCCTCGCCGTTCGGCCCGGTCCAGGTTTCCCATAACCCCGCGAAGGCGATTGGCCCGCCCGATTTTGGCCGGATGAGATGCGGCCGCTTGCGCTCGCCGTCTTTTTTCCATTCGTAAAAGCCGTCGGCGGGAAACAAACATCGCCGCCGCCGCAGGGCCGCGCGGAAGGCCGGCTTCTCGCCCGCCGTTTCGCCGCGCGCGTTGATCAGCAGCGCGAAGGTCTTCGGGTCTTTCACCCAGGAGGGCAGCAGGCCCCAGCGCACCAGCGCGAAGTGGCGCTTGCCTTCGACGATGCGAACGACGGGTACCGGCTGCGACGGCGCCACGTTGTAACGCGGAGGAAAATTCGGCTGCTCCAGGTAGGCAAATAGCGCCCGGATCGCTTCCGGCGACGAGATGAGAATGTAACGTCCACACATATGATCAGAGCGATCTGTTGCCCGCTTAATCAGCCTTTAACCATAGCCGATAACACTGCGGCTATACGTTTTCCCCACCAGATCCGAGGCCCGATGAGCGTCCAGAATCCAGCGAGCGTACAGGCTGCCAAGCCGGCGGAAGATATTTCCGGCGATGAAGCATCGATCAGTTCCGCTCGCCTTGCGCAAGCCAACATCAACCCGGAGACCGGGCTCGCCACCGACTATCTCAATCACTTCAATGAAGCGATCATGCTGCTGGAGATGGTCTCATCGTGTCCCGAATGCCTGCAGGATTTTCTCGCCTGGCAGCCGATGAGCTACAGCGAGCATTTTTCCGCCTCGCGCTTCAAGGATCGCCAGATCGCAATCACGGCGTACAACTCCGCCGATCCGGCCGCGCGTCATTCGCTCGATTCAATCGCCGACACCATGACCGCCGTGCTGGAAGCGACGCGCGGCGCGATGCGCTCCGGCCTGCCGCCGAGCGGAATGCAGATGCTGGCCTCCCGTGCAGTGGCCTGGCTCAAGCCGCTGATCGCACGCGCCGGCGCCGCCATCAACGGCGAGACCGGCATCGATGCCGCGCACCCCGCCGTGCCGCAGGCCGTGGTCGACGGATTGCTGAAACATTGAGCGCGCCTGACGATCCGCGCGCCTATCCCGGCCGGCCTTATCTCGCGGTCAGCGCCGCCATCGTTCGCGACGGCAAGGTGCTGGTGGTCCGGCGCGCCCGTCAGCCCGCGCAAGGCATCTACACGCTGCCGGGCGGCGCGGTGGAAACGGGAGAGACGCTTACGCAGGCGGTCATGCGCGAGGTGCGCGAGGAAACCGCGCTCACCATCGAGCCGGTTGCGCTCGCCGGCCACCGCGAAGTGATCGTGCGCGACGGGGACAACCGGGTTTCGCGGCATTTCGTGGTTCTGTGCTTTGCCTCGCGCTGGATTGCCGGAGAGCCCGTGCTGAGCGAGGAATTGTCGGAGGCCAACTGGCTGCATCCGCATGAACTTGCCGGACTAAAGACAACCGAAGGTCTGGCCGAGATCGTCGCTGCGGCATTTGAGCGTTTAAGGTCATGACGAAAAGCATCGCAGCGACGGCTTGCAGCCGCGCTTTCGCGGGCGCATATCACGGCCAGTCATGTTCAAACGCACATTGATCCTCACGCTTCTGTTGTCGTCGCTCGCAACTCCTGCGCGCGCGATCGAAGGCGGCCCCGCGCCGTTCGATGGCGAGTTGCAGCGCCTGGCGGAGATCATGGGCGCGCTGCATTACCTGCGTGGAATCTGCGGGGCCAACGAAGGCGCGAAGTGGCGCAACGAAATGCAATCGCTGATCGAGGCCGAGGCCCCGAACGGCGCACGGCGCGCCCTCATCGTCGCGAGCTTCAATCGTGGTTATCGCGGGTTTCAGCAGACCTACCGTACCTGCACACCGGCGGCCGATTTCGCCATCCGCCGCTACCTCGACGAGGGCGCTAAAATCTCGCGCGAAATCACCGCCCGCTACGCCAATTAACGTCAAATACCCCGCCGTTATTAACCTTTCTCCCATGTGCGCCCTAGGCGGCGCATGGGCGCATGCTAACGTCCTGCTTAATTTGGGGGCGTCGAACAACGCCGTTTTTGAAAGTGTTTTCGTGACGAGCACGATCCAACCACGCGGGCAAATGCCCGACCTGGAGCAGAAGCGAGTGGCTCTGGGCTATCTGCAGGAAGCCTGGGCGGAAGCCCGGCTCGACGGGATCGATGGCGACTGCCTCGCGCAGGCCTGCCTGTTCAGCGCTTTCGCCGAGTTCGTCACAACTTACGGCGAGGATGCTGCCGCCACTTTCGCCGAGGGCCTCGGCGCGCGCATTCGCAACGGCGAATTCTCGCTCGAGCAGCAACGGCAGTAAGAAAATACCCGGCGGGATCGCGTATCCCGCAAAGTCTTCCACTTTTTCAATATTGGTTTTTAATCCGGCGCTTTCGCACTATTTGTGCAGGCCGTAAAAACGCTCCAGCACCGCGTCGATATCCTTCGGAAAAAACGGCTTCTTCAGGAACGCAGCAGCACCCGCCGCGCGCGCGCGATCGGCGATGGCGTCGTCCAAGGTCGATGTCATCAACACCACCGCGACGCGGGAGTTCTCGCGTTTGATCTCCGCCAGGGTCTCGATGCCGTTGAGGCCCGGCATGTTGTAGTCGAGCATTACCAGATCGAAATTCCCGGTCTTCATCTGCGCCAGCGCCGCGATGCCTTCTTCGGCTTCGGAAATTTCCAGAGCGTAACGGCTACCCGACAAAATCTTCCGCACGATGCTGCGCATCGTGCCTGAGTCATCGACGACCAGCACCCGTGTCGCCACTTTCACGCGGATGAAACGCTCGACCTGATCGCGCGCCTCTTCGACGCTGGCCGGCTTTGCAATCACGCCATCGGCGTCTTCCACGCGTCCGGCGGGGACGTTATTCGCGGGCGCAGCGGCAACCACGAATGGGCTCGGCGTCAACGCGCGCGAGGTCTTGGTAATCGTGGCGGCGTCGGGCAGTCCGGAATCGATAACGGCGATGTCGATGCTGCCGCGCATGAGCTGCGTGCGGGCGGCGGCGGCTGAATCGGCCTCGACAATCTCTATCGGCACCGAGGCCAAGCCGGATCCCTGACGCCATAGATCGCGCTCCGGCTGCGAGCCGGATGCAATCAACATGCGCAGTGAAATCAGATCGCCACTCATTCCCCATTACCCCGTCCTGGCTAGCCCGGCGAGGACGGTGGCCCCCGCACTGGTGATAAACACTCGGGAGGTATTATCAATTCCACAGACCGCGGGTTGGAAAATGGACTGGGGAAAACTGGTTACACTTGCGGTGTAACGAAGCCGTAAAAACCCGGCCACATACATTCGCTAAGTTGAATTACTCAAGTTCCATTTGCGAGCGTTTCCAGAAAACGCACGCGCTCGCCTTGCGCCGGCGCGACGAGTTCGCCTTGCCACATCGCCTTGTGGCCGCGGATGAAAGTCCCCACCGGCCAACCCGTAACTTTCATCCCGTCATAAGGTGTCCACCCCGCGCGCGAGGCCACCCAGCGATCGGTGATGGTCTCGCGCCGCTTGAGATCGACCACAGTAAGGTCGGCGTCATAGCCAACAGCAATGCGCCCCTTGCCGGCGATGCCGAACAATCGCGCCGGACCGGCGCTGGTGAGATCGACTAAGCGCAGGAGTGAAAGCCGCCCGGCATGGACGTGGTCAAGCATGACGGGGACCAGCGTCTGCACGCCGGTCATGCCGGACGGGCTGGCCGGATAGGGCTTGGCCTTTTCCTCGCGCATATGCGGAGCATGATCGGAGCCGAGCACATCGACAACCCCGTTGCCGATACCGTGCCAGATACCGGCCTTGTGCGCGGCGTCGCGCACCGGGGGATTCATCTGCGCCCGGGTGCCGAGGCGTTCGTAACAGCCGGGCGCTTCCAGCGTGAGATGATGCGGCGTCGTTTCCACCGACGCGACATCCTTGTGACCGGCCAGAAATTCCATTTCCTGCCTGGTCGAAATATGCAGCACATGCACGCGCGCGCCGGTCTCGTGCGCGATCCGCACCAGACGCTCGGTCGCGATCAGCGCAGCCTGCTCGTCGCGCCAAATGGGGTGCGAGCGCGGATCGCCCTCGACGCGCAAATTCTTGCGCTCGGTCAGGCGCGGCTCGTCCTCGGCATGGAACGACGCGCGCCGCCGGATGACCTTGAGGATATCGCGCAGGCCTTTGTCATCGGCGACCAGCAGCGAGCCGGTGGACGATCCCATGAACACTTTGACGCCGGCGCAGCCGGGCAGACGCTCCAGCTCGGTGAGGTCTTTGACGTTTTCTCGCGTGCCCCCGACAAAGAAAGCAAAATCGCAATGCATGCGGTGATGCCCGCGCCTGACCTTGTCGGCGAGCGTCTCGGCACTGATGGTCAGGGGGTCGGTGTTGGGCATCTCGAACACGGCCGTCACGCCGCCCATCACGGCGCTGAGCGAGCCCGATTCCAGATCCTCTTTATGCGTCAGGCCGGGCTCGCGAAAATGCACCTGGGTGTCGATCACGCCGGGCAGCAAATGCAGCCCACGGCAATCGATCGTCTCGCTTGCGCTCGCTTTGCCCAAATCGCCGATCGCGGCAAAACGGCCGCCTTTCACCCCCAGGTCGCGGACGCCCTCGCCGTCATGATTGACCAGCGTTCCGCCCTTGAGGATCAGATCGTAGGTTTCGGCCATGCAGTCCGCTTCTGTCCGGATTGCCCTTGAGGCATGCCCGAGAGCGCTTACGTTTCGGCGTGACTTCTGGCAAGAGGTTTACCAACAAGAGAATGCACATGCAGGCAGCGCTTCTTACCGAACGCGGCGTGGTCAAGGTCGCCGGCGACGACGCCCGGCGGTTTCTCAATGGCCTTGTCACCACCGATATCGGCACGATGACGCCGGTCTCGCCGCGCTTTGCCGCCCTGCTGACCCCGCAGGGCAAGATCATCGTGGATTTCATCGTCGCCGAAGCCGCACCTGACGACGGAGGCTGCTTCTTTTTGGATTGCCCGCGCGCGCTGGCGCCCGCGCTGGTGGAGAAGCTCAATTTCTACAAGCTGCGCGCCAAGGTGACGGTGGAGGATTTGTCCGATGCGCTCGGCGTGATGGCAGCCTGGGGCGGCGGCGGAAAGAGTGAAAGCGAATACGGGCTTTGCTATCCCGATCCGCGCCTGCCGGAATTAGGGCTGCGCGTGATACTGCCGCCGAATCTCGCCGCCGAAGCCGCTGCCGATCTCGGCGCCACGCTGGCCGATGCGCAGATTTACGAGACTCACCGCATCACGCTCGGCGTGCCGCGTGGCGGGCTCGACTTTATTTACGGCGCCGCGTTCCCGCATGAGACCGACATGGACCAGCTCGCTGGCGTCGATTTCGACAAAGGCTGCTATGTCGGCCAGGAAGTCGTCTCGCGCATCGAACACCGCGCCAACGCACGCACCCGCATCGTGCCAATTGCCTACGACGATCACTCGCCGATGTCCGGCGTTCCGGTGATGGCCGGCAATAAACAGGTCGGCACGCTCGGCTCGACGGCGGCGGGGCGCGGACTTGCCATGCTGCGCCTCGACCGCGTCGCGGACGCACTGGCAAACGGCGGGACAATTGAAGCCGGCGGCATCGCCATTCGCCCGGTGAAACCCGGCTGGGCGAGTTTTCCGTTTCCGGGCGAGACGAAAGCGGCGGGATGAAGCGCGCCGTCACTTCCATTTTGCATCCTGACGGCGAGCATCGCTGCCCGTGGCCGGGCGAAGACCCGTTCTACGTCGCCTATCACGATGACGAATGGGGCGTTCCCGAATTCGACGACCGCGCGCTGTACGAAAAGCTGGTGCTCGACGGTTTTCAGGCCGGACTTTCCTGGATCACGATTTTGCGCAAGCGGGAGAATTTCCGCCGCGCCTTCGACAATTTCAAGCCGGAGAAAATTGCGCGTTACGACGCGCGCAAAAAGGCCGCGCTCATGCGCGACGCAGGCATCGTGCGCAACCGTCTTAAAGTGGAAGGCGCCGTGCTGTCGGCGCGCGCTTATCTGGAGGTGATGGAGAAGGGCCCCGGCTTCTCGCATTTCCTCTGGGACTTTCTCGACGGCAAGCCGAAGAACAATCGTTTCCGCACCACCAAGCAAGTGCCGGCGGAAACCGAGCTCTCGCGCAAGATGTCGAAGGAGCTGGCGGCGCGCGGCTTCAAATTCGTGGGACCGACCATCGTCTATGCCTTCATGCAGGCGGTCGGCATGGTCAACGACCATCTTGTGAAATGCCACCGGCACGCCGCCTGCGCCAAGCTCGCGAAAGCCAAATGAGCAAACGTCCGCGCACGACAAAAAAAACGAAAGCGCCGCGCGCCTGGCAGCGCATGTTGTCGGGCCGGCGGCTCGATCTGCTCGACCCCTCGCCGCTCGACGTGGAGATGGAAGACATCGCGCATGGGCTGGCGCGCGTCGCGCGATGGAACGGCCAAACCAAAGGCGCGCACATCTATTCGGTCGCGCAGCATTCACTGCTGGTGGAAGCGGTCGCGCGCCAGAAATCTCCGAACCTCGACCGCGTGGGCCGTCTCGCGGTGCTGCTGCACGATGCGCCGGAATACGTGATCGGTGACATGATTTCGCCGTTCAAGGCTGTGATCGGCAACAGCTACAAGGCGGTGGAGTTGCGCCTGCTCGCCGCCATCCACGTACGGTTCGGATTGCCCGCCGTGCTGCCGGAAAGCCTGCAGAAGCAGATCAAGGCGGCCGATCGCGGCGCGGCTTTTTTTGAGGCGACAAGGCTTGCGGGTTTCGAGACCGCCGAGGCGCGGCGCTTCTTCGGCCCGCCTCCGGTATTCTCGACCGCGCTGGAGCGCGATTATCTCGTTCCCTGGCCCGCCGTAACGGCGGAGACGCGCTACCGCGAGCGCTTCGTCAAACTGCTGCGCGAGTAACACAGCTATGATCCACGTCTGTTCACTGGCGCGCCTGCATCAAACCGTCATTGAGACTCGCGCCCGCCATGTCGTCACGCTGCTGCGCGATACTGATTTGGTCGTGCGGCCGGACGGCATCGCGGCGGACAATCATCTCATTCTCGGCATGGACGACATCGTCGAGCACATCGAGGGACAGACCGCGCCCGCGCAGGAACACGTCGCGCGGCTGATCGCATTCGTGCAGGCGTGGGATCGAGCCGCGCCTATGGTGGTGCATTGCTATGCCGGCATCAGCCGCTCCACCGCCGGCGCGTTCGTCGCGGCCTGCGCGCTCAATCCGAAGCGCGATGAATTGCAGATCGCTCAGGACATCCGCCGCGCCTCGCGCACGGCTCAGCCGAACGCGCGCATCGTTTCGCTCGCCGACCGCATGCTGGGGCGCGAGGGCCGCATGGTGCGCGCGGTGGAAACTATCGGACCCGGAACCGGCGCCTATGAAGGCGATCCGTTCCGGCTGGACATCAAATGAGGAACTCATGAGCGAGCGAAATTATGGCGTCGTGCCGGCCGAGACTTTGCTCTCGCATGACGGCCTAAGTTTTCTCAACGGCATCATCGCCGGCACGCTGCCGCAGCCGCCGATCGCGCAAACTCTGGGCTTCCATCTGGTCGAGGCCTCAAACGGCAAGGCGGCGTTCGAAGGCTTGCCGGAGTTCCGCCATTACAATCCGATCGGTACCGTGCACGGCGGCTTTGCCGCGACGCTGCTCGACTCGGCGCTCGGCTGCGCCATCTTCTCGACGCTGGCCAAAGGCGATGCGTGGACGACGCTGGAGCTGAAGATCAATTTCGTGCGGCCGTTGAACAAGGACAGCGGCCCGGTGCGCGCCGAGGGGCGCGTCATTCATCGCGGGCGCACGCTGGCGACTTCGGAAGGCGACGTGAAGGATCGCGCGGGCAAGCTTTACGCCCACGCCACGACGACGTGCATGATCTTTCCGGCGAAAAGCTGAAAGCGTTGGAGACTTATTCGGCCGAGGCCGCCGATTGCAACTGCATCGGCTGCTGCGACGTTCCGGCCACGCGTGACGTTCCACCCCGGCGGATGAAATCGCAATAAGCGAAGCCGAGACCGTAGACCGTGCCACGGAAAGAATTCTGCCCGGTCTGCTCGAGGCTAAAGCACGGCTCGAACGGCATGCTTTTCACGGCGGCGCAGACGGATTCGCCTTTCACCCGCAACGTGCCGGCGGGAAGCCAGGCGTTGCGAACGGGGCCACTGCCCTGAAACTGGATTGTGCCGATGACAGAGCCGTCGGAATGGACGCGGCCCATGCCGCGCGTGCCTTCGAAGCAGGTGTAGGCGTAGAGCTTGCCGACGACCAAGCGCCGGGCATCTTCCGCCTTCAACTCACCGGCCACCGCCGGCATGGCGGACAACAAACCGGCCAATACGAGGAACCCACGCAGCATCACAAACTCCACTCAGGCTGACGCAACCGACTAAGACAACCCAAGCTCGTCTCGCGAGCCGGGGGTAATTTAGCCGATTATGACTGCCAGTCGTCGATAAATTCTGAACGCGTTTACCCAGTCTTGACCACGATCCGGCCGCGCACCTCGCCCGCAAGGATGCGGGGAGCGGCTTCCAGCACCCCTGAAAGCCCTATTTCCGTGGTCATCGAGGCCAATTTTTGGCGGTCCAGGCCAGTTTCCAGCCGTTTCCAGGCTTCCTGGCGCAATTTGAGGGGGGCCATGACGGAATCGATGCCCAGAAGACACACACCGCGCAGAATGAAGGGGGCAACGCTGGTGGGAAGGTCCATGCCCCCGGCGAGGCCGCAGGCGGCCACCGCCCCGCCGTAGCGGGTCATGGAGAGCACATTGGCCAAGGTCGTGGAGCCGACGGCATCGACGCCCCCCGCCCAGCGCTCCTTGGCCAGCGGCTTCGGCGGCCCGGAGAGTTCCTTGCGCTCGATGATCTCGGCGGCGCCCAGCCCCTTGAGATAGTCCGCCTCCTGCGGGCGTCCCGTAACGGCGGCGACCGTAAAACCAAGCTTGGCGAGGATCGCGATGGCGACCGAACCGACGCCGCCCGCGGCGCCCGTCACCACGATGGGACCGCGATCGGGTTTCAGGCCGTGGCGCTCCAGCGCCATCACGGAGAGCATCGCGGTGTAACCGGCGGTGCCGATCGCCATCGCCTCGCGCGTGCTCATGCTCGCGGGCAGCCGAACCAGCCAATCGCCTTTGACGCGCGCCTTCCCGGCATAGGCGCCGAGATGCGTCTCGCCGGTGCCCCAGCCATTGAGGATGACCTTGTCGCCGGCTTTCCAGCCGGGATGCGAAGAGGTCTCGACCGTTCCGGCGAAATCCACGCCGGGGATCATCGGAAAGCGGCGCACGACGGGCGCCTTGCCGGTGACCGCGAGGCCGTCTTTGTAGTTCACGGTGGAATATTCGACGCGGACGGTGACATCGCCGTCCATCAAATCTTTTTCGTCGAAATCGGCGAGCGCGGCCTTGGTGCCGGTTTCCGACTTCTCGATCACGATCGCCTTGAATGATGCCACGCGCGCCTCACTGAGAAAATTTCAGCGAGTATTTGTGACGCGCCGCAACGCCAAGCGCAAGCTGCTTACGCCGCGGCCCCAGCCGCCCGCGCCACCGGCTTTTCCACGATAGGCAGGTTGATGACTGCCGAGGCGACGCCGAAGAATACCGACAGCCACCACACCAGATCGTAGGAACCCGTTCGTTCGAACACGATGCCGCCGAGCAGCACGCCGAGGAAGCCGCCGACCTGATGGCTGAAGAAGGCAAAGCCGAACAGCATCGTGAGCCAGCGCGTGCCGAACATCACAGCGACCAGTCCCGACGTGGGCGGCACGGTGGACAGCCACAGCAGCCCGGTGACCGCGCCGAAAATAAGCGTCGTTACCGGCGAGGCCGGCAACAGGATGAAGACGACGATTGAAGCCGCGCGCATGAAATAGATGAACGAGAGGATGTAGCGCCTCGGCATGTGGTTGCCGAGATAACCGGAGGTGAGCGAGCCGAAAATATTGAACAGCCCAATGACGCCGAGCGTCCAGCCACCGATGTGTGCGCTCATGCCGCGATCGATCAGATAGGCCGGCAGATGCACGGTGACGAAGGCAAGCTGGAAACCGCAAGTGAAGAAGCCGAGCACAAGCAAAACATAACTGCGGTGCCCGAACGCCTCGGAGAGAGCCTGCTTGTACGACTGCGGTACGATTGTCGTGGCCGCGGCGGCCGATGTCGCCGGAGTTGCCAGCGCCAGCGACAGCGGCAAGACGAGAAGAATGATGCCGGCGAAAATCAGCATCGCGGTCTGCCAGTCGGAGGTGTCCATCAACGCCTGAGCCAGCGGCGAGAACAAAAATTGTCCGAAAGAACCCGCGGCGGTGCCGGCTCCGAACGCCAGCGAGCGCCAGGCCTCCGGCACCAGCTTGCCAAGCGCGCCGATCACCAGATTGAACGAGCAGCCGGACAGGCCGAAGCCGATCAATACGCCCGCCGAAAGTTGCAGCGCGGCGGGCGTGGTGGCGTAAGCCATCATGGCGAGGCCGGCGGCATAGAGAATTGCGCCCGCGCAGATCACCCGAACGCTGCCGAAGCGGTCGGCGATGCCGCCCGCCAGCGGCTGACCGACGCCCCAAAGCAAATTCTGAATTGCGAGCGCGAAGGAGAAGACGTCGCGGCCCCAGTTATTCGAGGACAGCAGCGGAAGCTGAAACTGGCCAAGCGAGGAACGCGGGCCGAAACTGATCATCGCGATCAAGCAGCCGCAGATGACGATGACGGCGGGCGTGCGCCAGCCGGTCGCGGAAGCGGTCGCTGATGTCATGGTGGAAAATCCTGTTGGCCCCGGCCTGCCCGGAGGGCACGGGCCGCAATGTAGGACTTTCAACGCTCAGGCGAAAACGAATATTCGTGATCCTAGCCATTTGCCGGACGCATGGCTGGCGTTGACCGCTAAAGCTTTTCCGCTTCTCGCGTCGCCACGGCGTCGCCCCAGCTGGGCTTGTCGGCGCCGTCACCCCATGCGCGCGGGCGATAGAAGGTATGCACGCCGAACTTGTACATCTTCTTCATCTCGTTCACCCAGCTCGGCCTCACCCAATAGGCGTGATAGTGAGTCGACTTCGCCACCTCCGGCATCCACAACTTGCCGTCGAGCGTGTCCTTGGAAATGCTCTTGGCGCGCGACCAGGCTTCAGGCTCGGTGACGACATCGGGAATGCCGTCGCAGGCGAAGGTGAACTGACAAGCGAGATGGCGGTGCGAGTTTTGATAGACGACGCCGCAAACATCGTTCGGGTAATAGCCGGAGAACACGCGGTTCATCACCACCTGCGCCACGGCAATCTGCCCGCGCACAGGTTCGCCGCGCGCTTCGAAATAAATCGCGTTGGCGAGACACTTCTCCGCCTTGGCGCGTGCGTCGCCTTCAAGTTTCAGCCGCTCGGCCGGCGACATCGGACGCTTGCCTTCGCCGGTGACTTCGCCTTTGGGCGCCACCGTCTCGCCGGGTTTTTCCTTGTTGGCATCCACCGCGTTAGGGTTTAGCGCGGAGAGCTTGATGTCCGGATCGGTGCGCGCAAGCGCCGCTTCGCGCATCGGGACTTCCGTCGACGGCACGATGGCCTCGAGCGAACTCATCGGGTCGATGCCGAAATAAAGCCGAGGGTCGCCGCTCTCGCTGCCGGCGCGCGCCGCAGCCGCCAGATCCGTCGGCGGCAGGTCTTGGTATGGCAGTTCCACCTTGTCGACGGCGGACGGCTGCAAGTCGTATGGCTCCGAACTGTCGTAATAGGGAAACGCCTCGAAGCGCGCGTCTTTATCCTCGCCCAAGTCTTCCGTGCCGGCTTGTTCGCTTTCCGGCTCGGCCGCGGGCTCGCGCGGCGCAAGTTCGGGCAGCGGCTCGCGCGGACGCGACACCAGCGCGTCGCCCTTCTTGCCGCGGTTGGCCTTGGGAAATTCCAGCGACGGCATGCCTTGCAGATCGCCAAGCGGATTTCGCCTGTTCAGGCTGGCGAGATCGTAGCCGAGCGGCGGCGGCATCGTGGTGCCAAGCGGGCGAGGCATGCTCAGCGTCGCGGAATGGATGGTCCCGAACGGCGAAGCGATAATGTGCCGGTGCCAGCGCTCGGCGACGGCCGGCTGGCGCGCGAGCAGCGAGGTGATGTCCTGAAAGCCGATCTGGTTCGGCAATAGAATGAACGCGGCGGCAAGACCGATGGACGCCCGCGCGACCTTCAGCCCGTTACGCAAAACCGGAAGCTCTACGCCACACACACGCAACGCTGCACAACCCACACACGCGTTCGCTTGCCGTCACCGCGGCGGCAATGCGAGCGATTATTTTATGGAGCGATTAACCTTGCGAAGGTGTTAATCGCGCGGCGGCAGGAAGGCGCGAAAAGGCAGGAACCGGCTGGCTTTGCGGCGGATGCGGCGGGGCGAAGGCGGGTTCGCAATTCCTGGTAAACGCTTCGTCAACGCGGGCGGAATTGCGGCCTAGAAGTAGCGTATCTGGACACCGGCAATGGCAGGGATCGCGATCATCAGCGCGATGGCGATGCCAAAGCCGATGAAGCGCGTTTCAACCGCGATGACGGTGCCGGGCGCGCCGCGGCTGCGAAAATACGCAACGCCTTCGAACGCGGCGATCGCGAGGATCACCCAGAAATACGGCGGCAGCCGGAATTCGCGGGCAGCGGGAACCTCCACCAGAACGAGGCCGCAAGCGGCGCCGGCCACCAAAGCGAAGATGAGAAAAATGCGATCGATGCTCATGACGATTTCAGCCCCCAGAATTGGCCAGCGGCTTTATCGCCCTGCCAGCTTAGCCAGCCATGTTCGCAAGCGTTGCACCTCTCCCCGGATGCGGGGAGAGGTGAATGCCATTACATCTTGACGCCTTTTTCGGTGAGGTACTTCACCGCGCCCGGATGCCACGGAATCGGCGAATAGGATTTCACCTGATTTTCGATCAGGAAATTCTTCGCCTCGCCGTGCACCGCCACGAGATCCGCCTTCTTGTCGAAGATGGTCTTGACGATGGTGTAGGCTTCCTTCTCGGACATCTTCTCGTTGGCGACGAGGATGTTCCACACCACAGTGTTCTTGTTGTCCGCGGTCTGACCCGGATAGGTGCCGGTCTTGATCGTGCTGCCGGCATAGAGGTCGCCGTACTTGGCGTTCATCTTCGCCGCGAGATCCGCGTGGTCGATCAGCTTGATCTTCACGCCCGGGGTCGCGCCGAGATCGGTCACCGCCGCGGTCGGCAAGCCGCCGACCCAGAAGAAGGCGTCGATCTTTTTATCCTTGAGCGCGTTGACGGATTCGGCGACGCCGAGCCGTTCACGCTTCATGTCCTTGTCCTTGTCGAGACCGGCGGCCTCGATCACGCGGAAGGCCATGACTTCGGTGGCGCTGCCGCCGGAGCCGGTGGACACGCGCTTGCCCTTGAGGTCATCCATCTTCTCGATGCCGGTGCCCTCGATGGTCACGACGTGCATCTGGTTCGGGTACAGCACCATCAGCGTGCGCACCGGAACTTTCGTGCCCTTGAACTTGTCTTCGCCGTTGTAGGCATCGAGCGCGGCATCGACCATCGAGAAGGCGATTTCGCTGCCGCCGGAATTGATCAGCTTGAGATTATCGACCGAGCCGCCGGTGACTTCCGCCGTCGCCTGCATGCCGGGGATCGACTTGGACAGCACGTTGGCAAGGCCGCCGCCCATCGGGTAGTACACGCCGCCGGTTCCGCCGGTGGCGATCGAGATCACGCGCTGCTGGGCAATGACCGCGCCCGCGATGAGCGCACTGCCCAGCACCAGAGCCAGCGTTGCCATTGATTTTTTCATGCGTCTTTTTGACGTTTGTTTCGACATTGTATCCTCCATTTGCGATTTTCTATCGGCGGATTGTTTCCGCCGCCGGCTTTAGTGGAACGAATTTTTGTTTTAGCAATATTATCGCGCCGAGGGCCAGACCGAACGGAGCCGGATGCGGCACGTCATAGCCGCTGATCGTTTCCGCCATGCCTTCCAGCAAGCTCGGGAACACCAGCAGCAAACCGCAGATCAGCCACGCGATGCGCTCGCCGGTGGTATTTTTCCGCAACGCCCAGTTCTGCGCCGACGCGGCCAAGGCACCAAGGCCGATACCGGTTTTCAGCGTGACCCAGATGATGTCGTAGATCGAGCCGTCCTTCGGGATTTTCATCAGCAGGCCAATGCCCTGCGGATCGAGCACGAACACGAACGGCACCAGGAACGCAGGCAGCGTGTATTTCCACGCCTGCATGGTGGTTATGTACGGATCGCCGCCGGTAATCGCGGCCGCCGCAAATGGAGAAAGTGCGGTGGGCGGCGACACTTCCGAGAGCACCGCGTAGTAGAAGATGAACATGTGCGCGGCAAAATCCGGCACGCCGAGCTTGATGAGCGCCGGCGCCGCGATCACCGCGCAGATGATGTAAGACGCCGTCACCGGCACCGCGAGGCCGATCACCCAGACGATCAGGCACGTGTAGATCGCCGTGAGCAGCAGGCTTCCACCGGCATAATCGATGACGATGGAGGAGAATTTCAGCCCGAGGCCAGTGAGCGTGACGACACCGACGATAATGCCGGCGGCCGCGCAGGTGGTTGCCGCGCTGAGTACGCCGATCGAACCGTCGGCGAGCGCGGTCGTTAGTTTTATCGAGGTCGGCACTCTCGCCTGTCCCGCCGGCGTCAGGCCGATGATTCCGAGCACCGCGATCGCCACCAGCATGAATAACGGGAAGTACGATGCGAAAATCGCCGCCCCGATCGAGGCACCAAATCCGGGAACCGTGAACAGCAACGATGCAACGAAGGCGATTCCCAGCAATGGGAGCAGCAGCCAGCGCGGACCGAGCGATGTTTCCGGCGTAAGCGCGCTCATCGCGACTGCCAGCAGCGTCGAATAGAACACCGCGAGCATCGGCGAATAGCCGACGATCATGAAGATCACGACGGCGACCAGCGAGACGAAGTGGAAGCCGTAACGCTTGGTCATCTGCCAGACCGTCATCTCCTGCTTGAAGATGACCTCCTGCGCGCCGAAGCGCAGAGAATCGAGTTCCACCATGAACAGCAGCGAGAGGTAATAGAGACATGTCGGGATTGTCGCCATCCAGATCACGTCGAGATAACTGATCTTCAGAAATTCGGCGATCAGAAATGCGGCGGCGCCGAGCACCGGCGGCGAAATGATCGCGCCAAGTCCGCCCGCGGCAAGCAAACCGCCCGCGGCGTTTTTCTCGAACCCGGCTTTCGCCAGCATCGGATAGGCGACCGTGCCGATCATCACCGTCGTCGCGACGCCGGAACCCGAAGGCCCGCCGAGCAGGAACGAGGAAGCCACCACCGCGCGCCCGGCGCTGGAAGGTTTGCCGCCCATGACCGCTAGCGAGAAGTCGATGAAGAATTTTCCGGCGCCCGACTGCTGCAGCATCGCGCCGTAGATCGTGAACATTATGATGAGCGTCGCCGAAACATCGACCGGCACGCCGAAGATGCCTTCAAGCGTGATGAAGAGATGGCCGACAAGCCGCGCAAAGTCGTAGCCGCGATGCGTCCACGGCGGCGGCAGATAGGGGCCGTAATAGGCATAGGCGATGAACAGTACCGCGACGAACGGCATGATCCAGCCGGTCGTGCGCCGCGCCGCTTCCAGCACGAGCACGATGAAGATGATGCCGAGAATGACGTCCCAGCGCTCCGGCACGGCGGCGCGGTCGGTGAAATCGTCGCCTTGCATGAGCGCGTAGACGATGACCACGATCCCGAGCAACGGCGGAACCACGTCGAACCATTGAATGCGGTTGCGGAAACGATCGGCCAGCGGGAACAGCAGGAAGCTGAGCAGCAGGACAAAGGCGACGTGGGTGTAGCGCAGCGCAATTGTCGGCACGATGTCGTAGGCGGCATAGAGGTGGAACAGCGTCATGGCGACGGCGATCGCCGTCACGGTAATGCCGACCCAGCCGGAGAGCCGGTTGGCCGCGCCTTCTTCCTGGGCGACGAATTCGGCCGCCTTGCGCAGCGCTTCTTCCGAAATAGCCTGCGGCTCCGACGCCGCGGCCGGCTTTAGTACTTCCGCCATGCTCCCCCCAACTCCACGCCCCGGCGGCAAACTATCACTTAGCAAGCGGCGGGCAACACCGCTCTTCGGACCAAAAATGAAGGTATTTCGGGACTTTTTTCGAGTTCCCTGCCGCCCGGCAGGCGGCAGACGCCCGAATGCTACTGCTGGTTAACCATATATAAATCGCCAGCAAGAATACTCCGGAACCGCCGCCCATTTCGGAATTCCGGATGTTTGAGGGTCTTATTAGTTTCGCGAGCGACCAGGCGTCGTTTTTTGTCGTTGCGGTTTTGGCTATCGGCGCTCTCGTTGCCGCCCGTCATTTTCACCGGCGAGCCTGGCTGCTGACCAGAGCAATCAACAACCTGTCGCAAGGCTTGTGCATGTTCGATGCGCAGACCCGCATCGTTTTGCTCAACGAGCGCTACCTTGAAATGTACAAGCTGTCGGCGAAGGTCGTGAAACCCGGCTGCACGCTCCGGCAATTAATCGAGCACCGCAGGGACACCGGACTGTTCAAGGGCGACATCGAATCCTATTGCCGAGACATCGTGCAATCCGTCGCGTCCGGCAAGGACGCGGGACGCTTCGTGAAGGCCGCCGACGGCCGCACCGTGCATGCGCTCAATCATCCGATGCAAGGCGGCGGATGGGTCTCGACGCATGAGGACGTCACCGAGCGGCAAAATGCCGAAGCCGAGCGCGCCGCGATCCGCGACCAGGAGCAGCGGCGCGCCACGATCGAGGCGGCGATCGCAACGTTCCGCCCCGAAATGGAAGGCCTGCTCAACAGCGTGAGCGATAGCGCGGCATCGATGCATTCAACCGCAACCACGCTGTTCGGGTCTTCGCAGCATACCTCACAGCGCGCCGACGGCGCGGTAACAGCCTTCAATGAAGCCTCGGCCAATGTGGCAACCGCCGCGATCGCCGCCGAAGAACTATCGAATTCAATCTCGGAGATCAGCCGCCAGCTCGTCCACACCACCGATGTCGTGCGGCTCGCCACTTCGGAAGCGCAAGCCACCGACAGTGAAATCGCCGGACTCGCCGCCGGCGCGCAGAAAATCGGCGACGTGGTCAAACTGATCCGCGACATCGCCGGGCAGACCAATTTGCTGGCGCTCAACGCCACCATCGAGGCCGCGCGCGCGGGCGAAGCTGGCAAAGGCTTCGCGGTTGTCGCCTCGGAAGTAAAATCGCTGGCCGTGCAGACCGCGAAGGCGACCGAGGACATCGCCAATCATATTCTCGGCGTGCAGAACTCGACCTCCAGCGCCGTCGAGGCGATCCGCCGCATCGCCAAGCGCATGCAGGAGATCAATCAATATACGACCGCGGTCGCGGCCTCCGTCGAAGAACAGAACGCATCGACCGGCGAAATTTCGCACAACGTCGCACGCGCGGCGGAAGGAACCGGCCACGTCGTCGCCGTACTGGGCGAAGTCGCCGGCGCGACGACAGAGACGCGTTCATCGGCGGAGATCGTGCTGGGCGCCTCGGAAACCGTCGAGTCCGCGGTTTCGAACCTGCGCTCCAAGGTCGAAGGCTTCCTCGCCAAAGTGGCGGTCTGATACACCAGCAATCGCTGCCCTCATGGTGAGGAGCCCGCGCAGCGGGCGTCTCGAACCATAGCCATCCTTCGAGACGCCGCCTTCGGCGGCTCCTCAGGATGAGGCTAAGCTTGGCTGGCCGCCGCTTTTCCCAAGGCGGCCTGCGCCGCCGCCAAACGCGCGATCGGCACGCGGAACGGCGAGCACGAGACGTAATCCAGCTTCACTTCATGGCAGAACGCGACCGACGCGGGGTCGCCGCCATGCTCGCCGCAAATGCCGACTTTAAGGTTCATGCGCGTCTTGCGGCCGCGCTCGACGCCGATGCGCACAAGCTCGCCGACGCCCTGCTGGTCGATCGACACGAACGGATCGCCTGCCAGAATGCCGCGCACAGTGTAGATGCCGAGGAAGCTCGCGGCGTCGTCGCGGGAAATGCCATAGGTGGTTTGGGTGAGATCGTTGGTGCCGAACGAGAAGAACTCGGCGGTCTCGGCAATTTCGCCCGCCATCAGCGCCGCGCGCGGCAATTCGATCATGGTGCCGACCTGGTAGGTGAGCTTGGCTCCGGTCTCGGCCCTCACAGCCTCGGCCATCGCGTCGATGCGCGCCTTCACCAGATCAAACTCGGCCTTGGTGGCGATCAGCGGCACCATCACTTCCGGCACGACCGGCTTGCCGGTGGTGCGCGCCGCCGTGACGGCAGCCTCGAAAATCGCGCGCGCCTGCATCTCGGCGATTTCCGGATAGGCGATGGCCAGACGGCAACCGCGGAAACCCAGCATCGGGTTGAACTCGTGCAGTTCGCGCGCGCGGTCGGCGAGCCGCTGCGGGTCCGCGCCCATCGCCGCGGCGACCTCGGCGATTTCCTTCTCGCCGTGCGGCAAAAACTCATGCAGCGGCGGATCGAGCAGGCGGATGGTCACCGGCCTGCCCTGCATGATCTCGAACAGCTCGACGAAGTCGGCGCGCTGCATCGGCAACAGCTTCGCCACCGCCGTGCGCCGCGCCTTCTCGTCATCGGCCAAAATCATCTCGCGCACCGCCTGAATGCGCTCCTCGTCGAAGAACATGTGCTCGGTGCGGCAGAGGCCAATGCCTTCGGCGCCGAAACGGATGGCCGCGCGCGCGTCCGCCGGCGTGTCGGCATTGGCGCGCACGCCCAATTTCCGCGCGGCGTCGGCCCAGCCGATCAGCGTTCCAAATTCGCCGGAGAGCTGCGGCTCGATCATGTTCACCTTGCCGGCCAGCACCTGCCCCGTGGAGCCGTCGATGGTGATGATCTCGCCTTGGCGAAACGTCTGCCCGGCGCAGGTCATGGTGCGTCCGGCGTAATCCACCCGCAGCGCGCCCGCGCCGCTCACGCAAGGCTTGCCCATGCCGCGCGCGACCACGGCCGCATGCGAGGTCATGCCGCCGCGCGTCGTGAGGATGCCTTCGGCGGCGTGCATGCCGTGAATGTCTTCCGGCGACGTCTCCACGCGCACGAGGATGACCTTGCGGCCTTCGGCTTTGAGCGTTTGAGCCTCGTCGGATGAGAACACGATCTCGCCCGAAGCCGCGCCGGGCGAAGCCGGCAGTCCGGTTGCGACGATCTTGCGCTCCGCCTTCGGATCGATGGTCGGGTGCAGCAACTGATCGAGCGAGGCGGGATCGACACGGGTGACGGCTTCGTTCTTGCTGATCAGCCCCTCGTTCGCCAGTTCGACCGCGATGCGCAGCGACGCCTTGGCGGTGCGCTTGCCGGAGCGGGTTTGCAGCATCCACAGCTTGCCTTGTTCCACAGTGAATTCGAGATCCTGCATGTCGCGATAGTGACGCTCGAGCTTGTTGTAGAAACGGGTCAGCTCGGCATAGGCCTTGGGCAGCGCCTTCTCCATCGACGGCTTGTCGGAGTGCGCTTCCAGGCGCGCGGCCTCGCTGATTTCCTGCGGCGTGCGGATGCCGGCGACAACGTCCTCGCCCTGAGCGTTGATGAGGAATTCGCCGTAAAGTTTTTTCTCGCCGGTGGATGGATTGCGCGTGAAGGCAACGCCCGTGGCCGATGTCTCGCCCATATTGCCGAACACCATCGCCTGCACGTTGACGGCGGTGCCCCAGTTTTCCGGAATGCTGTGCAGGCGGCGATAGGTGATGGCGCGCTGGTTCATCCAGGAGCCGAACACTGCGCCGATCGCGCCCCACAATTGCTCGTGCGGGTCCTGCGGGAACGGCTTGCCGTATTCCTGCGCGATACGCTGCTTGTAGCGCTCCACCAGCGCGGCCCAGTCATCGGCCTTCAGATCAGTGTCGAGCGAGTAGCCGGCGCGCTCCTTGTGGCGGTCGAGCAGTTCCTCGAAATGATCGTGGCCGACGCCGAGCACAACATCGGAATACATGGTGATGAAGCGGCGGTAGCTGTCATAGGCGAAGCGGCGGTCGCCGGACATTGAAGCCAGCGCCTCGACGGTCTCATCGTTGAGGCCGAGATTGAGCACGGTGTCCATCATGCCCGGCATGGAAGCGCGAGCGCCCGAGCGCACCGACACCAGCAGCGGGTTTTTCTTGTCGCCGAAAGTCTTGCCGGCGATGCGCCCGATGTCCTTGAGGGCTTTATCGACCTGCGCACGCAAGTCCTTCGGATAGGATTTTCCGTGCGTGTAAAAATACGTGCACAGATCGGTGGTGATGGTGAAGCCGGGCGGAACGGGAAGACCGAGATTGGCCATCTCGGCCAGGTTAGCCCCCTTGCCGCCGAGCAGGTTTTTCATCGCGGAGCGGCCCTCGGCCTTGCCGCCGCCGAAGCTGTAGACCCATTGGCCTTTTTTCACGCCCGATTCCGCGCGCGCGGGTTTCCCCGGCCGCCTTGCGGCTGCGGATTTTTTCGATTTCGCGGCGGGACGCTGAGTTTTACGTTTGGCCATGAGATTGAGACATGAAGGACCGGCGGCCTTTAAGAACACCGCCGGGCCGCATGGCGCAAGCCCGCATTATTGCGTAGCGGATAAGTCCAAACCGCCTAGCGGATCAGGCCCAGCCCCATCACGCCGATGAAGATCAGATAAACCGCGACGATGATATTGAGCAGCCGAGGGATGATGAGGATGAGAATGCCCGCGATGAGCGCGACGATAGGCTGAAGATGAGCGATGCCGATGACCATGATGTTCTCCCCGTGTTTGGTTCCAGAGTGCAACTGTAAAGCCGCCAAGCGGTTCCGCCCCTGCCCTCATTTCCTTGCAGGCTCAGAGGCGGGAAACGCGAATTGATCCGCATTGAGCATTCGTCTTATGATCCGTGCGCTTGGATTTTGGCCGCTTTTGGCCATCTGGGGGAGAGAAAAAATGAGACTCAGTGCACCGACCAAACCGATCTTTTATATCTCCGTAGTGCTGTTTGCTCTCGCACTCATCGGACATTTCGTCGCCATTCCGTATGTTTCGATGTATCAATACTGGCTCGCGCTCGCGGGCTATGTCGTGCTCGCGGCCGGCAACGTCCTCAAGGGCGTGTAAGGAAATTCGGCGATAACCCTCTCCCCAACGGGAGAGGGGCTATCCTTCGATCTTCGAGAAATCCGCCACCGCGCGCGTCGCCTCGCGGATTTCGTTCAGCAGCTTGAGGCGGTTCTCGCGCAACTTCGCATCGTCAGCGTTGACCGTCACCTTGTCGAAGAAGGCATCGACGCGCGGGCGCAGCTTCGCCATCGCGCTCATGGCGGCGGCGAAGTCTTCTTTCGCAACGGCGGCGGAGGCTTCCTTCTTGGCGGTGGCGACAGCCTCGGCCAGCGATTTTTCTTCCGGCTCTTTCAGCAAGGCGGCATCCGGCGCGCCGGCGTAATTCTTTTTGTCTTTTTTCTCCTCGATGCCGAGGATGTTCGAGGCGCGCTTGACGCCCGCGAGCAGGTTCTTGCCGTCGTCGGTGCCGAGGAATTTTCCGAGCGCCTCAACGCGGCGGACGATGCTCACGAGATCGTCTTCTAACTGAATAGACATCGCAGCTTTAATGAGATCGTGTCGGGCGCCTGATGCTCGAAAATGCCCTTCTAAGCGGTCAACGTGGAAATCAAGGAGGCCGAACACTCTATCCTTAGCCGTGTTAGCTTCTTCCTCTACAATAGGATCAGCAAACGCATTATCTACAATTCTATGCCAGACTTTGGTGGCGGCTTGATGCGAAAGCCCACCTTCGTCGTCAAGATGCGCAAGAGCCATTCTTGGTCTGTCGAGCTTCACGCTTTTTATATCCAGAAAAATTTCAATATCTGCCGTCAAAAATATATCGACCAACGGAACCCGAATTTCGTTATCCAAAATTATTCTGACAACGCCCGTAGCAGCGCGCCTAAGCGCATAGGGGTCTTTGCTCCCTGTGGGCGTCTCTTTGATCGCCCAGAATCCAACCAGCGTGTCGATCTTGTCGGCGAGAGCTACAGCAATCGACACCGGATCGCCCGGCACCATGTCGTCCGGTCCTTTCGGGCTGTAGTGGTCCTCGCAGGCGTGCGCGACGGCTTCGTCCTCGCCCTGCGCCTCGGCGTAGTATTTCCCCATCAGCCCTTGCAGCTCGGGAAATTCGCCGACCACTTCGGTGAGCAGGTCGGTCTTGCACAGCTTCGCCGCGCGCTTGACCTTGCCCACGTCCGCTTTGACCAGCGGCGCGAGTTCAGCGGCCAGCGCCTCGATGCGCGCGATGCGCTCCGCCTGAGTGCCCAGCTTCTCGTGAAACACGATCTGCGCGAATTTCGGCAGCCGGTCTTCCAGCTTCGTCTTCAGGTCGGTGTCGTAGAAGAATTTCGCGTCCGCAAGCCGCGCGCGGATCACGCGCTCGCACCCCGAGACGATGGTCTTGCCGCCGTCCGCCGTTTCCGTGTTGGCGACGAGGATGAATTTGTTGACCAGCTTCGCCGTCTGCGGATCGCGCAGCACGAAACATTTCTGGTTGTTGCGGATGGTGGCGCGGATCACTTCGCCGGGAATTGCCAGGAACGCCTTGTCGAACGAACCCATCAGCGTGACCGGCCATTCGACCAGCCCGGCGACTTCGGCAAGAAGCCCTGCGTCCTCGACCAGTTCCATGCCTTGCGCGAAGGCCAGGTTCTTGGCGTCGGCCAGAATGATTTCCTGCCGCCGCGCCGGATCGAGCACGACCTTGGCCTTCTCAAGCTTGGCCACGTAGTCGTCGAAACGCTTCACCTTGATCTCGCCCGGCGCGAGGAAGCGGTGCCCGCGCGTCACATCGCCCGCCTTGATGCCGTGGATTTCGAACGGCACGACCTGCGGCTCTTCCGTCTCCGGGCCGAAGGTTGCCAGAATGGAATGCAGAGGGCGCACCCAGCCGAGCGTGCCCGAACCCCAGCGCATTGATTTGGGCCACGGGAAAGTGCGGACCACTTCCGGCACGATTTCGGCGATCACCTCGATGGCGGGGCGGCCAGCTTTCTCGATCACCGCGATATAGAAATCGCCCTTCTTGTCGGGCTGAATTTTTGCGTCCTTGATTGAGGCAAGCCCCGCGCCTTTCAGGAAACCTGCGATGGCATTTTCGGGGGCGCCGACGCGCGGGCCCTTTTTCTCTTCCTTGATGTCCGGTTGCCGCGCGGGAATTCCATGCACCGACAGCGCCAGCCGCCGCGGCGTGACGAAAGCCTTCGCGCCCTCATAAACCAGCCCGGCCGCGACCAGTCTGTCGGTGACAAGCTTCTTCAAATCCTCCGCCGCGCGCGCCTGCATGCGTGCGGGGATTTCCTCGGAAAAAATCTCAAGCAGAAGATCGGGCATGGTTTACTCTTCACCCTCCCCTGGAGGGGGAGGGTCGGCGCGCGGAGCGCGCCGGGGTGGGGTGACTGCGCTCCCAACGGCGGTGTTGCAAGCGCGACGTATTGGCGTCGCGTGAGCCGTAAAGCGCCGCGTGAATAGTTTCTAGCACGCCATCGATATTACCGGCGATGTCATTGTTCCAGAAGCGAATGACCCGATAGCCTTCGGACTCAAACCACCGTGTCCGCTCCGCGTCTTTGCCGGTTTGCACCGCGCCACCGTGATGCGAGCCATCGAGTTCGATCACGAGACGAGAAGCCATACAGGCGAAGTCGGCAACGAAGGGGCCGATGGGAACCTGCCGCCGGAAGTGCGTGCCGCTGGTTTCCATTTCACGCAGCTTTCTCCAAAGCTTGATCTCGAACGGCGTGGCGCTTGTCCGCAAACGTCGCGCGGTTGCCCGGCGGAATTGACTGATCGGAAGTTTCTTGGTCACGAGATCACCCCACCCCGCCGCCGTGGGCGGCGACCCTCCCCCTCCAGGGGAGGGTAAGCAAGCAGATCACCTGGATTCGGCGCCAGCCCCGCCGCCCTCGGTCGCGAGCCAGGCCGCGCCGCAGGCTTTTGCCAGTTCGCGCACGCGCAAAATGTAGCTCTGGCGCTCAGTAACCGAGATCACGCCGCGCGCGTCGAGCAGGTTGAACACGTGGCTGGCCTTGATGCACTGATCGTACGCGGGCAGCGCCATCAAATGGCGCTCGTGCTTTTCGTCCTTCCAGCCCACGGCGAGGTACTTCTGGCAGGCGGCTTCCGCCATCTTGAATTGCTCGAACAGCATCGCGGTATCGGCATGCTCGAAGTTGTGCCGGGAATATTCCTGCTCGGCCTGCAGGAAGACGTCGCCGTATGTGACCTTCTTCTCGTCGGTGCGGCCGTTGAAATTCAGGTCGTAAACCCGGTCCACCCCCTGCACGTACATAGCCAGCCGCTCTAGGCCATAAGTGAGTTCGCCGGCGACCGGGGAGCACTCAAAGCCGGCCACCTGCTGAAAATATGTGAATTGCGAAACTTCCATTCCGTCGCACCAGCACTCCCATCCCAACCCCCAGGCGCCCAGAGTCGGGCTCTCCCAGTCGTCCTCGACGAAGCGGATGTCGTGGATTTTGGAGTCGATGCCGATGGCGGCGAGCGACTTCAGGTACAGCTCCTGAATGTCCGGCGGCGACGGCTTCAGGATCACCTGGAATTGGTAATAGTGCTGCAATCTGTTGGGGTTCTCGCCGTAGCGGCCGTCCTTCGGGCGGCGGGAAGGCTGCACGTAAGCGGCGTTCCAGTGCTTCGGTCCGAGCGCGCGCAACGTGGTGGCGGGATGAAAAGTGCCGGCGCCGACTTCCATGTCATACGGTTGCAATATGACGCAGCCCCAATCGGCCCAGAACTGTTGCAGTGCAAAAATTAGCCCCTGGAACGACTTCGCCGGATTCAAGTTGTCTTGACGGGATTGGTTAACGGCGAGAAGATTGGGCTCGGCCATCGCGCAATTACTGTTCTTTAAGGATGGAAACAGCGCGGACCCTATCGGTGGCCATTTGGGGGGTCAAGCCAGCCTGCGTTTACGAGAAATTGAACCTGATCTGATACCAAAGCGACAAAGAAGAAGAAAAGACGGCTAGGCAAGGGAAACGACAATGTTGGTTTTTGAAATCATCGGCCTTGTGTTGATCGCGTTGTTTTTCGGCGCTCTGGTCAGCGGCAACGAGCACGCCCCCGGCCGCTGAACCGGGAATTCGCAGTAATCATTTTCTAGCGCTCAAAGAGGCCGGTATTCGCCGGTCGCGGGATCGCGCCGCAACGTCGGCAGCGGCTCCTTTACGGGGATTCGCGCGCGCACCTTGGCGCGATCGAGTTCCTCGTTGACGCGGCGGACTTCCTTCACCACCCAATGCACCATTGCCGCGCCACCGAGCGCGACCAAGGTCCATTTCAGCAGCGGCGACATCAGAAGCGGCATGTGTTGATTCCCTTCGTCCGGTTCGCGATTGAATAAATGTTGTCGCGAAACAAGGCGATTTCGGGGCCTCAACCGCGCAAGGCAACCTCATCGTAGAATGCGTTCATGGCGGCGGTCATGGCCTGCGGCGCCTGCACCGGCATGATGTGGCCGCTGTCGATGACGGCGTGGCGTGCGCCGGGAATGCGCTCCACCACCTCGCGCACAGCATCGGGCGGGCGCAATTTGTCATGCGCGCCGGCCAGCACCAGCGTGGGGCATTTGATGGCGGCGAGATCGGGCATGGCGTCGAACTTCGAAAACGCCCGGTTGATCGCGGCGTAGCTCGCCGGATCGTTGGCGAGGAAATGTGCGCGATATGCGGCATACGCTTTCTCCTCGCGGATGACATTGGGCGGATAGGAGTTCGCCAGCGAGGATTCCACCACCGCGCCCATGCCCTCGGATTCCACCTTGGCCGCGCGCGCGTTGAGATATTCGATGCGGTCTGCACTCACGTTCATCGCCGGGCAAGCAAGCACGAGCGTGCGCACGGCCTTGGGAAACCGCGCATTAAAGCGCACGGCCAGCGCCGAACCGATCGCGCCGCCGGCAAGATGGCACGGCCCGCGCACGGATAACGCATCGAGCAGCGCGCGCAGATCGTCGATCTGGGTCTCGAGGGAAAATTCGCCCTTGATCCGGTCGGAATGCCCGGCGCCGCGCTGATCGTAGCGCAACACGTGAAACCGCTTCGACAGCGCCGGCGCGACCGCCGACCAGGATTCCAGCGTGCCGCCGATCTCGTGCAGCAGCACCAGCCATTCCTCGCCGCTTCCAGATGTTTCGATATTGAGGTCCGCGTTACCGACGGAGATACGCTTCATAGGCCGTAGCGCGACCACAGCGCGCGAGCTTCCAGCGCTGAGACAATATCCTCGGCAAAATCGCTGCGGCCCGTAAAGCGGCCCAGGCCGATACCCTGCGCGGCCCGGCCGAACCAGTTGCGTTCGCCCACGATCAGCGGCGTCTTCACCTTGTCGCCATAGCGCTCGCGCAAGACCGAACGAAGATCGCCGATTTCGTCGATCAGGCCGTGGCCTCGCGCGCCCGCCGCGGTCCAGTATTCGCCGGAGAACATCGTCTTGTCCGGCCCCTTGAGTTTCGAGCCGCGCCGCCGCTTCACCAGCGCGATGAAATTCTCGTGGATTTCCTTCTGGATGGATTTGAGCCGTTTCACGTCTTCCGGCTTCTCGGGCAGGAACGGGTCGAGCATCGCCTTGTTGTCGCCCGACGTATAAAGCCGCCGCTCGATGCCTATTTTTTCGATCAGCTTGTCGAAGCCGAACGAGCCGCCGACCACCCCGATCGATCCCACGATTGAATAAGTGTCGGCGATAATCTCGTCGCCGGCGCAGGCCAGCATGTAGCCGCCGGATGCGCCGACATCCTCGACGAAGGCCAGCACGGGGATATTCTTTTCTTCGGCCAACTGGCGGATGCGGCGGAAAATCAGATGCGACTGCGCGGGCGATCCGCCGGGCGAGTTGATCGCCAGCGCCACCGCCCTGGCGTTGCGAACGGCGAAGGCGCGGTCGAGCGCCTTGGCGACACTCGCCAGCATCAGGCCGGGCTTGAGCGGCGTAGACATGCCGATCACCCCGCTCAGCCGCACCACCGGCACCACCGGAATGCCTGCCCGGAAACGCGCGGGGATCAGCGGAGTGAGTACGCCGGAAATACGCTTGAGGACGTCGGATACGGGGAAGGGCATGACGATCAGATAGCCTATTGGGACATGGGAGGCCTGCTTATTTTCGGCCTGCCTATTTTTCGAACTTGGCCCGCATATTGCATTGCACCATACGACACCCAACGGCGGGTGGTTGATAGAGGCAAGAAAAATGGACCCCAAACTTTACATGCTGTTCCTGCTTTTCGGCACCATCATTGCGTTATCGCACATCGACGACGCGGACCTGGCGAAAGTGAAGGGCCAGCTCGTGCGCTGGCGGCGGCGTGATTTCGGGCTGCGGCGGCATAAATCGTAAGCAATCGCAGCCGCGTTAACTTCTGCGAAAGCCGATGCCTCAAATTTCTGCAATCTGCAGCGGCTCGGCTTCACGCAATACCGCTTCGGCGGCGAATGACGGGTTCCCGTCCGCGTCATTCAAGTAAAGTTCCGAGTACATCAAAAGCGATGCGCGGCTTCCCTTCGCCGCGCGGACCAGGACGCGAATCGCATTCGCGCCGGGCTTTGGGTGCACAGGCAATACGCCGATGGCACCGAATTCCGGCGCGAGCGCTTGAACCACCTGCGCAAGCTCGTCGGCACGCCAGATCATCGTGAGCACGCCGCGCGGCCCTAGCAGCCGCGCGGCGGCGGCGATCCAAAGGGTGAGCGTATCCGGCCCGCCGACATGCGCGAGACGGCGGGCGGCATCAGGCGAGACGTTCTGGCGTTCGGCGTTATTGAACGGCGGATTCATCAGCACGCGATCCGCCGCGCCGGATTTCAACCCCGCAGCTTCGAAAGCCTCCGGCGCGCTCACATCGAGCGCGAGCGCCTTCACCCGGCCGGCGAGATCGTTCGCGTGCGCGTTTTCGGCGGCGAGCAATGCGAGCTGCGGATCGATCTCCACCAGCGTGACATTCAGGCCGGGTACGCGCTTCGCCAACGCCAAACCAGCCGCGCCGACGCCCGCGCCAAAATCAATTGCATGCTCACCGGCTTTCGCGCCCGTCGCCGCCGCGAGCAAAATGGCGTCGTGGCCGACGCGATGCCCGCGCTTGGGCTGACGCAGACGCAGGCGCCCGCCCAGCACCGCATCTGCGGTTGTCTCGAGTTGAGGGCCTTTAGCGCCCTTCGGGGCGAAGCTCATGGCCGAGCCCTGCGTCTTCCAGAATCTGCCGCGCGGTGAGTTCCTGTTCCTTGGCCACCAAAATCCGGCGCGGCAACACGCCGACCGAGCCTTCCAGCACGCTCATGTTCTGGTCGAACACCAGATGCTGGATGCCGCCGCCCTTGAGCAGCGCGACCACCGCCGAGACCAGAACCGCGTCGTTGGTGCGAACCAGTTCCTGCACGATCAGCCCCGCCGCCGCTCATCGCCCGGCGCGCGATGCGCCAGATAGGCGAGCAGTTTGAGTTCGCGCCGCCCGCGCGTCACCGTGTCGAGCACCAGCCCGGACGCGACCGAGAGGAACGCCAGCAGCATGAGGCCCATCGCCAGTACCGCTGTGGGCAGCCGCGGCACCGTGCCCAGTTCCAAGTAAGTGATGACGACCGGGATCACGAGGCCGATGGCCACGATGAACAGCGCCGCGCCGATGCCGCTGAAGAATGGCAGCGGGCGCTCCGAGCGGTAGAGCTTGAGGATCGTGGACAAGATGCGGAAGCCGTCGCGGTAGGTGTTGAGCTTGGAGCTTGAGCCTTCAAGCCGTGCGTAATAGGGCGTCTCGATCTCGGCGACCGGCAACCCAAGCTCAAGCGCGTGGATGGTGAGTTCGGTTTCGATCTCGAAGCCGCCGGAAAGGACAGGAAAGGATTTGACGAAGCGGCGGGAGAACACGCGATAGCCCGACAGCATGTCGGTGAATGTGTGCCCGAACACCTGCGCGACGAAGCCGGTGAGCAGCCGGTTGCCAAACTGGTGCCCGGCGCGATAGGCCGCCTCCTCGCGATGCACGCGAGCTGCCACCACCATGTCGAGACGATCCTCCAGCAGCCGCGCGATCATGGCGCGCACGCTCGGCGCATCGTAAGTCGCATCGCCATCCACCAGCACGTAAATGTCGGCCTCGATGTCGGTGAACATGCGCCGCACCACATTACCTTTGCCCTGGTGATGCTCGCTGTGCACATCCGCCCCGGCGGCGCGCGCCAGCTTGACGGTATCGTCGCTCGAATTGTTGTCGTAGACGAAGATGGCCGCGTCCGGCAGCGCGGCGTGAAATGCCTTCACCACTTTGGCGATGGCTATGCCCTCGTTGTAGCAAGGCACCAGCACCGCGACCCTGTAGCGCTCCAGCGCGCCGGTTCCGGAGGCGGCTTTTCCGGTCAATCGCTTTGCCAACGTCGCTTGTCCTTCTCTCTCGCAATCGTGATATCGCGCGGCAAACTGGCGCACTTATATTGGCGTCGTAACACTTGGCTTGCCGCCTCAGTCTAGCGTTTCTATGCTCTCGCGTCTTTCCAGCCGCCTGCGTAATCCCCGGAGAATCCCTTGGCCGTCATCGTTCCCTTCGAAAGCCATCAGTCCGCGTCGATCGACCGCCTGGTCGATCTGGTGGCACCGGACATGGAGCGCGTCAACACCACGATTTTGTCGCGCACCGGCTCCGACGTGACGATGATCCCGGAGGTGGCCAACCATCTGATCGCGTCCGGGGGCAAGCGGCTGCGGCCGATGCTCACGCTCGCGCTCGCCAAGCTCTCCGGCTATTCCGGCGAAGGCCATATCAAGCTCGCCGCCGCGGTCGAGTTCATGCACACCGCAACGCTGCTTCATGATGATGTCGTCGATGAAAGCGAGATGCGCCGCGGCAAACTGGCGGCGCGCATGGTGTGGGGCAACGAGGCCAGCGTGCTGGTCGGCGATTTTCTTTTGGGCCAAGCCTTCAAGATGATGGTCGAGGTCGGCAACTTGCGCACGCTCGATATTCTCTCATCCGCCGCTGCGGTGATCGCCGAAGGCGAGGTGATGCAACTGGGCGCGGCTAAAAACACGTCCACCACTGAAGATGAATATCTCGCCGTCATCCGCGCCAAGACGGCGGAGTTGTTCGCCGCCGCTTGCGAGGTCGGCCCGGTGCTAGCGGCACGGCCGAAAGCGGAACAGGCGGCGGGCCGCTCGTTCGGCATGAACCTTGGCATCGCCTTCCAGCTTATCGACGACGCACTCGATTACAGCGGCAAGGCGGCAAAGCTCGGCAAGAACGTCGGCGATGATTTCCGCGAGGGAAAGATTACGCTCCCCGTCGTGCTGTCGTTCCGCCGCGGCTCGGAAAGCGAGCGTGAGTTCTGGAACCGTACGCTGGCGCAGGGCGAGGTTTCCGACGGCGATCTGGAAACCGCTATCGGCCTGATGACCAAGCATCGCGCCATCGAGGACACCATCGGACGGGCGCATCATTACGGCACCATCGCGCGCGAGGCGCTGGCGCTGGTTCCCACTTCAGAGATCAAGCAGGCGCTGGAGGAAACCGTCGCGTTCTGCATCGCGCGTACCCACTAGGCGCGATCAGTAACGGTCCTTGAGCAGATAATATTCACGCTGCATCTGCATGCGGATGCGCGGGTCGGGGTCCTGCCCGATATATTTTCCGTCCACATAAACCGGCGGCGAGCGGCCGTTCCACCGTGGTTCCGGCGGGCATTCACCGCGGAAGAAATCATAAAGCAGCATGCCGGTGCAGGGATTGGGCTCCACCACACGGCGCTTGCGGGCGGACGCAGGGCTGACATCCAGCATCGCAACGGCGATCGCCGCAATCAGCAACAATTTGAGCTTCATATTCGTTTCCTTCCGATAGCAATGCGCCCACGGGGCAAACTGTTCCTATTCGGCGGTAAAAATCAAGAACGCGCGGGGCCGCTAGCCGAGCGTTCCTGCATGAACCCACCACTCCTTATGCTTGGCTCGCAGCGATTTCGCGGCGGCCTCGGCCTCCGCCGCCGAGCCGAACAGGCCGAAACAGGTCGCGCCCGAGCCGGACATGCGGGCAAGCCGGCATCCGGCCATCGCATGCAACGCGCCGAGAACTTCCGCGATGACCGGCTTGAGCGAGATCGCGGCGGGTTGCAGATCGTTTGCATGATCAGCAAGCAACGCGAGCAGCGCCTCCGGCGCGCGTGGAATGTCAGGTAGTGCACCGCCCACGGATGTGGACTTGAAGGCAGCGAATACATCTTTGGTCGCGAGCGCCATGCCGGGATTGACCAGCACGGTTGCAAATTTGTGTAGATCGACCGCCCCGGAGAGGATTTCGCCCAGGCCCCGCATGATCCGCGCTTTTGGATCGAGACACACCGGGACGTCGGCGCCGAGTTCGCGCGCTGCCGCAAAGAGACGCGCATCGTCAGCCGCAAGATTGCTGGCGCGCGCGAGCAGACGCAACGCCGCCGCCGCATCCGACGAACCGCCGCCCAGACCGGCAGCGACCGGAATATTTTTCTCCAGAATAAAACGCCCGGCCTTGAGGCTTGCAACTTTGCCGCCGAGCACCGACGCCGCTTTAAGGACGAGATTGTCCGCCGCAGGCCCGCAGGTTTGCGCGAAGGGGCCGCGCAGCTCCAGCGCAAACGTAGCGCCAGGCTCGAACGTCAGCGTGTCCGCCAGATCGGCGAACGCCATCAGACTTTCGAGTTCGTGATAGCCGTCGGCGCGGCGGCGGATGACCCGCAGCGTGAGATTGACCTTGGCGGGCGCGCGGTCGATCAGCCGTGCGCTCACGGGCGTTACCGGCCTAGCCGCCGTCACCGCTCTTCTTGGCCTTTTCTGCCTTGGCCTCGGAGGAGGTGTCGTCGGGCAGCCCGTTCTTGAGCTTGGCTTCGATCTTCGGCAGATCCTCGGGTTCCGGCTTGAGGTCGCGCGCATGCGCCCACTGGAATCTGGCCTCCAGCGTGCGCCCGACGCGCCAATAAGCATCGCCGAGATGATCGTTGATCGTCGGGTCTTCCGGCTTGAGTTCGACCGCGCGCTCGAGCTGTTTGGTGGCTTCCTCGTAATTGCCGGTGCGGAAATAGGCCCAGCCAAGCGAGTCGACGATGTAGCCGTCATCCGGCCGCTGCTGCACGGCGCGTTTGATCATGTTCATTCCGTCGTCCAGGTTCACGCCCTGGTCGATCCACGAGTAGCCGAGGTAATTCAGCACGTGCGGCTGCTCGGGATAAAGTTCGAGCGCTTTTTTCAGATCGGACTCGGCGGCGGCCCACTGCTTGGCCCGCTCGTTGCAAATGCCGCGATAATAGAAGATCAGCCAGTTCGGCTTTTCCGGCGTTCCGAGGATAGCGATGCCCTTGGAATAGACATCGGCGCACTCCTTGAACTCCTTGCGCGCGCGCAGGATGTTGCCGAGTGCCATAATCGCTTCTTGATCGTCCGGATGCTCCGCGATCAGCGTGACAAGATATTTCTTCGCTTCTTCGGTGCGGTCGAGCGTGTCGAGGTTGCTCGCCATCTGGATCGCGGCGTTGCGATGCAGCGGCGAACTGGCCGGGACGCGCTCGTAAACCTTGATCGCCAGCGCCGGTTTCTTCAACGCTTCGTAAAGGTCGGCGAGCGAGAGCAGCGCAAGCGGATGCGAGGGCGCAAGGTAAAGCGCGAGCTGCAAATAAACGAGGCCGAGGTCTTCGCCGCCGCGGCGGCCGAGCGAGGCGCCAAGCCCATAGAGCGATTCCGCGGCGCCGGCTTGCGGATTCGATACCGCGATCGGCAATTTTTCTCCCGCCTTGAGATTTTTCATCGCCTCGACCACCAGCGGATGGCGCGGCAGCACCTTGTCGAACGCCTCGAACACCGCCATCGCTTCCTGCTGCGTGGCATTGCGCGAAAGCCAGCTTCCGTAGGCCTCGACAACCCGCAAGGCCGATGCATCGAGCTTGTGGGCGCGCTCGAAACGCTTGCCGGCTTCTTTCTTGTTGCCGGATAGATCGAGGATCATGCCGGCGTGCAGATCCTTGAAGATCGCGTACCAGTCCGGTCCCGCTAGCTTGTCGATCGCCGCCACCGCGCCCTTGGCGTCGCCGCCGCCATACAGCGTCCATGCCGAGAGCAGCGTCGCGGTCAAATCGGTGATCGGGCCGCGGATCGATTGCGCGAGATTAACGCGCGCGGGCGCGAACTGTTTTTGCTTGATGCCGCGCACGCCGAGCACGAGGCGGGCGATGCGGTCATTCTTGTCGGTTTGCAGAATTCGCTCGGCCAGCTTGACCGATTCCTCGATTTCACCGTCCACCAGCAGCGAGAGGAAAGCGCGGTCGAGCAGCTCGGCGTTTTTCGGATCGTCCTTGAGCGCGGCGCGGTAGTAGGCCGCCGCCGCTCCGGCATCGCGTTGCTGACCGGCATGGCGCGCGGCGAGATAACTGCCTGAGGCCGTCACGCCAAACAGTTCCTGAGCGGTCGGCGTCTGGCCGATCTGCGCGTTGGGAGCCTGAGCAACTTGCGCGGCGAGCGTGCCCGGCAGCGTCACGGCGGTTATCGCCAACGCGGCGCCGGCTGCGTGCCGGAACAAGCTCGATAATTTCACGAGGTTATCTCCATCTGGCGTAACAGGCGCGCGCCCGGCGCAGCGACCCGGTTGGCGGCGAGAATGACGCTTTTGCGCCTTCCCCGCAAGGATGGATGGCGTCGCAACCGAGTGCGGCAAAAACGCGGCGACGCCCTGTTTTTGCCGCCTGCTGTCATTGTATAAACCTACCTCCATGCGATCCCGCCATCGCACATTCCGCGAAACGAGCGCGATACTTCATGACTTCACCCGCGCCTAAAGTCTTCGTGCTCGTGCATGGCGCCTGGCATGGCGGATGGTGCTGGGCCAAGACCGCCGATAATTTGCGCAGCCGCGGTCACGATGTTTTTACGCCGACGCAGACCGGGCTCGGCGAGCGTGCGCATCTCATCGCCAAGAACATCACGCTCGATACCTTCATCGACGACATCATCAACGTCATCAAATTCGAGAAGCTGAACGACGTGATCCTGGTCGGGCACAGCTTCGCAGGCAGCACGATTTCCGGCGTTGCCGACCGCATGCGCGACCGCATCCGGCAGCTGGTCTATCTCGACGCGTTGCTGATCGATAACGGGCAGAGCCCGATGAGCCCGCTGCCCAAGGACGTTGTGGCGGCGCGCATGAAACAGGCCGAGGCGAGCGGCGGCGTCAGCATCCCCGCACCTCCGCCGAGCGCGTTCGGAATCCTCGATCCAGAGCAAGCGGCGGACGCGGAGCGGCGGTTCACGCCGCATCCGGTGAGCACCTACACCTCGCCGCTCAAGCTCGCGAACAAAGTCGGCAACGGACTGCCGATGACCTACATCGTGTGCAGCGATCCGATCTATGCGCCGCTGCAAGCGAGCAGAGAATGGGCGAAGGCACACGGCATGAAAATGACGACGATCGCCGCCGGCCACTCCGCGATGCTGATCGCACCCGATCTGCTAGCGGACATGCTCGACGAATTTTAGCAGCGTCACATATTCGGATAGTTCGGACCGCCGCCGCCTTCGGGCGTTACCCAGGTGATGTTCTGGTTCGGGTCCTTGATGTCGCAGGTTTTGCAGTGGACGCAATTCTGCGCGTTGATGACGAATTTCGGCGCGCCACCTTCCTCGATCCATTCATAGACGCCCGCCGGGCAATAGCGCGACGACGGCCCCGCATAGACGTCATGCTCGGACGATTTCTGCAGCGCCATGTCCTTGACGTGCAGATGCACCGGTTGGTCTTCCTCGTGATTGGTGTTGGAGAGGAACACCGAGGAGAGCCGGTCGAATGTGAGCTTGCCGTCCGGCCTTGGGTAGGCAATCGGCGCGCATTCAGACGCGGGCTTGAGCGTCGCTGAATCCGGCTTGCCGTGCTTGAGCGTACCGAACAGCGAGAAACCGAACGTGTTGGTCCACATGTCCAACCCGCCAAGCATGATGCCGATGAGCGTTCCGAATTTCGACCACAGCGGCTTGGCGTTACGCACGCGCCATAAATCCTTGCCGATGGCGCCGCCGCGCCACGCCTTGTCGTAATCGCCAAGCTCGTCGTTCGCGCGACCCGCTTTGAGTGCCTCTGCGACGTGCTCCGCCGCCGAGATGCCGGAGAGCATCGCGTTGTGGCTGCCCTTGATGCGCGGCACATTCATGAAGCCGGCGTCGCAACCGATCAGCGCGCCGCCGGGGAACGTCAGCTTCGGCACCGACTGATAACCGCCTTCGGTCAAGGCGCGCGCGCCGTAAGCGAGCCGTTTGCCGCCCGCGAAGGTATCGCGCACCAGCGGATGTGTCTTGAAGCGCTGGAATTCCTCGAACGGCGAGAGGTATGGATTTTCGTAATTGAGGTGGAGAACGAATCCGACAGACACCAGATTGTCGTCGAGATGATAGAGGAACGATCCGCCGCCGGTTTTGCCGTCGAGCGGCCAGCCGAACGAATGCTGCACCAGGCCGGGGCAATGCTTGTCCGGGGCGACCTGCCAAAGTTCTTTCAGCCCGAGACCGAATTTCTGCGGCTCGCGGTCTTTCGCGAGATCGAAGCGCGCGATCAGCGATTTGCCCAAGTTGCCGCGCGCGCCTTCGGCGAACAGCGTGTACTTGCCGCGCAGCTCCATGCCGCGCGTGAAACTGTCCTTGTGCGCGCCGCTTTTGGACACACCCATATCGCCGGTGGCGACGCCCGCTACTTCACCGTTGGCACCGTAAAGCACCTCGGCTGCGGCAAAGCCCGGATAAATTTCCACGCCCAGAGCTTCCGCTTTCGTGGCGAGCCAGCGGCAAACATTGCCAAGCGAGACGACGAAATTGCCGTGATTGCTCATCAGCGGCGGCAGCATGAAGTTGGGAAGCCGCAACGCACTTGACGCCGATAGAAAATAGAAACGGTCGTCGGAAACTTTGGTTTTGATTGGCGAGTCTTCGCCTCTCCAGTCGGGCAGCAACTTGTCGAGACCGGCAGGATCGATAACCGCGCCGGAAAGAATATGCGCGCCGACTTCGGAGCCCTTCTCCACCACCACGACGCCGATGCCCGGGTCGATCTGCTTGAGCCGGATCGCGGCGGCAAGGCCCGCAGGCCCCGCGCCGACAATGACGACGTCGAATTCCATCGCTTCGCGTGCGGGCTGTTCTGTCGCCATGATTTTCTCCCGATTCTGCATTGTCCACTTTTGCACAGCCGGGGCAATCGCGGCCTTGGCCGTGCTAGGATGTTTTCATGACCCCCGGTCATGAAACATCCGCCC
>CAMDSH010000009.1 GCA_945907045.1 Rhizobium sp. Q54 | reverse complement strand
GATATGAGCGCCGCCGAGCGCGAAGCCGTCGGCATGCACGAAACGGCCGGACGAGAACACCGCCATCGTCGTGGTTCCAGCGCCAAAGTCGATCAAAGCAGCTCCGAGATCAGCCTCGTCGTCGGCCAGCACGGCAAGTCCCGCCACATAGGGCGAGGCCACCATCGCCTCGACGGTGAGATGGCTGCGCTCCACCGCCAGCATCAAATTGCGCGCGGCGGCGACATCCGCCGTGACCATGTGCATATCAACGCCAAACTGGCGGCCGAGCATGCCGCGCGCGTCGCGGATGCCGGTTGTGGCATCGAGCGCATAGGCGATGGGGAGCGAATGCAGTACAGCGCGTCCGTCACGTACCGAATGGCGGCTGGCGGCGGCGAGCACGCGGGCGATATCGCCATCGCCCACCGCGCCGTTGATCTGGATTGTCGCCTTGAACCGCTCGCTGCCGGTGCGCCCGGCGGAGAGCGACACGACGACGGCCTCAAGCTGAACCCCCGCCATGCGTTCGGCGGCGTCGATGGCTTCGCGCATCACCTGTTCGGCGGCCACCAGATCGATGACCGCGCCGGCCTTCATGCCGCGCGCCTCGATGTGGCTGAAACCGAGCACCTCGACGCCGTGACTGCGGCGGCGCAATACCTCCTGCGGCGGATGCGGCTCGAGCTTCGCGATCAGGCAAGCGATCTTGCTGGTGCCGACATCGAGCGCGGCGACGACGGCGGCGCGCTTGGGCGACACCGGCTTCATCTTCGGGGTCAAGCCGACGTGGAGCCCGCTCATGCGTCGCTCCCCTTGCGCTTCGTCTTCTTGTCTTTTTCCTTTTGCGCCTGCTTGAGCGCTTCCTCGCGCACGGTTGCGGCGTCTTGCGACAAGCGCACGGTCACGCGATCGGAGAGCCGCAGGTCGATGGCGGTGATGTCGCGCGAGAGCAATTTCTTGTCGTGGTCGAGCTTGACCAGCGTTGCGAGCGCCTGCTCGACATCGGCTTCCGGCAGCCGCACGTCGATGCCGTTTTTCAGGCGGAGATTCCAGCGCCGCTCGGCGACCAGGATCGAAGCGCGCACGGCATCGCGGATGCCGGGGTGGCGGTCGAGCAGTGCCAAAAATTCCTGCGCTTTGAACTCAGCGCCGCTTCCCACAACGAGCGGCAAATGCGTAAAGCGCTGCGCGACCTGCGGCTCCAGCACGGTGCCGTCGGCGGCGATGACCGTGAGCCGGCCGTCTTTTTGCCAGAGCGCGAAGGCTTCGCGCTCCGTCACGCTGATCTGCAAACGGTCGGGATATAATTTCACCACCGCCGCTTCGGCGATCCAAGGATTTGTTTTCAGCGTCGCTCGCGCCTGCGCGGCATCGAGAAACAAAAGCGACGCGCGCTCATTCACGCCGGCATCGGAAAGAATCTCATCGCGGCCCACCTGCTTTTCGCCGGCGAGCGCGATGGAGGAAATACGAAAGCCCGCAGCAATAGCGGCTTTGTCGCGGATGTCCTGCAATTGCGCCGCAACCATCGGCAGATGGCCGCCCTTCACCGCGCCATACCCGGCGCTGGCGCAGACGATCAAAATCGCGGCGGCGGAACCGAAGCCATGCGGCACGCGCGTTTGCAGCAGCGGGCCGCACCAGCGCGCGAGCGCGCGGTCGAATTTCGTCGGGCGGGAAGCAGACATGCGCGCGCGGGAACGCCGTGATGCACCGGCTTGCGCCGTGCGTGGGGGCTCAATCCGCTTTAGCGGTTGAGCGAGGCGTCCTCGACCATCCATCGCACCAGCTCTTCAAACGTTATGCCCGCATGAACTGCGAGCTCCGGCACGAGAGAGGTCTCTGTCATGCCGGGTTGCGTATTCACCTCGAGGCAGAAAAGTCCCTTCGTCCCCTCGATGCTGTCGTCGTAACGAAAGTCGGCACGCGTAACCCCTCGGCAGCCCAGCGCGCGATGGGCCTCCAGCGCTAATCTGCGGGCCTCTTGGTAAACAATTGGTTTAACCGGCGCCGGAAGCAGGTGTTTTGAGCCGCCGGGGGCGTATTTCGCCTCGTAATCGTAGAATTTGACCGCCGGAACGATCTCGATCACGTCCAGCGCCTTATCCCCCATCACCGCGCAGGTGAGTTCCTTGCCGGGGATGTAATGCTCGACCAGCACCCGCTCGCCATAGGCCCAGTCCGGGCGTGTGAGTTCCTGCGGCGGATGCGCGTGGTCCTCGCGCACGATGAAGACGCCGACGCTCGACCCCTCGGCCAGCGGCTTGATGACATAAGGCGGCTTGAGCAGGTGTTTCGTCGCCGCCTCCTGCCGCGTCACCACCACGCCATCGGGAACCGGGATGCCGGCGGCGGCGAGCAGCGGCTTCGCCATGTCCTTCTGCATCGCCAGCGAAGAAGCGAGCACGCCGGAATGGCTGTAAGGAATTCCGATGATTTCCAGGAGCCCCTGAAGGGTTCCGTCCTCGCCCGGCCGCCCGTGCAGCACGTTAAGCGCCGCGTCGGGTTTGAGCAGGTTGAGCACCGAGGCGATATCGCGCCCGACATCGACGCGGGTGACGCGATAACCGCCGCGCTCAAGCGCATCGGCGCAGGCCTTGCCGGAGCGAAGGCTGACCTCGCGCTCGGCCGACCAGCCTCCCATCAGAACGGCGATGTGTTTGCTCACGTGGGGCCCCTCGCGAATCAGCGCGCGAACCAGATGTACCTTGCTTCGGCGCTCAGGTGAATCCGGCTTATTGAGCCGCGATTCCGATCCGCTTGATCTCCCATTCGAGATCGATGCCGGAGGTCTCTTTCACGCGCGTCCGCACGGTCTCGCCCAGCTTTTCGATATCGGCCGCGCTGGCGCTGCCACGATTGATGAGAAAATTGCAGTGCATCTCCGACACCTGCGCGTCGCCGACGATGAGGCCACGGCAGCCGGCGGCGTCGATCAGCTTCCAGGCGCTGTGACCGGAGGGATTCTTGAAGGTCGAGCCGCCGGTTTTTTCCCGGATCGGCTGCGCGCTCTCGCGATGGTTCTGCACCTCGGCCATGCGCTTGCGGACCGCATCGGCATCGGTCTTGCGTCCGCGAAACAATGCCGACGTGAAGATGATCGAGGGATCGGCGCCGCTGTTGCGATAAACGAATTTCATTCCGGCATTATCGAGCGTTATCTTTTCGCCTTTGCGGTTTACGCCGGATGCCGACACCAGCACGTCCTTGGTTTCGCCGTCGTTGGCGCCCGCGTTCATGCGCAGCGCGCCGCCGATCGAACCGGGAATGCCGAAATAAAACTCCAGCCCGCCGATTCCGGCAGCCGCCGCGGCTTCCGCCACGCGCTTGTCGAGCGCGGCCGCGCCCGCGCGAACCGTCTCGTCATTTGCCGTTGCTTCATTGAATCCGCGCCCCATGCGAATGGTGACGCCCGGCACGCCGCCGTCGCGCACGATCAAATTCGAGCCGACGCCGACGACCGTCACCGGAATGTCAGCGGGCAAAGCTCCAAGAAAATATGCGAGGTCGTCCTCGCTCTCCGGCATGAAGAAGGCCTGCGCCGGTCCACCGACGCGAAACCAGGTCAATTCGGCGAGCGATTGATTGGCCAGCAGGCGTCCGCGCAATTCCGGCATCTTCGCCTTCAGCGGCGCGGCGATGTCGGGAAAACTCATAGCGCTTTCAGTTCGCCGGGCAACGCATAGGCCCATTGCGTGATCGAGCCAGCGCCGAGACACACGACGTAATCGCCGGGTTTCGCCAGCGACTTGACGATGCCGGCGAGTTTCTCCGGCCCGTCGAGCGGGATGACCTGTTTCTGTCCGCGCGCAAGCAGACCCTGCACCAGCGCGTCGCGATCGGCGCCGGGAATCGGCGCTTCGCCGGCGGAATATACCGGCGCGATGATCACTGCATCGGCATCGCTAAAGCAGGCGCAGAATTGATCGAACAATGTTTTCAGCCGCGTGTAGCGATGCGGCTGCATCACGGCGATCACCTTGCCCTTGGTCGACTCGCGCGCGGCCTTGAGCACCGCCGCGATTTCCACGGGATGGTGGCCGTAGTCATCGATGATGATCGCGCCGTTCCATTCGCCGACGCGCGTGAAGCGCCGCTTCACGCCGCCGAAGGAGGTCAATGCCTTGCGGATCAGATCGTCGCCGACGCCAAGCTCGTGCGCCACCGCGACAGCGGACGTGGCGTTGAGCGCGTTGTGACGGCCCGGCATGGGAAGGCCCAGATCCTTGATCTCATGCATCACCTTGCCGTCGCGGTTGCGGAACGCCACCGAGAAACTCGATTTGCCGTCGGCGTGATTGAGCCCGATGAGGCGCACGTCGGCCTGCGGATTTTCGCCGTAGGTAATGACGCGCCGGTCGGTGAGCCGCCCGACCAGGCTCTGCACCACCGGATGATCGGTGCACATCACCGCGAATCCGTAGAACGGAATGTTCTCGACGAAGGCGCGGAACGCATCCTGCACGGCTTCGAACGTGCCGAAGTGATCGAGATGTTCGGGATCGACATTGGTGACGATGGCGACGTCGGCGGGAAGCTTGAGGAACGTGCCGTCGGATTCGTCCGCCTCCACCACCATCCAGTTGCCCGCGCCCATGCGCGCATTGGTGCCATAGGCGTTGATGATGCCGCCGTTGATGACGGTGGGATCGAAGCCACCGGCTTCCAGCAGCGCCGCCACCAGCGAAGTGGTCGTGGTCTTGCCGTGCGTTCCCGCCACCGCGACGCAGCTTTTCAACCGCATTAATTCTGCCAGCATTTCCGCGCGCCGCACCACGGGAAGACGCCGCGTGCGCGCCGCGATCAGTTCCGGATTGTCCTGTTTGATTGCGGAGGAGACAACGACCACGTCCGCGCCATCGACATTCTCGGCCTTGTGGCCGATGGCGACCTTGATCTTCTTGTCGCGCAGGCGCTTGACGTTGGCGCTTTCCGCCACGTCGGAGCCGGTCACGGTGTAGCCGAGATTGACCAGCACCTCGGCGATGCCGCTCATGCCGATGCCGCCGATGCCGACAAAATGCACCGGGCCAATGTCGCGCGGCAGCTTCATGGAATGACTTTCCTCTTGGACGTTATCTTGGCGGCAAACCGGCCACTTTTAATACCAGATCGGCGAGCCGTCCGGCGGCATCGAGCGTGCCGGCAGCGCGTGCGCTTTTCGCCATCCCGGCAAGCCGCGCCGGGTCGGCGGCCAGTCGCGCAATCTCGCCGCTCAGCCAACCGGGCGTAAAATCCTTCTGATCCACGCGGATAGCCCCGCCCGCCTTTTCCAGCACGCCCGCATTGGCGCGCTGGTCCTGATCCAGCGCATGCGGTAGCGGCACCAATATGGCGGGACGCCCCACTGCCGCAAGCTCGGCGACCGTGGTGGCGCCGGAGCGCGCGATAATGAGATGGCCCGCCGCCATGCGCGCCGGTAAATCGGGGAAAAAGGCGGCGGCCTCGGCTTTAACGTTAAGCCGGGAATAGATGTCACGCACCTGCGCCAGATCCTCCGCGCGCGCCTGCTGCACAATTTGGAGACGCGCGCGCAAGGCGGGCGAAAGCCGCTCGACTGCCGCCGGGACGATCTGGCTCATAATCTGCGCGCCCTGGCTGCCGCCGAACACCACCAGCCGGAGCGGACCCGCCGCATCCGGCGCGGCGTAAGGGATGGATGCCGCCGCGATCACCGCGGGCCGCACGGGATTACCCGTGAACGCCATCTTGGGGGAATAAGCATCCGCGTAGGCGACTTGCCTGAAGCTTGTGGCAATGGCCGTGACGCGCGGCGCCAGCAGGCGGTTGGCGCGGCCCATGACGCCGTTCTGCTCGTGCATCACGGTCGGCACCGCTCGCAGGCTCGCCGCCAGCAGCGGCGGAATGGTCGGATAACCGCCGAATCCGACGACAACGGCGGGTTTGATGCGCCCGATCAGTTGCCAGGCTTTGAGCGTGCCGAACGCTATCACCGCGCCGGTGCGAGCATATGAGAGCGGATTGCGACCGCGCAGCGATGCGCTTGGAATGATATGCGTCGCGCGGGCCGGAAATTTCCCGCCATATTCTTGCGCGCGCTCGTCGGTCGCGATCTCGATGATGATGTTGCGTTTCGCCAATTCGACCGACAGCGCTTCAGCGGGAAACAGATGGCCGCCGGTTCCGCCGGCAGCGACGAGCACGAGCGGCGCACCGCCCTCGACGCTCATCAGACCGCGCTCCCGGCGGCGGTGAAGTGCGAGCGGCTCGACATCATCGCGGCGCGCGGCTGCTCGCGCGTGAGCGCCAGCAGCATGCCCATGCCGTAGGCCATCGCGATCAGCGAGGAGCCGCCATAGGACAAAAAGGGAAGCGTCATTCCCTTGGCCGGCATCAGATGCAGATTGACCGCGAGATTGATCGCCGCCTGCAGCCCGAACAAAATCGCAAGCCCAGCGGCGGCAAAGCGCGTGAACGGATCCTCGTTGCGCATGGCGCGGCTGAGCGCGCGGATGACGATGAATGCGAACAGCGCAACAAGCACGAGGCAAAGCACGATGCCGAATTCCTCCGCCGCGACGGCGAAGACAAAATCGGTGTGGCTCTCCGGTAAAATGCGCTTCACCGTGCCTTCGCCCGGACCGCGCCCGAACCACCCGCCGCGCACGAACGATTCCGTCGCGATGTCGATATTGAACGTATCGCCCGAGCCGGGATCAAGAAATCGCTTGATGCGGCGCGCAACGTGCGGAACCGAGGAATAAGCAATCATCAGTCCGATGCCTGCGATGCCGGCAAGCCCGAACACCCAGATCAACCGCATGCCCGCCAGGAAAAATAGCGCGCTCCACACCAGCGCGATCAGCATGGTCTGGCCGAAATCCGGCTGCATCACCAGCAACGACACCACGAGCAGCAAAATCCCGAGCGAGAATAAATTCGCCGGCATCTCCGGCCGCCGCGTCGACTCGCCGAACAGCCAGGCGATAAGAATGACGAATGCGGGCTTCAAAAATTCAGACGGCTGAATGCTCAGTCCCATCAGCACAAGCCAGCGCCGCGCACCCTTGATCTCGGAGCCGATGACGGGCGTGAGCGCCACCATCACGATGCTGAGCGCAAACACAATTAACGCGAGACGGCGGATTTGCCGCGGCGTCAGGAACGACACCAAGAGCATCACGGCGGCGGCGGGAATCAGGAACAGCACCTGCCGGTTGACGAAATAAAACGGATCGAGGCCGAGCCTAGCTGCGACCGGCGGGCTGGCGGCGAGCGAGAGCACGATGCCGGCAAGCATGAGAACGCCGAACGCGGCCAGCATCAGCCGGTCGACCGTCCACCACCATTCGCCGAAGGGCGTGCGCTCAGCGCGCGAGACCATGCTCTTCCCCTTTGCCTGCCCCTAAGTCCTGACGCGCGATGGTTGCCAAGCGATTAACGCCGCGTCAGATAGCGCCAAATCAGGAGACGCCGAGCGCGCGGACATGCCCGCGGAAAGCGTTGCCGCGCACCTCGAAATTGGAAAACTGATCGAACGACGCGCAGGCCGGCGAGAGCAGCACCACCGGCTCTTTCGCCTCTGAAGCCGCGGCATCGCGGGCGGCAAGTTCCACCGCGCGCTCCAGCGTGCCGGCGATCTCGTGCTCCACCTTGCCCTCGAGCGTGCCCGCGAATTCCTTCGCCGCTTCGCCGATGAGATAGGCCTTGCGGATGCGCGGGAAGAATTCCTCCAGAGACGTGATGCCGCCGGTCTTCGGCTTGCCGCCCGCGATCCAATAGATGTCGGAGAAACACGCTAGCGCGCGCGCCGCACTGTCGGCGTTGGTCGCCTTCGAGTCGTTGACGAACAACACGCTCCCTTTGCGGCCGATCTCCTCCATGCGGTGCGCCAATCCGGGGAACGACATCAGCCCGCGCTGGATGGTCTGCACATCGAGCCCGAGTGCGGTGACGGCTGCGATGGCGCAGGCTGCATTCTGAGCGTTGTGCACGCCGCGCAGCGAACCTATCCCTGCAAGCTGCGCGAACGGATGTGCCTTTCCGCCAGATGCCCGCACGATGCGCGAGCCTTCCGCGTAAAAACCATCGCGCATCGGCCCTTGCACGGAAATGCGAACGACTTTGATGCCGTTGCCCTCGGCCTTTTCGGCTATCGCACGGCAGAATTTATCATCGACGCCGATCACCGCGGTGCCGCCGGACGCAACGCCCAGCACGAGACGCGTCTTCACCGCGGCATATTTTTCCATCGTGCCGTGACGGTCGAGATGATCTTCGGAGAGATTAAGCAGGATGCCGACGTTGGGTCTCAATGAAGGCGCGAGATCGATCTGGTACGACGACGTCTCGATGACGTAGACGCGTCCGCTTCCGAACGGCTCCAACGCCAAAATCGGAACGCCGATATTGCCGCCCATCTGCGCGTCCGTGCCGGCGGCTTTGAGAATATGCGCGATCAGCGCGGTGGTCGTCGACTTGCCGTTGGTGCCGGTGATAGCGACGAGCGGCGTTTCAGGCGCGTTCGCCTGCCGCTCGCGCTCGAACAATTCGATATCGCCAATGACCGGTACTTTTTCCGTCTGCGCCAGCGCAGCCGCCCAATGCGGCGCCGGATGCGTGAGCGGCACGCCCGGCGAGAGCACCAGCGCGGCGACGTTCCGCCATTTGAGATGGCGCAAATCGGCGGTCGCGATGCCCGCCGTCACCGCCTCGGCGACTTTCTTGGCATCGTCGTCGTAGGCCACCACGTCCGCGCGGCCTTCCGCCAACGCGCGGCAGCTTGCGAGGCCCGACGAGCCAAGCCCGAACAAGGCGACCGTCTTGCCCGCGAACGTGGTGACGGGGATCAATGGTTATCTCAGCTTGAGCGTCGCGAGACCTGCGAGCGCGAGTACGACCGCGACGATCCAAAAACGGATCACGATCTGCGACTCGGTCCAGCCCAATTGCTCGTAGTGATGGTGGATCGGCGCCATGCGGAACACGCGCTTGCCGGTGAGCTTGAACGAGACCACCTGCACGATCACCGACACGGCTTCCAGCACAAACAGCCCGCCGATGATCGCAAGCACGATCTCGTGCTTGGTCGCGACCGCGACGGTGCCGAGCATGCCGCCGAGCGCCAGCGAACCGGTGTCGCCCATGAAGATGGACGCCGGCGGCGCGTTGAACCAGAGGAAACCAAGACTCGCGCCGATCAGCGCGCCGCACAGCACGGCCAATTCGCCGGTGCCCGCGACATAATTGATCTGCAGATATTTGGCGAACTCGGCGTTGCCCGCAAGATAGGCGATGAGGCCGAAGCTCGCCGCCGCGATCATCACCGGCACGATCGCGAGCCCGTCGAGGCCGTCGGTGAGATTGACCGCATTGCCGGCGCCAACGATGACGAAGGCACCCACCACCGCGAACATCCAGCCGAGATTGATCACCAGATCCTTGAAGAATGGAAACACCAGCGAGGTCGAAGTCGGCGCGCGGCCGAGATGCGCAAGCGCGATGCAGGCGATCAGCGCGACCAGAGTTTCGGCGGCGATGCGCGTGCGGCCGGAAAATCCGGCATGGCTCTGCTTGGTGACTTTCAGATAGTCGTCATAGAAGCCGATCAGCCCGAAGCTGAGCGTCACGCCAAGCACGATCCAGACATAAGGGTTCGCCGGATTGGCCCACAGCACGGTGGACACCAGCAGCCCGGAGAGGATCATCAGGCCGCCCATGGTCGGCGTGCCGATCTTGGTGACGAGATGCGACTGCGGCCCGTCGGCGCGGATTGGCTGGCCCTTGCCCTGCTTGAGGCGGAGCATGTCGATGATCGAGGAGCCGAACAGGAAGACGAACAGCAGCGCGGTGACGATCGCGCCGCCAGTGCGGAACGTGATGTAGCGGAACACGTTGAGGGCGGAGATTTTGTCGGACAGTTCGATCAGCCAATAAAGCATCGGATAAAACCTTAAACGGTCAGCTTTGCACGGGCGCTTCCTCAAGCGCCGCGTGGCGGGGAAATTGGCGCTCCAGCGCCTTCACGATCGGACCCATCTTCGAACCGAGCGAACCTTTTACCATCACGGCATCGCCCGCGCCGATGGCGGAGACGACGCCGGATTCGAGGCCCGCCGACGTCTCGGCATAGCCGCCCCGGCGCGCCGAGGGAAGGGCCTCCCACAACGAGCGCATCAACGGCCCGGAACAGAACACCAGATCGATGCCAGCCTCGGCAATCGGCCCGGCCAGTTCGCGGTGCAGCGTGGCCCCTTGCGGGCCCAATTCCAGCATGTCGCCAAGCACGGCGATCCGCCGCCCGTGCGCGCCGACATCCGCCTGGCCGAGCAGCGCGACGGCCGCGCGCATGGAGGCGGGATTGGCGTTGTAGCTTTCATCGATCAGCAAGGCCGTGCCGTTGGCGACATCGAGCACCGCGCGCGAGCCGCGCCCCGTCGCTGGCTTGAGCCTTGCGAGCGCCACGGCGGCTAACGCCAGATCGGCACCGCTTAATGAGACAGCGGCCAGCACGGCGAGCGAATTAAGCACCAGATGGCGGCCCGGCGCGCCGAGCTTGTAGGTCACTTCCGCGCCGAGGATTTTCGCCTGCACGGTCGAGCAATCCGGATGCAGCGACATTTTGATGAGCTTTGCTTCGGCCTCAGCGTGCTCGCCGAAGGACACGATGCGTTTGACGCCCGCGCCCGATGCCGCTTTCGCCAGCCGCGGGTATTGCGCGTTGTCGCGGTTGAGCACCGCTGCGCCGCCCGGCTCAATCCCGGAAAATATCTCCGCCTTGGCGTCGGCGATCTTTTCCAGCGAGCCGAAATATTCCAGATGCACCGGTTCGATGGCCGTGACGATGGCGACGTGCGGGCGCACGAGTTTGACGAGCGGCGTGATCTCGCCCGCGTGGTTCATGCCGATTTCGAACACGGCAAACTTGGCGCTCTGCGGGCAGCGCGCGAGCGACAACGGCACGCCCCAGTGGTTGTTATAGGAAGCGGCGGAGGCATGCGTTTCGCCGTCACCCGAGAGTGCGAGCCGCAGCGCCTCCTTGGTGCCGGTCTTGCCGACCGAGCCGGTGACGGCGATGATTTTGGCATGGCTGCGCGCACGCGCGGCGCGGGCAAGGTCGCGCAAGCCTTCCAGCACGTCATCGACGGCCAGCAGCGGCGCGCTTTTAGGAAATTTATCGCGCTTGGCGCGCGCGACGACGGCCAAACCCGCACCGGCTTTAAGCGCAGCCTCGACGAAGTCATGGCCGTCGCGATTATCGCCTTGAATAGCGAAGAACGCCTCGCCTTTCTGGATGGTGCGCGTGTCGATGGAAATTCCCGGCACGTCCTTGGGCAACGCGCCCTGCCCCTCGGCGCGCATGGCGGCGGACATCGCCTCCAGTGTCCAAAGCGCACTCATGCGACTTTTCCCTTCAGCGCCTTCAGTGCCACCGCCACCGCCTCGTGGTCGCTGAACGGCAAAGTCCGGTCGCCGATGATTTGGCCGGTTTCATGGCCTTTGCCGGCGATCAGCAGAACGTCGCCGCGCTTGAGCCCGGAAATCGCCGTTTGGATCGCCTCCGCGCGGTCGCCAATTTCACTGGCGCCAGGCGCAGACTGCATGATAGCGGCGCGGATCGCGGCGGGCACTTCGCTGCGCGGATTGTCGTCGGTGATGATGACGCGGTCGGCGAACTTTGCCGCGATGGCGCCCATCAGCGGACGTTTGCCTGCGTCACGGTCGCCGCCGGCGCCGAACACCACGACGAGTTTCCCGCTGGCGTAAGGACGCAGCGCCTGCAACGCTTTCTCCAGCGCGTCGGGCTTGTGCGCGTAATCGATGAATATCGGCGCGCCGTTCGCAGCCCCGGTTTGTTCGAGCCGTCCTTTTGCGCCGGTGAGTTTTTCCAGCGCGGCGAATACGCCAAGCGGGTCGCTTCCCGTCGCAATCGTCAGTCCCGCCGCGACCAGCGCATTCTCGATTTGAAATCCGCCGACCAGCGGCAGTTTCAATTCGATCGTGCGGCCGCCGTGCGCGATGGTCATTTTTTGCGCGAAGCCGTCGATGACCGAGTCATTGAGACGAATAGTATCGCCCTTGCGGCCCACCGTGAAAATCTTCAGGCCGCGTTTCTTGGCCACTGCGATAACGGCCGGCGCGTACTCGTGGTCGGCGTCGATCACCGCCGTACCCCGGTCGACGACAAGATTTTCGAACAGCCGCAGCTTGGCGGCGAGATAAGCCTCGATGCTGGGATGATAGTCGAGATGATCGCGCGACAAATTCGTGAACGCACCCGCTGAAACACGCACGCCATCGAGACGATGCTGGTCGAGGCCATGAGAGGAGGCTTCCAGTGCCAGATGCGTGACGCCCTCGCCCGCGAGACGATCGAGCGTGCGATGCAGATCGACCGGATCGGGCGTGGTGAGCGAGCCGTATTGCTCGCCCGACGGCGAGACGACGCCGATGGTGCCGATACTCGCGGCTTGATTACCGAGCGAAGCCCAGATTTGCCGCGCGAAGGCGGCGACCGAAGTCTTGCCGCTGGTGCCGGTGACCGCCGCGATAGTGGCGGGCTGGCGCGAATAAAATTTCGCCGAAGCGAGCGCCAGCGCGCGCCGCACGTTCTTAACCTGCACGAAGGCGACGCCGCCGGGAACCTGCGCCGGTTTTTCCGCGATGATCGCGGCGGCTCCGGCGGCAACCGCCTTGTCGATAAAACTCAATCCGTCGGCTTTGGCGCCGGGTATCGCGGCGAACAAAAAGCCCGCCGCGACTTTCCGGCTGTCGGCGGCAATTCCCTTGATCTCGACGTCCGCAAAACGCGCGCCGGCCTCATCCTCACTCAGGAGTTCGCGCAGCTTCACCGCGTCCCCTTGGTGCTGGCGGTGAGCGAGAGGATCTGCTGCTCCGCCGGCGGCAGGTCGAAACGCGGGCTAAGGCCGAGCAATGGTGCAACCCGCGCGATGACGTTCGCGGTCACCGGCGCGGCGTTGAGGCCGGAGGTGGCAACCCCTTTGGATTCAGGCGTCGGCTGCGGTTCATCGAGCATGATCAGCACAAGATAGCGCGGGTTGTCTGCGGGCAAGATGGCGGTGAAACTGGTCAACAATTTGGTCTTGGAATAACGCCCGCCCACCACCTTCTCCGAGGTGCCGGTTTTTCCACCGACATAATAGCCGTTCACGTCGGCGCGTGTCGCGGTGCCTTTCTCGGCGTTGAGCCGCATCAGATAGCGCATCTTGTCGCTGGTTTCAGGCTTGATCACGCGCTGCGCCAGTTTCGCCGCCTCCGCTTCGGTCCTCTTGAGGAAAGTCGGCGGGATCATCTTGCCGCCGTTGACCAGCGCGGAAATGCCCATCACCGCCTGCAGCGGCGCGACAGAAAGCCCGTGCCCAAAAGCGATGGTGACGGTGTTGAGTTCGCCCCAGCGCCTGGGCACCAGCGGCTCGGCACTTTCCGGCAACTCGGTGCGCAGCCGGTCGAGCTGGCCGAGTTTTTTCAGGAACGCCTGATGGTAATCGACGCCGAGCGCGAGCGCCATGCGCGCGGTGCCGATGTTCGACGAATAAGTGAAAATTTCCGGCACGCTGAGCACGCGCTTCTGCGCATGAAAGTCGTTGATCTCGAATTTTCCGTAGCGCAGCGGCACGCGCGCATCGAAGGTCGAGTTCAAATTGATCTTGCCGGAATCGAGCGCCATCGCCAGCGTGAGCGCCTTGAAGGTCGAACCCATCTCGTAGACGCCGGTAGTGAGCCGGTTGATGCGGGTCGGGTCGTTCGCTTCGCGCGGTGAATTCGGATCGTAGTCCGGGTCCGACACCATCGCGACGATCTCGCCGGTGCGGACATCGGTGATGATGCCGGCTGCCGCCAGCGCCTTGTACTTTTCCCGCGCGGTGACCAGCTCATCGCGCAGCGCATATTGCACGCGCAGATCGACGGCAAGCTCCACCGCCGTTTGCAGCCGGTCGGTGGCGAGCCCGGCGAGATGCAGGTCCGCGAGCCCGCGCCCGTCCAGCCATTTCTCGATGCCGGCGATGCCGGTGTTGTCGATGTTGACGTGGCCGATCACGTGCGAGACCACGCGCCCGTTCGGATAGATGCGCTTGTTCTCGGTCAGGAAGCCGATGCCGGGAATGCCGAGGCGGTGGATTTCGCGCTGCTGCTCAGGCGTGATTTCGCGCTTGAGCCAGACGAAGCCGCGCTTGGAGGAGAGCCGGTCGCGCAATTCGGTTGCGTCGATATCGGGCATGACGGCGGTGAGCAATTCCACCGCTTCATCAACATCAATGATCTTGCGCGGCTCGCCGAACAGCGAGGGAGTCTTCACGTCGGTGGCGAGAATTTCGCCGCGGCGGTCGAGGATGTCGGGCCGCGCGGTGGAAACGGCGTCCTGTGTCGTGCCGCGCCGGATGCCGGGGCCCTCCGGCGCCAGCGTGAGCATGATTAGCCGCACGGCGATGACCGCGAAGATGCCCGCGAACGCAGCAATGGCGAGTCCGATGCGCGCCTTCGCCTTGATGTTGCGGTCGACGCCGCTGCCGTAAAACAGCGTGCGGATGGCGCTTTGCCAGCGCGAGTTCGGATGGGGCGGGGCCGGCGCGTGCATCATTTCACCGAGCCTGTGGCGTCGTCTTCGGCGCCAAGCATCGCGCCGATAGGATCGTCAGATGCGGGGCGCGAGACTTTCGCGGGGCGCTCCGGCAACCGGTCGAAAGAATCGAATTGCGTCGGATCGATCGGACGCAGCGGGGCAAGATGCCGTTTCGCCAGCACCTGGATACGTCCCGGCGTGTCGAGCTTCGCCCACTCCGCGCGCAGCAGCGCAATCGCATCGCGTTCACGCCGGATTTCGCCGCGCAGTTTCGCGACGCGCTCGGCCTGCAGCGTGGAATCGAATTTGATCTTGTAGACGTAGGATGCCGCCAGCACGAGCAGGCCGATGACCATGATATTGAGAAGGCGCATGGCTACCTGCCCTTCATCACGTCGCGCAGCGCGGGAAGCCGCGGCAACAAATCGTCCGCCGCGTCATCGCGCGCGGGGGCTTCGGTGCGCTCGGCAGCGCGTAATTTTGCCGAACGCGCGCGCGGATTTTTTGCAACCTCTTCCTCACCCGCAACGACGGGACGCTTGGTGAGCACGCTGAACGTTGGTGCGGGCCGCTTTGTTTCGGGTTGATGGCGCGAGCCGCCGCCCACCTGGCTGCGCTCGACCAGAAACGATTTCACGATGCGGTCTTCCAGCGAGTGAAACGAAACCACCGCCAGCCGCCCGCCGGATTTGAGCACTCGCTCGGCAGCGGTGAGCGCGGCGAGGAGTTCGCCCAGTTCGTCGTTGATGAAAATGCGCAGGCCCTGAAACGTGCGCGTCGCCGGATGGATGTCGCCCGGCTTCGAGCGGACCACGCGGGAGACGATGTCCGCGAGCGCGCGCGTGGTGATGATCGGCGCTTCCTCCCGCGCTTTGACGATGGCGCGGGCAACACTGCGCGAATGCCGCTCTTCGCCGAGAATGAAAATGATCGATGCCAGATCGCGCTCCGAAGCCGCCGCGATCAGGTCCGCGGCGCTCACATCGGTGCCGCCCATGCGCATGTCGAGCGGTCCGTCGTTGCGGAAGGAAAATCCGCGCGCCGCTTCGTCGAGTTGCATGGATGAGACGCCGAGATCGAGCACCACGCCGTCAACGGCGTCCACCCCGCACTCACGCGCCACGTCTTCCAAATTTGAAAATTGATCCTCGACCAGCGTCAGCCGCCCGCCCGCCTCCTCGACCAGACCTGCGCCGCGCGCAATCGCGCTCTGGTCGCGGTCGATGCCGATAACTTTTGAATCCGCCGCCGCCAAAATCGCGCGGGTATATCCGCCGGCGCCGAACGTGCCGTCGATATAGGTGCCGCCGTCGCGCACCTTCAAAAACTCGGCCGCCTCGCGGCCGAGCACGGGAATATGTTGCGCCGGTTTGTCCGCCATCATTCGCGCGCTCCTTGCGGGAGCGGCGGCGGCTGCAATGGGAAATGCTGAGACACCATAAGAATGCATACGCAACTTGAGTTCGAACGGAACCGCCCCAGCCGCCCCGCCGGCGCGCTGGCAACACCTTATTAACGACACTCCCGCTTAAGGATTGGTTGCCGCCCTACGGCGCGGCATTGCCACAATTCACCCCACCCGGCCCGGCATCCCTTTGTGCCAGCGGTCTTTTTTCCCCGCAAAATTTTGGAACGGCGGCCTTTCGTCGTGCGTTGATTTCATACGAGGCGGATTCTCATCCCCTCTCAGGACATTCCCTTCAGAACGACCCAAGGAGACATCCATGCTGAAGAAACTGATGATCGGCACCGCCTTGAGCGGCCTCATGCTCTCTGGCGCGCTGGCGCAAACGTCGCTGCCGCCCGCCGCGAATTCCACGCCCCCCGCCGCAACGCAGCCGAGCGGGCCGGCGATCGTCTCGTCGCAGAAGCCGGACCAGTGGCTGGCGTCGAAGTTCAAAGGCACCGACGTGATCGGCACCGACGAACAGAAGATCGGCGACGTCACAGACGTGCTGTTCGCCAATGACGGCCGGATCGATGCCTATGTGATCAGCGTCGGCGGTTTCCTCGGCGTGGGCGCGAAGGACGTTGCGCTGGCGCCAAGCTCGTTCCAGGTGATCAAGGGCGTGAATGGCGGCTACGACAAGCTGAAGTTGTCGATGTCGAAGGAACAACTCAAGCAGGCGCAGAACTTCGAGCCGTATCAGCCGCCGCGCACGACCACCGGCATGGCACCGGGCGGTCTGAACGGCGGCGGGCTCGGCGCGTCGCGACCGATGAGCAGCCCGGCTCAGTCTAGCCGGTAACCCGCTCGGGTTGACCGCATCGAATGTAAATGTGTGAGTACGAGCACGACCCGGTTCGGGGTTTCGCCCCCGAACCGGGCCGTGTTTGTTTTTGGGGTGCATAAGCACTTCTTATTATGTGTAAGGCCCAGCGTTGAACGAACTATCACCTCCCCCCTCTCGATCCGCCGCCTTATCGCTTATGCTCCAGAGCATGCCGCCGTTTCCGCCGGATTCGTTTGTCGTTGCCGATATCGTCGCCTCGCCGAACACCGACGAGCGCAAGGACGGTTTGCCGCCCGACATGGTGATCCTGCATTACACCGGTATGCAGGACGAGCAGGCGGCGCTGGAGCGGCTGTGCTCGGTGGAAGCCAAAGTCTCCTCGCATTACGTCGTGTTCGCGGAAGGGCGCATCGTGCAATGCGTGCCGGAAGCGCGCCGCGCCTGGCATGCCGGTGTCTCGTCATGGGAAGGCGCGACCGACAACAACTCGCGCTCCATCGGCATCGAGATCACCAATCCCGGACACGATTTCGATTATCCCGAATTTCCGCGCCGGCAGATCGCGGCGGTGATCACGCTCTGCCGCGGCATTCTCTCCCGCCATCCGCAAATTCGCGCCGACCGTGTGCTCGCGCATTCCGACGTCGCGCCAGCGCGCAAGCAAGACCCCGGCGAGAAATTTCCGTGGAAGTTGCTGCACGAATCCGGCATCGGACACTGGGTGCGGCCGGCGCCGATTGTGCCCAATGGTCCGGCGCTCAAACCCGGCGACAGCGGCGAGAACGTAGCGCAGCTGCAAGGCATGCTGGCGAGCTACGGCTATGGCATCGCGCAGACCGGCCTCTACGACGAGGACACGCGCATCGTCGTCACCGCGTTCCAGCGCCACTTCCGTCCCGAACTTGTCGACGGCATCGCCGATGCGTCCACCGCGACGACGCTGCGCGAACTGATCGAGACGCGGCCGATACCGGCCTGATTAACGACGAATTTCCCCTCGCCCTTGACGGGACGCGCCATCCTCCCCATTGCTTGGGCGTCAGTCGGCTGGACGGCCGCTCCGGCAATCACCGAAAGGTGGCCGGGGAGGAAAGTCCGGGCTCCAAGGACAAACGGTGCCGGATAACGTCCGGCGGGGGCAACCCCAGGGAAAGTGCCACAGAGAGCAGACCGCCGGGGCTTCGGCCCAGGTAAGGGTGAAAGGGTGCGGTAAGAGCGCACCGCGCCTGCGGCAACGCAGGCGGCACGGCAAACCCCACCGGGAGCAAGACCGAATAGGAGCGGCGTGGGACGCAAGTCCCGGTCCTGTCCGGACTAGTCGCTCGGGTAGGTTGCTGGAGGCGGCGGGTAACCGCAGTCCCAGAAGAATGGCCGTCGCGCGGAAGGTGTATCGTGTCTTCCGCCGTACAGAACCCGGCTTACAGGCCGGCTGGCGTACTGAAGGGGCGTCCGGCGAAACCCGCCGGGCGCCCCACCAATTTCAACATCACTCGGAACGATTGAACCTATCGCGCAGTTGCGCTGGTCACTCCGCGCTGCACGGGCTAGCGTCCGCGCGCCCGCCAATTTTGCGATTCATAAATGTTCCGCACGCACGAAAAACTCGGCCTGCTGCTCGGCTTCATCGGCGTCGTGATGTTCGCCGGCACGCTCCCCGCAACACGCCTTGGGGTCGCGGGTCTCGATCCGTTATTTCTCACCGCCGCGCGCGCAACGATTGCCGGTATCACAGGCGCGCTGGTTTTGCTTTTCACCCGGCGCGCATTGCCAACGCCGCGAAAGCTGACTGAACTTTTCGCCGCCGGATTTTGCACCATCCTCATGTTCCCGCTGTTCATTGCGGTCGCCATGATGACCGTTCCGGCTGCGCATGGCGGCGTGGTGTTCGGAATTCTTCCCCTTGCGACAGCCGCGGCCGCCGCCATTCTCGCGCATGAGCGACCAAGCGCCGGTTTCTGGATCGCGAGCGTGGCGGGCGCCGCACTCGTCCTCGCATTTATTCTGCGGCGTTCGGGATTTGAAGCCGTGAGCGCGGGCGATCTGTTTCTGCTCGGCGCGGTCGCGGCGGGCGCCTGCGGCTACACGCTCTCCGGCAAGCTCACGGCGCAGATGCCGGGTTGGGAAGTGATCTCGTGGGGCGTCGCGATTTTTCTGCCCCTCGCGGCGATAGCGACTTACGCGCTATGGCCGGCGACATTTGCGAACACGCCCGCTTCCGCCTTCGCCGGGCTCGCGTATGTCGGATTCGTCAGCCAGTATTTATCGTTCTTCGTTTTCAACGCGGCGATGGCGATGGGCGGCGTCGCCCGCGTCGGGCAGATGCTGCTGTTGCAGCCGTTCGTGATCGTGGCGCTGGCCTGGCCGGTGAACGGGGAGCGCATCGAATTCGAAACGCTGCTATTCGCCGCCGCCGTGGTCGCGACCGTGCTGATCGGACAAAGAATGCGCGTCAAAAGATAATTATTTCGCGTCCAGCATCGTCGACGGCAGCCAGAGCGCGATCTGCGGGAACGCCACGATCAGCACCACCGCGAGGCACATCAGGAAGAACAGCGGCAGCGTGTAGGCGCCGATGGTGAAGATGTCGCGCCCGGTCATGCCTTGCAGCACGTACAGATTGAAGCCGACCGGCGGCGTGATCTGCGCCATTTCAACAACCAGCACGATGTAGATGCCGAACCAGATCAAATCGAAGCCCGCCTTCTGCACCAGCGGCATGATAACGGCGGTAGTGAGCACCACCATCGAGATGCCGTCGAGGAAGCATCCCAAGATGATGTAGAAAACCGTCAGTGCAGTGAGCAGTTGCCAGTGCGGGAGATTGTACTCGCCGATCCATTCCGCCAGCGCGCGCGGGATGCCGGTGAATCCCATCGCGGCGGTGAGGTAAGCCGCGCCCGCGAGAATGAACGCGATCATGCAACTCGTTTTGGTGGCGCCGAGCAGCGCAGCGCTGAAGCTCTCCCAGTTCAGCGTGTTCATCCACCACGACAACGCGAGCGAGAGAAACACGCCGACCACCGCGGCTTCGGTGGCGGAGGCGAGGCCGCCATAGATCGAGCCGATCACGCCGAGGATCAGCAAAATGACGGGGATCAACCGGCGCGTGGCGATGATGCGATTGGTGAAAGTGGTCGGCGGATCGGGCGGCGGCATGCGGTCTTTGTTGAACAGCGCCCAGATGATGATGAAGCCGGAGAACAATCCCGCCAGCATGATGCCGGGGATGACGCCGGCGATGAACAACCGCGCGATCGACTGGTCGGTCGCGGTCGCATAGACGATCATGATGATCGAGGGCGGGATCAGCAGGCCGAGCGTGCCGGAACCGGCGAGCGTGCCGATCGACATCTTCAAATCGTAACCGCGCTTGAGCAGTTCGGGCAGCGAGATGCGGCCTATTGTTGCGCATGTCGCCGCCGATGAACCCGACACCGCCGCGAAGATCGCGCAGCCGATCACGTTCACATGCAGCAGCCGGCCGGGAAGTTTTTGCAGCCAGGGCGCAAGCCCCTCGAACATGTCCTCGGATAATTTCGTGCGATAGAGAATTTCACCCATCCAGATGAACATCGGCAGCGCGGTGAGGTCCCAGGAATTCGACGCCGCCCACACCGAGGTGGCGAGCACCTGTCCCGCCGGCACTGACAATTTCGTCAACACAGCAACCAGCCCGACCATCGCAAGCGCGACGCCGATCCAGATGCCGGAACCGAGGATCGCGAACAGCAGCAGCATCAGCAGGACTGAAAGTTCGAGGAGGTCCATCAGCCCTCCTTGCCGAGCGTGAGCGCGTCTTCCGCCGTGCGGAACGTCGGGTGTCCGCCGCGCCACACGATCATCAGCTCATCAAGCAGCGCGATCGTGAGAATGAGAATTCCCGCTGTCATCGCCGCTTGCGGGATCGCCAGCGGCACCGGAATGAGACCGGAAGAGACTTCATTGAACATCCACGAGTAATAAGTGAACGAAGCAAAGTTCCAGGTGACGTAGGCGGAAAATGCCGCCGACGCCGACAGTGCCCAGATTTCCACCCAGCGGCGTGTCCGCGCGCTCAACGCGGCAAGCACCATGGTGACGCGGATATGCGCGCCGGATTTCAGCGTCCCGGCCAGCGCGAAAAAGCTCGCCGCGCCGAGCAGATATCCGGCGATCTCGGCGAGCGAGAGAATGATGATGCCTTCCGGCGCCATACCGACCAGCGCGAGCGCACCGTCGATAATCCTGCCGGCGAGTTGCAACCCGACGAGCAGCGCGATGGCGGCAAGGCAAATCGCCGACAGCCACAGCGCCACAGCATAAAGCCGGTCGAGGATTTTGCGCATCAAAAGTCTAGCCCTCTCCCCTTGCGGGAAGAGGGCTCATGTTTGCGCCCATCAGGGCGATTATTTTGGATGCGTTCACTTGCGGAAGGCAGCGAGCATCGCTTTGCCGTCTTCGCCGGCGGCGGCGGCCCATTCGGTGGCAATGGTCTCACCGATCTTGGTAAGCCCCGCTTTGAGCGCCGGGCTCGGCGGCATGACGATAATTTTTGCGGTCCTCAGCGCATTGGTCTTGATCGTCATTTCCTCTTCCGAGGCTTTCCAGCCGCGCTCCTCGGCGGCCTTCGCCGCGTCGAGCACTGCCTTCTTCTCTGCCGCCGGCAATTTGTCGAAGGCTTCCTTGTTCACGAACACCATGTTGCGCGGCAGCCAGGCCTGCGTGTCGGTGTAATGCGTGAGGTAATCTTCCGACTTTGTATCCACGCCGGTGGAAGCCGACGTAATCATAACGTCAACGCGGCCGGTGGCGAAGGCGGTCGGAAGGTCAGGCACCTCGATCTGCGTCGGGATCGAACCGGCGAGCGCCGCGATGCGCCCGATCATGGCGTTGTAGGTGCGGAACTTGAGCCCCTTGAGATCATCGACCGATTTGATCTCGCGCTTGGAATAAAGTCCCTGCGGCGGCCACGGCACCGAGTAGAGCAGGATCAAACCTTCCTTCTCAAGCTGCTTGGCAAGGAACGGCTTCTGTGCGCCATAGAGCTTCTTCGACGCGGCGTAGCCGGTGGCGAGGAACGGCACGGAATCGAGCCCGTAAACCGGAGCCTCGTTGGACGCCAGCGAGATCAGCACTTCGCCGATCGGCGCCGTGCCCTGCCGCACCGAGCGCTTGATGTCCGCGTGCTTGATCAGCGAGCCCGCCGGATGCACCGCAATCTTAAGCGAGCCCTTGGTCGCCTTGTCGACGTCCTCGGTGAACTGGACGACGTTCTTGGTGTGGAAATTGCCCGCCGGATAGGGCGTCGGCAAATCCCATTTCGTCTGCGCGGCCGCGCTGGTGGCAAAGGCGCCCGCGAACATCAGAAGCGCGAACGCACGCAACGTGCAAATCATTGTATCCTCCTAAGGTGCCGGGGCATTGTTTTAGGCCCTCGGCTGGGAACGCTAGGCTCAAGCATCGCGCCTGAAGGCCGTGGCTGGCAAGGGTGTAAAAGGGTGGGAATGCCGGTGGCGGCTCATACGGGCATAACTTCGGCCAATAAGGCTTGGGACTTCTGGATCGATCGCGGCGGCACCTTCACCGACGTGGTCGGGCGGCGGCCGGACGGCTCGCTGGCGGCACATAAGCTTCTCTCCGAAAACCCGGAAGCCTATCGCGACGCCGCCGTGCAGGGCATCCGCGATCTGCTTGGCCTGAAGAAAGGCGAGTCGATCCCGCCCGGTCGCGTCGGCGCGGTGAAGATGGGCACGACAGTTGCCACCAACGCGCTACTCGAGCGCAAGGGCGAGCGCACGCTGCTCGTCATCACCAAAGGTTTCCGCGACGCGCTGCGTATCGGCTATCAGGCGCGGCCGAAAATTTTCGCGCGTCATATCATCAAGCCAGAAATGCTTTACGAACGCGTGGTCGAGGTCGCCGAACGCGTGCGCGCCGACGGCACGGTGGAAAAGACGCCCGAACTCGAAAGCCTGCGCGCCGATTTCGAGCGCGCCAAAGCAGACGGCATCAAAGCCGTGGCGGTCGTGTTCATGCACGCCTACCGTTTTCCCGAACACGAGAAGCGCGTTGCTGCATTGGCACGCGAGATGGGTTTTCCGCAAGTCTCAGTCAGCCACGAAGTCTCGCCGCTCATCAAACTTGTCGGCCGCGGCGATACGACAGTTGTCGATGCTTATCTCTCGCCGATCTTGCGCAGTTATGTCGCACGCGTCGGCGACGAGATCGATTCCAAACGCTCGCAAGCGCGGCTGATGTTCATGATGTCGTCGGGTGGACTTACCGCCGCGGAATTATTCCAGGGCAAGGACGCGATCCTCTCTGGCCCCGCCGGCGGCGTCGTCGGCATGGCGCAGACCGGGCACGAAGCGGGATTCGGCAGGCTCATCGGCTTCGACATGGGCGGCACATCGACCGATGTCTCGCATTACGACGGCGAATACGAACGCGCGTTCGAAACCGAAGTTGCGGGCGTTCGCATGCGCGCGCCGATGATGCTGATTCACACCGTCGCGGCGGGCGGCGGCTCGATTTTGCATTTCGACGGCGCACGCTTTCGCGTTGGGCCGGATTCGGCGGGCGCCAATCCGGGGCCAAAATGCTACCGGCGCGGCGGGCCGCTCGCGGTCACCGACGCCAATGTGATGGCCGGGAAACTGATCCCGGATTTCTTTCCGAAGATTTTTGGCCCTTCGCAAAATCTGGCCCTCGATGCCGGTGCAGTGCGTAAGGCGTTCGGAAAGCTCGCGGGCGAAGTCGGCGGCGGGCGCAAGCCGGAGGAGATCGCAGACGGCTTCATCAAGATCGCGATCGAGAACATGGCGAACGCGATCAAGAAGATTTCCGTGCAGCGCGGCTATGACGTGACGCGCTATGCGCTCAACTGTTTCGGCGGCGCGGGTGGGCAGCATGCATGCCTTGTCGCCGACGCGCTCGGCATGACCAAGGTGCTGATCCACCCCTTCTCGTCGCTGCTCTCGGCCTACGGCATGGGCCTCGCCGATATCCGCGCCACGCGCCAGCAAGCCATTGAAGAAGCATTCGGCAGCAAATCGCTGGCCGCGCTCAAGCGCATTGGCAATCACTTAGGCAAACAGGCAAAGGCGGAAGTGGCCGGGCAAGGCGTGCCGCCCACGAAAATTCAGGTCATCGTTCGCGCGCATATCCGCTATGCCGGCACCGACACCGCGCTGGTGGTGAAAGCCGGCACTTTGGCCGCGATGAAGAAAGCGTTCGAGAAGGCGCACAAGGCGCGCTTCGGTTTCATCGACCGCGCCAAGCAGATTGTCATCGAGGCGGTGTCGGTGGAAGCCGTTGGCGGCGGCGCGAAATTCCGCGAAAAGATTGTTGCCAAGAAACACGGAAAACTTCCCGCCCCTGCGCGCCGCACGGAATTTTTCTCCACCGGCAAATGGCACAAGGCAGCGGTCTATACGCGCGAGCAACTGCAGCCTGGCTCCAGGGTCAAAGGCCCCGCCATAATCGTCGAACCGCATCAAACCATCGTGGTCGAGGACGGCTGGCAGGCGGAACTCACCGCGAAAAATCATCTCGTGCTGGCGCGCGTCGTCACGCTCAGGCGCACGCACGCCATCGGCACCAAGGCCGATCCGGTGATGCTGGAAGTGTTCAATAATCTTTTCATGTCGATCGCCGAGCAGATGGGCGTGTCGCTGCAGAACACCGCCTATTCGGTCAACATCAAAGAGAGACTCGATTTCTCCTGCGCGGTGTTCGCCGCCGATTCAACTTTGGTCGCCAATGCACCGCACATGCCGGTGCATCTCGGCTCGATGGACCGCTCAGTCGAGACGATCATTCGCGACAACAAAGGCAAAATCCGCCCCGGCGATGTTTACGCCATCAACGCGCCCTATAACGGCGGCACGCATCTGCCCGACATCACGGTTTGCACGCCCGCCTTCGACGCCAAGGGAAAACAGATTTTGTTCTGGGTCGCCTCGCGCGGCCATCACGCCGATGTCGGCGGCATCTCGCCCGGCTCGATGTCACCGAACGCGACGACCATCGAGCAGGAGGGCGTCTACATGGACAACTTCAAGCTCGTGGATCGCGGACGTTTCCGCGAGCGTGAACTGATGGGCGCGCTCACCGGCGCGAAATATCCCGCGCGCAATCCGGTGCAGAACATCAACGACATCAAGGCGCAGATCGCCGCCAATGAAAAGGGCGTGGCTGAATTACGCAAGATGGTGACGCTGTTCACTCTGCCCGTGGTTAAGTCCTACATGGGCCACGTGCAGGACAACGCGGCGGAAAGCGTGCGGCGCGTGCTCGACCGGCTGCATGATGCGGAATTTTCCTACGAGATGGATCAGGGCACGTTCATCAAAGTGAAAATTTCCGTCGACAAGAAAAGGCGCGAAGCGACGGTGGACTTCACCGGCACCTCGCCGCAGCAGCCGACGAATTTCAACGCGCCTGAACCGGTGACGCGCGCCGCCGTGCTTTATGTCTTCCGCGTCATGGTGGACGACGATATTCCGATGAACGCCGGCTGCCTGCGCCCCATTAGAATCGTCGTTCCGAAGCGCACGATGTTGACGCCGGAATATCCCGCCGCCGTCGTCGCCGGCAACGTCGAGACCTCGCAAGCCGTGACGAATTGCCTGTTCGGTGCACTCGGAGCCCTCGCCGCCGCGCAAGGCACGATGAACAATCTCAATTTCGGCAACGCCAAGTATCAGTATTACGAAACGATCTGCTCCGGCTCGCCCGCAGGCCCCGGATTCCCCGGCACCGACGCCGTGCACACACACATGACCAATACGCGGCTCACCGATCCGGAAGTTCTGGAATTCCGCTATCCGGTTTTGCTGGAAGACTTCCACATTCGTAAAGGCTCCGGCGGCAAGGGCAAATGGAACGCGGGCGACGGCATTCGCCGCACCATCCGTTTTCTGGAAAAAATGGAATGCACGATTTTATCCGGCCACCGCCGCGTGCGACCGTTCGGCTTGGCAGGTGGACAGCCAGGCGAGATCGGCGAGAACTGGGCGCGGCGCAAGGACGGCCACATGGAGCGCCTGCAGGGGTGCGACGCCACCGTCATCGACGCGCACGAGGCAATCATCATCCAGTCGCCGACCGCGGGCGGATACGGCGATCCCAAGCCGGACTAATCGCGCGCCTTGCGCCACGCGGCGATGTCGCGCGCCAGATCGCGATACAGAGACTCAATATTGGCGCGCACATCGGTTTCCACAATCGTAATGCCGTGCTTTGTGTATTGCTGCTGTAACTGCGCTTCGCTCAGCGCGCCGGTGCCGACGAGCTGCTCGATCCTGAAATCGTCGACCGCAAACGGTTTTCCGGCAAGCCGGCAGACAACCTTGTTCAAGCAGCCGACGTTGCCTTTGATTGCCGCGACGCGCGACGCCTCTTGCCGGACGATTTCAGCATGCGCCGGGAAAGCGGCACGATAGCCGGGATCAAACAAAATCAGCATCGGTTCATAGCGCGTGGTGGCGAGCAGGCGAATGACCAGGATCGCAACGATCGCGCCGCGCAGGCGCAAAACATTCCATCCCGTCGCGGAGGCCAACGCGCCGATCCGCTCATAAGCAACGCCCAGCCCGATCGCGGCCGCGATCAACAGATCGAACTGCGCGTTGTCGACCACCGCCTCGCTCGCCCACTGCGCGAGATAAGAAGTGAGTCCCAACCCGACCAGCAGCGCGGTGAAGCGCGCGGCTTCTGTGCGGCGCTCATGCCATGCCCAGGCCGCCCAGATGAGAAGCGCGGGCAGAACCCATTGCAGCCGGCCCATACTGAGGAACACCCGCTTCCAGTTGTACTGACGCGGAATGAGCAAATTTGCGAGGAACACATCGCCGAAAATCGCAATGCACAGCGCCAACCCCGCGCCCGCCGCGGCGACGCCGACGAAAATAGGCCGCCAGGCACGGCGTCCATCACGCAGCAGCAACCACAGCAACGTGGCGGCAGGAATGACCACGACATTGTGTTTCCAGAACCCCGCCGCGACCATCAGCAATATCGGCGGCTCGGCGGAAAGCCCGCGCGCATCGCGCGAGAGGAACCACACCAGCGCGATGCCCATGACAAGCTGCGCAACGAGCTGCGGGTCGTTCATGCCGACGAAGCGATTGAACGCGCCGGCCATGACGGCGACGAACCAGAGCCCGCCGATGGCGGCCGCGGCCTTGCCGCCGCCGAGCCGCCTGATCGCCAGCGCGATCACGACGCCGAGGCCCATCACCGCTGCGATCGAAAGCGCACGCCCGACATAGAGCGCATCGCCCAGCCACTTGCCGAGCCAGCCGATGGCGTAGAACGAAAGCGGCGGATAATTATTGACAATCAACGCATCGGACGGCGGATAAAGAACGCCATGCACGGCCGCGTCCTGATGATAGGCGTTCCAGCCCTCGTTCGGCGCGATCTCCATCGGGAAAAACGCGCGCCACAACGGCCAAATGAGAAAATAGACGGCAATCAGGGTGAGGATCGCCAGAAAGATGCGTTCACGGCGGGACATGGAACGCACCTTCCATTAATCATCCGTATGGCTCAAGCTTGATTTGAACATTGTTTGGGCGCGAAATTGGACCGCCATGAAAACCGCCGCTGTAATTATCTTGGCGACTTTTGCCCTGAGCGCGCCCGCGCTTGCCGACAACTATCCGGTCACGGGCAAATGGGGGCAGAGCACCAGCACGGAAAAAGGCCCGATCGATTGCGCCAAGCTGCGCGTCGTCGACTTCAAGGGCGAGCGCAGGTTCGATAGCGGCGGCGGCGTGCCGGATTTCCGCGCCATCGCGGTCAGCCCGCAGGGCACCGGGGAATGGCGGATCACTGAAGAATTCCGCACCGGCCAGGTCAACGGCCGCAACAGCAGCACGCTAAAGCAAATCGACGGCGATCACGTCGAGCTGCATCTGCAGCGCGGCGGCACCATCAAGCTTCGGCGCTGTAAATAATTCTTAATTCCGCGCGATGATTTCGCGCTCGGCGCGATGCACCGGGGTCGCCTCGGTGATCTTGCCCGGACGGCGGCGCATCAAGATCGACGGACGGCGGCGCTTGAGCGCGGTGCGCTTGCGGCGGCGCGGGCGCGGCGCCTGAATGCGAATGTCGCCGAGGCGCTCGAACGGCTCGCGCAAGGCGCCGTTGGTTTCCTCAACAAGCTGGGGCACTCCGAGCACGCGCGCCCAGGATTGCCATTCCGCCATCACGTCACCGCCTTCGTCCGAGACGAAAAGCTGCAACGCTAGAGCGGGATCTCTATGTTCGAGAACGACGGCAACGGCAGCCTGCGCCTCGCCTTCGGGGGGGAGCATACGGATGGCGACGCCGAGGAACGACGACACCGGCATATTGAGCGCCATGCGCATGCCACGCACCGCCCGGCGCACGACAACGCGCTCGCGGTGCAATTCGACATCGCGCATCCGCCCGTCAGCCCCGGCATCATTCGCCGAGAAACGCACAGGCAGGGCGAACGGGTCGAGCCGCAATGCACGGCTCGACCCGGCGGGTGATCCGCCAACTCGCATTTGACGCCTCAAACTCTCCCACGCCGGACTTTTTCGCCCGGTCGTTGCCGCGAGAATGCCGCAAACCCCTCGGAATCCGCTTAAAGATCGCGGTTAATCGATCGTAGAGCCGCGTCCTTCGCGGCGCATGATTGACGGGCCGTTGCGAACCATGATTGACGAGGTGTTGCCGCGCTCGTGCGAAATGTCGGTACCGGCGCTTGATCAGTGCTTGCGCGGACGCTTTTTCCGGGCCATTTGAAGGTTATCGTGATGCGACCCCCCTCTTCATCTTTGTTCGACCAGTCGGCGCTGACCGGCCTGACCGAACGCCTGATCGCCGCCGCCAAGCGCGCGGGCGCAGACGCCGCCGATGCCGTGGCGGTGCGCTCTATGTCGTTGTCCATCGAGGTACGCGACGGCGCGGTGGAGGAATCCGAAAGCGCGGAAGGCGACGATGTCGGCCTGCGTGTGCTGGTTGGAAACCGCCAGGCGGTCGTCTCCACCAACGATTTGTCGGCGGATGGCACGGCGGCGCTGGCCGAGCGCGCGGTCGCGATGGCACGCGCGGCGCCGGTGGATCGTTTCGCCGGGTTGGCCGATGAGAACCAGTTGGCGGACAAGTTCCCCGACCTAGATCTGATCGATCACAATCTGCCAACCGTCGCGCAGCTTGAGCGCATGGCGCACGATGCTGAAGCTGCCGGTCTTTCCGTGCGCGGCATCACCAAGTCGGGCGGCGCGTCGGCATCTGCGGGCATCGGCGGCATGGTGCTAGCCACCAGCCACGGATTTCACGGGGCTTACCTCGGCTCGCGCCACTCGCTCTCGATGATGGCGATTGCCGGAGAAGGCACCGGCATGGAGCGCGATTACGATTTCTCCTCGACGCTGCATGCCAGCGATCTGGAAAGTGCCGAGAAAGTGGGCCGCACCGCCGGCGAGCGGGCACTCGAGCGGCTCAATCCGCGAAAAGTGTCAACGCGCAAGGTGCCGGTAGTATTCGATCCGCGCGTCGCGGGTTCGCTCGTCGGCCATCTCGCCAGCGCCATCAACGGCGCATCGATTGCGCGCAAGACAAGCTTCCTGAAAGACAAAATGGGGCAGAAGCTTTTCGCGAGCGGCATCTGTATCGTCGATGATCCGCTGCGCAAACGCGGCCTGCGCTCGCGCCCGTTCGACGCCGAGGGCGTTGCCGGGAAAAAGCTGGCGCTGGTCGATGACGGCGTGCTCACGACGTGGTTGCTCGATTGCGCGACAGCGCGCGAGCTTGGGCTTGCCACCACCGGACACGCGCAGCGCGGCGTTTCCTCGACGCCCTCGCCGTCGCCGACCAATCTGCATCTCGAAGCTGGGAAGCAGACTCCCGACGCGCTGATCGCCGACATCAAGGACGGCTTCTACGTCACTGATTTGATCGGCTCCGGCGTCAACGGCGTCACCGGCGACTACAGCCGCGGCGCCGCCGGATTCTGGATCGAGAATGGCAAGCGCACTTATGCGGTCAGTGAAGTCACCATCGCCGGGCACCTGCTCGATATCTTCCGCACACTCACCCCCGCCAACGATCTCGAATTCCGTTTCGGCACCAACGCGCCGACGTTAAGGCTGGAAGGGCTGACCGTTGCGGGGCAGTGACCACGCGCTCTTGCGCGAAAACCTCACGGCCATCATGCGCGAGGCGGGCGAACTCGCCCTCACCACCTTCAAGGGCGCATCGCTCAAGAGCTGGACGAAAGCCTATTCCTCGCCGGTGAGCGAAGCCGACATCGCAGTCAACGATCTGTTGCGAACGCGCCTCACAGCCGCCGCGCCGCAAGCAGCTTGGCTGTCGGAAGAAACCGAAGACGATCTGGCGCGCACCTCAGCCGCGTCGGTCTGGATCGTCGATCCCATCGACGGCACCCGCGCCTATATCGCCGGCCGCTCCGACTGGACAATCGCCGTTGCGCTGGCCGAGCGCGGCCGCCCGGCGCTCGCCGCGGTCTATGCGCCGGTGAGCGGCGAGATGTTTCTCGCCTCGGCCGGCGGGGGCGCCACGCTCAATGGCCACCCGCTGAAAGCAAGCGGCGGCGGCGAGCTTGCCGGCGCCCGCATCGCCGCGCCGGAGCGCTACCTCAAGCGGCTCGCTCATTTAAGCCCGCAAGTCGCTCCACAGCCGAAAGTGCACTCGCTCGCCTTGCGGTTCGCACGCGTGGCGCAGGGGGAACTCGACGCCGCCTTCGCCTCGCACAACAGCAACGACTGGGACCTTGCGGCAGCCGACCTTTTGGTGCACGAAGCCGGCGGCGCGCTGACCGATTTCACGGGACATATATTGACCTATAATGGCCCGCACTCGAGGCACGGCGCGCTCATCGCCGCGGGAAGCGCCCGTCATGAGACGCTGATCGATCTTGTGTGCGATCGTCAAAGTGAGTTCGCCTGAGGGCGAATTCGCATCACCCCGCGTTCGTTCAATCGCCGGATCTGCAGTAGGATCTGACCATGCCCGAAAAAACACCCGGCAAGCAGTTGCTCCATCTCGTCCTTGGCGGCGAGCTTTCCAGTCTCGACGAAACCGAATTCAAGGACCTCGACAAGATCGATATCGTAGGCGTCTATCCCAATTACGCCACCGCCTACAGCGCCTGGAAGGCGAAGGCGCAGCGCACCGTCGATAACGCGCATATGCGCTACTTCATCGTCCACCTGCACCGGCTGCTCGATCCGGACAGCGCCCCCCGGCCGGCGGGCTGAGCAGAATTTTGCGGATCCTGTCTCTCAAGCGTTTGACGAAAGCTCCCTCGGTGCAAAAAGCGCTGGGGGTGACGGCCGCGTGGTATCTTCGCCTGGTCTGGAACACCAGCCGGTTCACCGTCGAGCCGGAGAACATCTATGGGAGCGTCGAAGGCGATCTGCCTGTCATCGTCACCATGTGGCACGGCCAGCATTTTATGATGCCCTTCGCCAGGCACGAGCATCATCGCGTCAAGGTTTTGATCTCGCTGCATCGCGACGGCGAGATCAACGCCATCGCCGCCGAACGGCTCGGGGTCGGAACCATTCGCGGCTCAGGCACCCATGGAACCGACTTTCATCGCAAGGGCGGCGCGGTTTCGTTCAAGGCGATGATTCAGGCCTTGCAGGAAAACTACAACATCGCCGTGACCGCCGACGTGCCGAAGGTTTCGCGCGTCGCCGGCCTCGGCATCGTCAAGCTGGCGCAACACTCGGGCCGGCCTATTTTCCCCGCCGCGGTGGTCACCAGCCGCCGCATCCAGTTGAACAACTGGGATCGCAGCGCGATCAATCTTCCGTTCAGCCGCGGCGCGATCGTCGCCGGTAAGCCGATCCGCGTGCCGCCGGATGCCGATGCCGCCACGCTGGAAGCGGCGCGGATCGAGGTCGAGAACGCGCTCAATAAGGTCACAGCGCGCGCCTATGAAATCGTCGACCGGCGCGGAGACGGCAGCCGTGATTGAGCGCGTACCGCTGGCGCTTCGCGCGTACCGGTTGCTGAGCGCAGCCGCGGAGCCTTTGACGCCGATCCTGCTCACCTATCGCCGCAGGCGCGGCAAGGAACATCCGGCACGGATGGACGAGCGGCGCGGCAGGAGCAAAATTCCGCGCCCGCGCGGGCCGCTGGTCTGGGTGCACGGCGCAAGCGTCGGCGAACTGATGACCGCCTTTCCGCTGGTCGAGCGCATCCGCGCGCGCGGCGTCGGCGTGCTGGTGACCTCGGGAACGATCACCTCCGCCCGGCTCGCGCAGCAACGGCTGCCGCGCGGCGTCATCCACCAGTTCGTCCCGCTCGATACGCCGCGTTTCGTGTCGCGCTTTCTCGATCACTGGCGCCCGAACCTCGCGCTGTTCGTCGAATCCGATCTGTGGCCGAATCTTATTCTGGAGAGCACCAGCCGCGGCGTGCCGATGATTTTGGTGAACGGGCGGCTGTCGGAATCCTCGTTCCAGCGCTGGCGCTATATGCGCGGGATGATCGCAGGCCTGCTGGGGCGTTTCGATCTGTGCCTTGCGCGCACGCGCGATGACGCGGAGCGCTTCGGCGAACTGGGCGCGCCGCGCATCATCACAACCGGCAATCTCAAGCTCGACGTCCCCGCCCCGCCCGCCAGCGACATCATGCTGCAATCGGCGCGTGCGGCGATCGGCAAGCGTCCGGTGATTGCGGCGGCTTCAACGCATCCGGGCGAAGAAGCCATGCTGATGGATTCATTCAGACGGCTGCGGCAAAGTTTTCCCAGCCTGCTGCTCCTGCTGGCGCCGCGGCATCCCGAGCGCGGTCCCGGCATCGCCGAGATCGCCGCCGCCGCCGGCCTCAATGCCTCGCTGCGCTCGCGCGGCCAACCGCTCGACGCCAAAACGGATGTCTACATCGCCGACACGGTCGGAGAGCTTGGCCTGCTTTATCGCCTGGCCACCATCGTCTTCATCGGCGGCTCGCTGGTGCGCCACGGCGGGCAGAACCCGATCGAGGCCGCCAAGCTGGGCGCGGCCTTGCTGCACGGACCGCATGTTGGAAATTTCACCGACATCTACGCCGCGCTCGATCAGGCGCGCGGCGCCGAACGGGTGGAGGACGCCGAAGCCCTCACCATGCGGCTCGGAGCGTTGCTCAGCGATCCCGCCGCGCGCGCGCGTGTCGCCGATGCTGCACGCGTGACGGTGGAGGCGCTCGGCGGCGCGCTTGACCGCACGCTCGGCGCGCTTGATCCCTATCTCATGCAGTTGCGTATCGAGCAAAGCCATGCGTGAACCTTCGTTCTGGTGGCAGGAGCGTGGAACGTATTCCGGCCTGCTCGCGCCGTTCGCCGCGTTGTATGGCGCCGTCGCGGCACAGCGCATGGCCCGGCCGGGTGCGCACGCGGCGCTGCCCGTGATTTGCGTCGGCAATTTCACCCTCGGCGGCAGCGGAAAAACTCCCACCGCGATGGCGATTGCACAATTGCTGATCGCCAGAGGCGAGCGTCCCTGTTTCCTCACGCGCGGCTATGGCGGGCGGCTCAAAGGGCCGGTGCGCGTCGATGCGAAAGCGCACCGCGCGGAGGATGTCGGCGACGAGCCACTGCTGCTCGCCCGCATCGCGCCAACTATTGTAGCGCACGACCGAGCCGCCGGAGCCGAGGTCGCAAAAGGCGCTGGCGCCAATGTCGTGGTGATGGACGACGGGTTGCAAAACCCTTCGCTCGAGAAAAATCTCGCCCTCGCGGTTGTCGATGGGAAGCGCGGCGTGGGCAATGGTTGCGTTTTTCCAGCGGGACCGTTGCGGGCTCCGCTCGCCGCGCAGCTTGAACGCACGCACGCACTGCTCGTGATCGGAAAGATTTCAGGTGCGACGGATGTCATCGCGGCGGCGGATACGCGCCGGATTCCCGTGTTTCACGCAATGCTGGAGCCGGATCGCGCGGCCATCGCGGCGCTCGCCAAGCGCAAGGTGCTCGCGTTCGCGGGCATCGGCGATCCGGAAAAGTTCTTCGCGACGTTGAAAGCCGCCGGCATCGACGCGCCGGTGGAAAAGGCTTATCCCGATCATCACCGCTACACGGCGGCGGACGCAGCCGCGCTGATCGCGCAGGCCGAGCACGGCGACCTCAAGCTGCTGACCACCGAGAAGGACCGCGCCCGCATGGCGGGGGACGATGCGCTGGCGGCGCTGATGGCCCGCTCGCAGGCGCTGCCGGTGATGCTGGCTCTGGAAGACGAAAGCGGTTTTGAGAAATTCTTGCTGGATAAAATCGCGCGAAGCGCCTGAGCGGCTATTTCCCGCGTTTGCCCTTTTGCCGCTGCAGCACGGCTTCAGGCGTCGCGTAGGGCTCCTGCAAATCCACGCTCCAGTATTTCAGCTCTTCGAGCGGAATGGGAACGCCGGTAACGGCGCAGCGCACGAAGGCCCCTGGGCGCACGACGCGGAAGTCGCCATCGAGATATTTGATCTCGGCCTCGCCGCTCAGCGGCGAAAAGCGATCGTATCGATTGAGCACATCGGCCTCCGCCAGCCCGCAGGATTCGGTCAGCCCCTAAGATAATCATTCGACGGCCCGCGTGAAGCCTAATTCTACCACTCCGAGTTGACGCCCAATTTACACGCAGCCGTGCTAGGCTTTGGGCCAGCTACCCTTTTTGCCGGCGGCCCTCGATGCGTTGGATGCCAGTCTTGATCGCTGCCGCCGCGGTATTTGCCGCCGCATCGGCCCCCGCCCGCGCCGCCGAGCAGATCGAAATCCCGGCCGGCGATACCCAATTGAAGGCGACCCTCTACCGCCCCGCCGGAGATGGGCCGTTCCCTGCCATCGTCGCGCTGCATACCTGCGACGGGCTGGCGGAAGGCCAGCAGCCGATCCGGACGCGCTATCAGGACTGGGGTGAGGCACTCGCCGCCGCCGGGTTCGCGGTGGTGTTTCCCGACAGTTTCAGTTCGCGCGGACTTGGCTCGCAATGCCGGATGCGCGAGCGGCCCGTGCGCGCATCGCGCGGGCGCATCGCCGACGCCAACGCCGCGCGGCACTGGCTGCAAGCACAGCCTTATGTGAACGGCGAGCGCATATCGCTCATCGGCTGGTCGCATGGCGCGACGACCGCGCTGTGGACCGTGCGCCCGCGTAAAGCGACGCCGTCCGACACCAAGCCGGATTTCCGCTCGGTGATCGCGTTCTATCCGAATTGCCGCCGGCTTGGCGCCACCGCCTGGAGCACGCGCTTGCCGGCCCTCATCCTCATCGGCGCGGCGGACGACTGGACGCCTGCGAACGCCTGCGAGCAGATGGTGGCTGGCGCGCAGGGCCGCAGCGCGCGCGCTTCGCTCGTCACCTATCCGGGCGCCTATCACGACTTCGACCGGCAGAATTACCCCTTCCATGAGCGCGTGGGGCTCGCCAACACGCCCGATCCCGCCGGGCGCGTGCATGTCGGCACCAATCCCGCCGCGCGCGCCGACGCCTTCAAGCGCGTGCCGGAGTGGCTGGCGCGGTAATTGCGAATAACCGGCGCCGCCCCGTTGACAGGCAAGCCTCCCGCGATATTGTTACAATGTTACATTTAGGGACGTGCGAGCGATGGGCTGGTTTCGCGTGAATAGAAAGTGGAGCGGATCACTGGCGCTGTTCGCGCTCGCGCTGCAGCTCACGCTTTCTTTCGCACATAGCCACTCCAGCGACGCACCGGCCCCAACGGCATCGATCCAGACGCAAGCCACTGAGCCTGAAGCATCGCATCAGGACAGAGATCACGGCCGCATCGCGCACGACGACTGCGCGATCTGCGCGACCATCCATCTTGCTTCCACGCTCGTTCTCTCCCCGCCGCCGGCCATCGCGCCGCCAGTGGATGCAACGCCCGCATGGCGCATAACCGCCGCTCGTTTTTCCACGGCGGTCCAGCTCCACCTCCCGCAAGCACGCGCACCTCCACAAGCCTGACATCGATCATTCGCCGGTCCTGAGGCAGTGCTCAATCGGAGCGCGCCGGGACCCGACGCAAGCGATTTCAGGTTTTGGGAGTTCTCATGCCGTTGAATATCCGCCGTGGCTTTGTTCTGGCCACTTCCGCGCTCATCCCGTTCATCGCGCCGGATTTAACCGTGCAGGCGCAGGTGATGTTGCCGGAAGTCGTGGTCACCGCACCGAGCCCGATCCGGCGCGCGCCGCCACCGGGGCCATCTGCGCCGGGCGGCGATGAAGTGCCGCTGCAGGGCACGCTTCCCATCGTCACCGATCAATTCGCCACCGTCACCGTGGTGCCGAACGACGACATCCGGCGCAGCGGCGCAAGCACGCTCGGCGATCTTCTGTTTGGCAAACCCGGCATCACCGGATCGAGCTTCGCGCCCGGCGCGTCCAGCCGTCCGATCATCCGCGGCCTCGATGCCAATCGCGTCCGCATCCAGGAAGGCGGCATCGGCGCCAACGGCGCGTCCGACCTCGGCGAGGATCATTTCGTCCCAGTCGATCCGCTCGTCACCGACCAGGTGGAAGTGATACGCGGACCGGCGACGCTGCGCTTCGGCTCGCAGGCGATCGGCGGCGTGGTGGAGACGTCCAACAACCGCATCCCGGCGATGATCCCGAAACGCGGGATCAGCACCGAATTGCGCGGCGCAGCGACCTCCGCCGACAGCGGCATCGACGGCGCGGTGCTGCTCGACGCGGGCGCGGCCAATTTCGCCTTCCACGCCGATGCCTTCGGCCGCACGACATCCGACTATCGCGTGCCGCGCTATCCGTATCTGACCGCGCCCGATCCCGCCAGCGCGCCCAACGCGACGCAGCCGGGTGCCTTCAACGGCCGCCAGCCGAACTCAAGCATGCGCAGCGACGGGCAAGCGGTCGGCGGCTCATACATATTCAACGATGGATTCGTCGGGCTCGCCGTCACCCAGAACAATAGCCTCTATCGCATCCCCGGAATCGACGGCGAGGATCACAAGACGCGCATCGACGCCAACCAGACCAAGGTCCTGAGCAAAGGAGAATGGCGCGCGCCCAATGCCGCCGTTGACGCCATTCGTTTCTGGAGCGGATTCACCGACTACAAGCACAACGAAATCGGACTCGCGGACAGTACGAATCTGGCCAGCGACGGCGTGCGGCAGACCTTCACCAACAAAGAGCAGGAAGCCCGCGTCGAGGCGCAACTCGCGCCGTTCGATCTGCGCTTTGCCTCGCTCAACACCGCGATCGGCGTGCAAGGCGGGCATCAGGACTTAACCGCGCCCAGCCCCGACGGGACCGGCCTGTGGGACCCAAACAAAAACAGCCGTATCGCCGGTTATATCTTCAACGAGTTCAAGTTCAGCAACGCGACCAAGGCGCAACTCGCCGGGCGCATCGAGAAGGTGGACCTCTCCGGCATCGGACGGCAATTCGATCCTGTTGGAACGATGACCTCCACGCCTTCTTCAGTTGGCTTCACGCCGAAAAGCGCCAGCGCCGGCCTGATCCAGAATTTTGCGTGGGATCTTACCGGCAGCGTCACCGCGCAATATGTCGAACGCGCGCCCAAACCGGCTGAGCTGTTCTCCGGCGGCATGCACGATGCGACGACGACCTTCGACAAGGGCAACACAAGTCTCGGAATTGAATCCGCGCAGTCGATCGAAATCGGCTTGCGGCGATCCAAGGGACCCTTCCGTTTCGAAGTCACCGCCTACTACACGAAGTTCAAGGGCTTCATCTTCCGGCGGCTCACCGGCAACACCTGCAATGAGAACGGCGATTGCACCGGCGCCGCCGAACTCAACGAGGCAATCTATTCGCAGGCCGACGCGGCGTTCCGCGGCGGCGAATTCCAGAGCCAGTGGGACCTCGCGCCGCTCGGCAGCGGCATGTTCGGTCTCGAAAACCAGTTCGATGTGGTGCGCGCCACGTTCGCGGACGGGAGCAACGTGCCGCGCATTCCGCCGGTGCGCTTGGGGGGCGGCGTGTTCTGGCGCGACGCCAGCTGGCTCGCGCGCGTGCGGCTGCTGCACGCCTTCGCGCAGAACGACATCGCTCCCATCGGAGAGACCGCAACACCCGGCTACAACGATCTGCGCGCGGAGCTGAGCTACAAATGGAAACCGGCGAAGCCGGGGGGCAATGACCTGAGCGAAGTGTCGTTCGGCATCGCCGGCAGCAATCTGCTCAACGAGGCGATGCGCAACCACGTCTCCTACACGAAAGATGAAGTGCTAATGCCGGGGGCAAGCGTGCGGCTGTTCACGACGGTGAAGCATTAAAGCGCGTGGTCCCGAAAAGTGGGAACCGGTTTTCGGACAAGGCCACGCGTCAGGAAAAGTTTATGACCCGAACAAACTTCCCTGTCCGCCTTTTGGCCCGCTCCCGCCGCCGCGCTTTGAAGTCTTCACCGCAGCCTGCGGCGGCGAGCCTTCGCCATCCGCCACCGCGCCAACGCGGCCGTCGGAAAATTCGATGTCGAGTCGCATTCGACTGGTGATCGACGCGGCTGCGCGCAGCGGACGCCCCTCGCCGTCGCGAACCAGCGCAAAGCCGCGCGCCAGCACGCCGCGATAGGAATAAGCCGAGAGCAACTGCCCTGCGCTTTTGAAACGCTGCGTGCGCCGGTCGAGATAAACGCGGAAGGCGCGCTGGCGCCGGTCGGAGAACGCCGTGACGATCTCCTTGCCGCGCGTGATGCGCTGGCGCAGCAGACGCGGCGAGAGCTGCGCGGCGGCTTTCGTGAATTGCGTGCGGTGAAGCTGTGCGTTGGCGCGAAGCGCGCGCGGCAAGCGCTCAGCACAAGCATCCAGCCGCTGGCGCGGCATCGCCAGCAATTCGTCCGCCGCCGGCAGCGCACGCGTGGCAGCGAGCAGTTCGGTGCGCCGGCCTTCCATGCCGCGCGACCATCCCTTGATCTGGCGCGAGGCCAGCGCGGAAATTTCCGCCAGCAATTCCGAGCGCACCGGCACCGCGATCTCGGCGGCCGCCGTCGGCGTCGGCGCGCGCCTGTCGGCGGCGAAATCAATCAGCGTAATGTCGGTCTCGTGGCCAACGGCGGAAATGAGCGGGATCATGCTCTCCGCCGCCGCGCGCACCACCGCCTCGTCGCTGAACGACAACAGGTCTTCGAGCGAGCCGCCGCCGCGCGCAACGATGATGAGGTCAGGGCGCGGAATCTTTCCCTTTTCAGGCAGCGCGTTGAAGCCGCGAATGGCATTGGCGACTTCCGCCGCGGAGTTCTCGCCCTGCACGCGCACCGGCCACACCAGCACATGGCGCGGAAAGCGGTCGGCGAGGCGATGCAGAATGTCGCGGATTACCGCGCCGGTCGGCGATGTAATGACGCCGATCACCTCCGGCAGATACGGCAGCAGCTGCTTGCGCGATTCGTCGAACAAGCCTTCGGTCGCCAGCTTCTTCTTGCGTTCTTCGAGCAGCTTCATCAGCGCGCCGACGCCCGCGGGCTCCAGCGTATCGACGACGATCTGGTATTTCGACGAACCGGCGAAAGTCGTGAGCTTGCCGGAGACGATCACGTCCAGCCCTTCTTCGGGCTTGACCTTCATGCGGCCCCAGACGCCCTTCCAGACCACGGCCTCGAGCACCGCCTTCTCGTCCTTCAGGCGGAAATAGACATGACCGGAGGGCGAGGCCCCCTTGAAGCCGGACACCTCGCCGCGCACCCGCACGAAGCCATAGGCGTCCTCGACCGTGCGTTTGAGCGCCGCCGAAAGCTCGGAGACGGACCATTCCACAACATTGTTGAGCGCGTCTTCGGCCATCGGGAGTCTCTTGCGGCGAATCTCTTGCGGAGGCAATGCGCCATGCTACATCAATTGCGTATTGATCTTTAGCCCGGCCGCATTGGCATGAACATCCTCCTCCTCGGCGCCGGCGGGCGCGAACACGCGCTGGCCTGGAAAATGGCCGCAAGCCCGCTCGCCGATAAATTGTATTGCGCGTCCGGCAACGCCGGCATCGCTAGGGAAGCCGAATGCGTCGCGCTCGATATTGCCGACCATGCGGCGGTGATCGCGTTCTGCAAAAAACAAAAAATCGATTTCGTCGTCGTCGGCCCGGAAGCGCCGCTCTGCGCCGGCATCGTCGACGATCTGGAAGCAGCGGGCATCAAGGCATTCGGCCCCGGCAAGAAAGCCGCGCAGCTGGAGGGCTCGAAAGGTTTTACCAAGGATCTGTGCAAGGCCAACAACATTCCGACCGCGGCCTATGAGCGTTTCAAGTCCGCCGCGCCCGCGAAAGATTACGTCCGCAAGATGGGCGCGCCCATCGTCGTGAAGGCGGACGGCCTTGCGGCGGGAAAAGGCGTCGTCGTCGCCGAGACATTGGACGAAGCGCTTGCCGCCGTGGACATGATCTTCGGCGGCGGTTTGGGCAGCGCGGGCAACGAAGTCGTGATCGAGGAATTCATGCGCGGCGAGGAAGCTTCCTTCTTCGCGCTGTGCGACGGCACGACAGCGATCGCGCTGGCCTCGGCGCAGGACCACAAGCGCGTGTTTGACGGCGACAAGGGCCCGAACACCGGCGGCATGGGCGCCTATTCGCCGGCCGCGATCATGACGCCGGAAATGACGAAACGCACGATGGATGAGATCGTGCTGCCCACGGTGCGCGCGCTGGCCGCGATGGGCGCGCCTTACAAGGGCGTGCTGTTCGCTGGATTGATGATAACGGCGCAAGGCCCCAAACTGATCGAATACAACGCACGCTTCGGCGATCCGGAAACGCAGGTGCTGATGCTGCGCCTGATGTCGGATTTGGTTCCAGCGCTGATCGCGGCGCGCGACGGGCAGCTGAAAAATTTCGATCTGCGCTGGTATCCGGACGCCGCGCTTACCGTGGTGATGGCGGCGAAAGGGTATCCCGGCGACTACGCCAAAGGCTCCGTCATCGAAGGATTGGATGATGCCGTCGCGCTTGAGGATGTGGAAATTTTCCACGCCGGCACCAAAGCGGAGGGCGGCAAAATTGTCGCGAACGGCGGGCGCGTCCTGAATGTCTGCGGACGCGGCAAGACCGTGGCGCAGGCACAGGCGCGCGCTTATGCGGCGGTGGATAAAATCCGCTGGCCGGACGGTTTCTGCCGCCGCGATATCGGCTGGCAGGCGATCAAGCGCGAACAAAACGGTTAACGCCGCGCGCTCCACGATCACTCCATGATCACTTGCGCGTCAGCGCGAATGCGATGTTCTCATATCCTTTCGTTGCATAGGGCACGCGAAGCTGCCGCTGCAGCATCGAACTTCGCATTCTGCGCACAATTACGAAGCTGTAATTTTCTCACAATCCGGCATGCCCACTATGCGTAGCGCGTGTTTCCGATGCGCGGCGCCCTCCCTAGGTTCCACGGCGAGGGCGGCGATTCGAAATCGCTATCTGGAGATCTAATATGAAGAAGCTTCTTGTTGCTACCATTGCGCTGGCCGCCGTCGTTGCGTCGCCGGCGTTTGCGAAATCGGCGCATGTGCGGATGACTCATACCGGCGCGAGCGCTGCCTACGTTACCCACAATCCGAGCATTCTGGTCGCAGACGGGCAGATCATCGGGCGCGATCCCGACGCCAACGTCCGCCTGGAAATGCTGCGTAAGGCCGAAACCGGCAGCCCGTAATTTCCGGCATCCGTTTTCTCGAGGCAAGGCCCGGCTTCGCGCCGGGCTTTGCTTTGAGCGGCGGAATCGTTTTTCTAAAATCTTATTTTCATTTCCGGAATCACGAGACGGCGAAAGCGTGACTCCAACGCGCCGAAATTGTGACTGCGACTCACCAATGCACGGAACTCATAGGGAGAATTTTTCTTTGCGATGCAACAAACTCCCGCGCTCGCACGTTGGCTATGCGAGGGGTGACAAACTCCTCGTTCAATGGAGACAATACATCATGAAGAAAATTCTCACAGCAGTCGCGTTGACGGCGCTTATCGCGTCGCCGGCCATGGCCAAGAACGCCAGGCACTACAATCAGCAGCAGTCATGGGTCGGCACAGAGGCCTATGCCTCGGCCGACTACAACTACGCTGTACCGGGCGACGTCGTTGTCGGCGGGCAGATCGTCGGACACGACCCGGATCCGAACGTCCGTCTCGGCATCCTGAAGCAGGCCGAAACGGGCAGTCCGTAATACGGCGATTGCTTTCTCCAAGGCAGAGCCCGGCCCTCGCCGGGCTTTGTCTTGAGGAAGTTTTTCTAAAAATTTCTGAAATTAGTTTCTGCATTGCCGTATGATCGCGGGCGCGCTCCCTGCCACGATCATGCCGGACAATATGCAGATGACCGATCTTGCCGATCTCTTTCCCGGTTTTGCCGTGCATTGGATCGACACATCCATCGGCAAAATTTTCGCGCGCGGTGGGGGCAAGGGCCCGCCGCTTTTGCTGCTGCACGGCTATCCGCAAACGAACGTGATCTGGCATCGCGTCGCGCCAATGCTCGCGCAGCATTTCAGCCTCGTGATCGCGGATTTGCCGGGCTACGGCTGGTCCGCCGTGCCGGAAGCGGACGCATCGCATGCGCCTTACGACAAGCGCTCGATGGCGAAGGTGATGATCGAGGTGATGGAGAAACTGGGCCACGCGCGATTTAATCTCGCGGGCCACGACCGCGGCGGACGCGTCGCCTATCGTCTCGCGCTCGACAATCCCGGCCGGCTCATTCGCCTTGCCGTGCTCGACATCGTTCCGACTTACGACATGTGGCACGGCATGGACCGCAAGTCCGCGTTCAAGGTCTGGCACTGGCCGTTCCTCGCGCAGGCCGCGCCGCTGCCCGAAATGCTGCTTTCGAAAGCGCCGGTCGAATACCTCGAATGGAAAATGGCGAGCCTGGCCAAGAGCAAGGACCTCTCCCCGTTTGATCCGCGCGCGCTCGATCACTACCGCGCCTTCATCTCCGATCCGCTGCGCATCCACGCAACCTGCGAGGACTATCGTGCCGGATGGAGCACCGATCTTGCCCATGACGAAGCCGACCGCGCGGCGGGAAAGAAAATCACCTGCCCCGTGCTGGCGCTGTGGGGCGCTGCCGGAATTCCGAGCGAGACGTCCGGCCCGCTCGCGGCCTGGAAGCAATGGGCGGACGGCGTGCGCGGCATCACGGTCGACTGCGGGCATTATCCGTGCGAGGAAAATCCGCAGGTGACCGCCAAAGCGCTGCTCGAATTTTTCAACGGCTGAACGGCGACGCGAGCACGCATGAGCATTGACCGCCAGCAGGCTTTTTCCGGCACCAAGGACGTGGCAGAGGCATTGCGCATCGACGCCGCGCGGCTGGAGACTTATCTCGCGCAACACGTCAAAGGATTCAAGGGCCCGCTTAGCGTCAAACAGTTCAAGGGCGGCCAGTCCAATCCGACTTATTTTCTGCAAACGCCGGCGCACAATTACGTGCTGCGGCGAAAGCCGCCCGGCAAGCTGCTGCCATCCGCGCACGCGGTCGAGCGCGAATACCGCGTGATCCGCGCGCTGCACGCGCAAGGTTATCCCGTCGCCGAACCATTGGTGTTGTGCGACGACGCCAGCGTGGCGGGAACGCCGTTTTATCTGATGGCGCATGTCGATGGCCGCGTGTTCTGGGAACCGCAGATGGCGGGATCAAACCCCGTTGAGCGCACCGCAGTCTATGACGCGATGAACGCAACGCTGGCGAAATTGCATTCATACGATCCCGCCGCCATCGGGCTTGGCGATTTCGGCAAGGCGGAGAATTACGTCGCGCGGCAGGTCGAGCGCTGGTCGAAACAGTACCGCGCCTCGCAAACAGAGACGATCGATGAGATGGAGCGTCTGATGGAATGGTTGCCCGCGCATATTCCGCCCGCGGGGCCGGCGCGGCTGGTGCACGGCGACTACCGGCTCGACAACATGATCCTTGGTCATGACGCGCCGGAAATTCTCGCGGTGCTCGATTGGGAATTATCCACGCTGGGCGATCCGCTGGCGGATTTTTCCTATCATTTGATGGCGTGGCACATGCCGCATTCGGAAAGCGCCGCCGGCACCGCGACGCTTGTGGGCCACGACCTCTCCGCGCTCGGCATTCCGGCGATGAAGGATTACGTCGAAGCCTACGTCGCGCGCACGGGCCTCGACCCGCGCCCGCATTTGCCCGCGTATCTTGCCTATAATTTCTTTCGCATCGCCGCGATCCTGCAAGGCATCATCGGCCGCGTACGCGATGGCACTGCGACCAGCGAATTCGCGCCCGCGAAAGCGGAAATGATCCGGCCCTTGGCCGTGAAGGCGTGGGAATTCGCGCGGGAAGCCGGCGCGCGCTGAGCAAAAATATTGACTAAATTTGTCGGGAAGTCGCGCGCGGAGCATTGATATTTTGCGCGTAAGCCACTCGCCATGTCCCGCATCCGAAGAGTGAAAATGTCCATTTCCAGCATCGGCATCCAGACAATCTTGCCGCGCAGCGGAACCGCGCAACAATCGCCCGCGCCGGATCAAAGCAACGACAACGGCCATGACGATGAGGCCGCCGCACGGGTGCAGGCCGCCAACGCGCCCGGCACCGGGAAAATGCTCGACCGCACGGTGTGATGCCCGCCGGCGCGCCTAGCGCCGCGCCCTGAAAAACGCTTTCAGCAATTCGCCGCTCTCGCTCTCGCTCAATCCGCCATAGACTTCCGGTCTGTGATGGCAGGCGGGCGAGGAGAAAAACCGCACGCCGTTTTCCACCGCGCCGCCTTTGGCATCGGACGCGCCGTAATACAGCCGCCGGATGCGGGCGAACGAGATCGCCGCCGCGCACATCGCGCACGGCTCCAGCGTGACGTAGAGATCGCAATCCGTCAGCCGCTCGCTTCCCAGCATCGCCGCCGCCTGCCGGATGGCGAGCAATTCGGCGTGCGCCGTCGGATCATGCTCGGCCAGCGTGCGGTTGCCGGCCTGCGCGATCACCTCGCCCGCGCGGACGATCACGGCCCCGACCGGCACCTCGCCGCGCGCCTGGGCGGCGCGGGCTTGGTCCAAAGCAATTTGCATCGGGGAATCGGTCACGACTGTTCTCTCGACTGGGCTTGTTCCCGCCATCAACGTCTTTATACACCTTCCATGCCCACGAAGAGCACAGACGAAAAAACCGGCGAGCGCATCGCCAAGATGATGGCGCGCGCGGGGCTGGCCTCACGCCGCGAGGCGGAGGCATGGATCGCCGCCGGGCGCGTTTCGGTCAACGGCGCGGTGATCTCCTCACCCGCGCTCAATGTCGGCCCGGCCGACCGCATCACCGTGGACGGCAAGCCGCTGCCGCGCGCCGGGCGCACGCGGCTGTTCCTGCACAACAAACCGCCCGGCCTCGTCACCACGCATTCCGACCCGCAGGGCCGCCCCACCATCTTCGGCGGGTTGCCGCGGCATCTGCCGCGGCTCATCAGCGTCGGGCGCCTCGACATCAACACCGAAGGCCTGCTGCTGCTCACCAACGACGGCGGTCTCGCGCGCGCGCTTGAGTTGCCGCAGACCGGATGGCTGCGGAGCTATCGGGTGCGCGCCTATGGCCGCGTAACGCAGCACGCGCTCAACGGATTGCGGCGCGGCATCACCATCGACGGCGTGCGCTACGGGCCGATCGAGGCGACGCTCGACCGCGAACAGGGCGCGAATGTGTGGCTCACTTTCGCGATCAAGGAAGGCAAGAACCGCGAGGTGCGCAACGTGCTGCGCTCGCTCGGCCTGCAGGTGAACCGGCTGATCCGCGTCTCGTTCGGGCCGTTCGAGTTGGGCGAACTGCCCGACGGCCATGTAGAGGAAGTACAGACTACAGAGTTGCGCGAGAAACTCGGCGAGAAGGTCATCGCGCTCTCAGGCGCGGATTTCGACGCGCCGATAGCCGACGCAATTCCCGTTGCGATTCGCGAAAAACCGACCGCACCGTCCGCGCCGCCGCGCGATGCTCCTGTGACATCCCGCAAGCGGAGCGAACGTAGCGAGCGGCCAGGCCGCGAGCCGGACAAGGCGCAAGCGCGTGACACCAAGAAGAAAACGGACACCCGCCGCCGCGACCGCCGGTCCGGCCCCCGTCCCAAATATCCGCGTCAGAAGGAGACGCGCTAATGCGCGTCGTTGGCGGCCGTTTGCGCGGACGCGCGATCGCCGCGCCGAAAACGCAGGCCGTGCGGCCGACCGCCGACCGCCTGCGCGAAGCGCTGTTCAATATTCTCGTTCACGGCTATGGCGATCCCGTCACGGGCGCGCGCGTGCTGGATCTTTTCGCCGGCACCGGCGCGCTCGGCATTGAGGCGATCTCGCGAGGGGCAGCCTATACGCTGTTCGTCGATGAAGGCGTCGAGGCGCGCGCGCTCTTGCGCAACAACGTCGAGGCGCTGGGCCTCGGCGGCGTCACGCGCATCTTCCGCCGCGATGCGACAAAACTCGGCCCCGCCTACCCGGTCGAACCGTTCTCGCTGGCGTTCCTCGATCCGCCCTACGGGCAGAATCTCGCCGAAAAATCCCTCGCCGCCGCGCGCGAAGGCGGATGGCTCTTGCCGGACGCACTCATCGTCGTCGAAGAATCGGCGGACGCGAAGTTCGCCGCGCCGGAAGGCTACGAGGAACTTGAGCGGCGCAAATACGACGATACGGAGTTTACGTTTTTGCGTTACGGCAACTAGCCGTCACTTCTTTTTCCAGACCTCGGTGCCTTTGGTGCCGGCGTCGGTGCGGCGCCACCATTTACCTTCCAGCGAACCGTCGGGCTTGATCTCCATGATCATGATGATGGATTTTCCTTCGGCGGTGCCGCCGACGAACACCTGATTGCCGGAAACCTGGCCGATGCCGACATATTTTCCGCCGTCCCATTTGAGTTCGAGCGCGCCGGACTTGTCCATGGTGATGGCGAGCGGGCCGGGGCCGTCATAAGCCTTGCCGTCGGTCTCCGTGCCGGTGACGACGTAATTGCCGATCAGGCTGGCGTTGTCGGCGGCGAAAGACGGCGCGGACCATCCCAGCACGGCAAGAAGCGCGAGCGCGAAAATATGTTTCATCGATAAGCCCCCAGATGAACGTTCAAGATGACGCATCCTAGCGCAGGTTAGCGGCGCCCGAACAGCCGTTCGATGTCGGTCAATTTCAGTTCGACATAAGTCGGGCGGCCGTGGTTGCACTGGCCGGAATTCGGCGTCGCTTCCATCTCGCGCAACAATGCGTTCATTTCCTCCGGCTTGAGCAGGCGCCCCGCCCGCACCGAGCCGTAGCAGGCCATCGTCGCCGCGACGTGCAAAAGGCGGCGCTCCAAAGGCAGCGCCTCCTCCCATTCCGCCATGTGCTCCGCGAGGTCACGGACCATCCCACTCGAATTGACCTCGCCAAGCAGCGACGGCGTTTCGCGCACCGCCACCGCGCCCGGCCCGAAGGCTTCGATCAGAAGGCCGAATTTCGCGAGTTCGCCGCCGCGTGACAGCAAACGCTCCACGTCGGCAGCGTCGAGTTCGACGATTTCGGGAATCAGCAAAATCTGCCGCGCCACGCCGGATTTATCGATCGCGGTTTTCAGCCGCTCATAAACGAGGCGCTCGTGCGCGGCGTGCTGATCGACGATGACGAGACCGTCTTTGGTTTGCGAGACGATGTAGGTCTCGTGCACCTGCGCACGGGCAGCACCGAGCGGGCGCTCGATCAGATCGGCGGCGGGCTCGAACGTTTCCACGCGCGCGTCGGCGGATGGATCGCCGACATCGAACGCGGCCTGCGCCACTTCGGCTAAACCCGCGCCGCCACGCATCGGCACATATCCCCCGCGCGGATCGGGACGCGGGGACGAGCGCTGCCAGTCGAAACCGCCGCGCCGTGGCGCGCCCATCGGGCGGAACGCCGCGATGGTGGCGGTGCCGCCGGTAGTCGAGGTGCGCTGGCCGTCGCGCGCAAGCGCGTCTTTCAGCGCGCGCACCAGCAGCGAGCGCACCAGCCCAGCATCGCGGAAACGCACTTCGGTTTTCGCCGGATGCACGTTGACGTCCACCTCGCGCGGATCGAGCGTGACGAACAATGCGACAATGGGGTGCCGGTCGCGCGGCAGATAATCGGCGTAAGCGCCGCGCACCGCGCCGACCAGCAGCTTGTCGCGCACCGGGCGGCCATTGACGAAAAGATATTGCCCGAGCGCATTGGCGCGCGTGAGCGTGGGGAGCGCGGCATAGCCTTCCACCGCCGTGCCGTGCACTTCGCCGCGGATTTCCACCGCGTTGGCGCGAAACTCAAGACCCAGCACATCCGCGAGCCGCGCGAGGCGCCCCGGCCCGCTCGGCAACGCCGCCGCCCAGGTCACCGGCATGCGCTCTTCGCCTGCGAGCGTGAACGCCACATCGGGCCGGCTCATGGCAAGACGCCGCACCACTTCGCGCACGGCTTCCGCCTCGCTGCGGTCGGTTTTGAGGAATTTCAGCCGCGCGGGTGTTGCATAAAACAGGTCGCGCACCTCGACGCGCGTGCCTTCGCTCAAGGCCGCGGGCTTTACGTCCGACTTCACGCCACCCTCGACGCTCAGCGTCCAGGCATGCGGCTCACCGGCGTGGCGCGTGGTGAGGACAAGCCGCGCCACCGCGCCGATGGAAGGCAAAGCCTCGCCGCGAAAGCCAAGCGTATGGATCGCCAAGAGATCGCTGCCGTCGAGCTTCGATGTCGCGTGGCGGTCGACGCTAAGCGCCAGATCCGCACGCGTCATGCCCTCGCCGTCGTCGGTGACGGTAATGCGCGAGCGCCCGCCGCCCTCGGTGAGAATGTCGATCTTGCGCGCACCGGCATCGAGCGCGTTCTCGACCAGTTCCTTCACCACGCTCGCGGGCCGCTCGACCACTTCGCCGGCGGCGATGCGGTTGATGACGGCCTCGGATAATTGGCGGACGGGCATTTTGCGGGCCTGATTCGACGGAGGGGAAATGTTATCTGCGTGCGCCCCCGCAAGCGATGGCGGCCGCCGACTTGCCCCCGCTATGCTCTGCGGCGACCCCCTCCTTATTCCTCCCCCTTTCAGGGGGGAGGAAAGAGTTTGCGGCCCTGACTCCTTCCCCCTGAAAGGGGGAGGGCCGTGGTGGGGGGGCAGGTCAGTCGAAAGAGCGCCCGCCGCGCAGGTTCTTGATGCGCGAGCGGTGTTTCTTGCCCTCGATGCGGCGTTTCTTCGAAGCCTTGGTCGGCTTGGTCGCCCGCCGCGGCGTTGGGCGCACCGACGCCTCGCGGATCAGTTCGACCAGACGCTCGCGCGCGTCGGCGCGGTTGCGCTCCTGCGTGCGGTGGCGCTGCGCGAGAATGACGATGACGCCGTCCTTGGTCAGCCGCTGGCCGGCGAGCTTCATCAGCCGCACGGCCACTTCATTCGGCAGCGACGGCGATTGCCGCACGTCGAAACGCAGTTGCACGGCGGAGGACACCTTGTTGACGTTCTGCCCGCCCGGCCCGGAGGCGCGCACGAAAGATTCCGAAATTTCGGAATCGTCGATGCTGATCGTATCGGTAACGCGGATCACGCTCCGCCCGCCAGATACTTCTTCGCCAGCACCTTGCCCTCTTCCACCGCCGGCTGGTCGAAGGCATCGACGCCGAGCAGATGCGCGGCGATGATCGTCTCCAGCTGGAAATGCATCAGCAGCGCGCCGAGACTTTCCTCGTCCAGCTTCGGCACGTGAATGCTGCGAACCGGGCAGCCGTTCTTCGCCAGCGTGTCCGCGGTGGCGCGCGCCTGCGCGGCGACGAGATCGCCAATGGTTTTGCCGCCGAGTCCGCTCTCGCCCGCGAGCTTCGCCAGTTCAGGATCGATGCGCGGGCCGGCGCCGGCGCTCGCAACCGTCACAATGGTGAAAAATTTGTCGCGCGGCCCATCGAGATAAAGCTGCAACTGGCTGTGCTGGTCCACCGGACCCAGCGCGGCTATCGGCGTCGTGCCCTTAGCCTGCTTGCCCAAACTCTCGCCCCACAGCTGCACGTACCAGCGCGTGAAGCGCTCAAGCTTGTCGGCGTAGGCCATCATCACCGAAATGCTTTTGCCCTTTTCGGCGAGCGCTACGCCCAATGCGGCGCCCAGCGCGGGCGGCACATCGGCTGCGGGCTTTTTCGCCAGCACCGGCGCGAGCGCAGCCGCCGCGCCCTTGCGCACCGCCGCGATGTCGAGACCGAGCACAGCCGCCGGCAGCAGGCCGACATTGCTGAGCACCGAGAAGCGCCCGCCGACGCCGGGATCGTGCTCAAGCACCGGCACGCGATATTTCGCCAGCAGATCGCGCAGGCCGTTTTTCTTTCCCGCCTTGGCCGGCTCGGTGAGGCCGAGAAAAATTTCCGGAATGTAACTTTCCAGCCCCGCCGCCTTCGCCGCCGAAAGCGCCGCGATGGTCTGCATCAGCGTTTCGGCGGTGCCGCCTGACTTCGAGATCGCGACAAAGCGCGTGGTCTTGCGCGGCAACTTGGCCAGCAGCGCGCCATAGGTCTCGGCGTCGAGATTGTCCATGAAGTGCACGCGCGGCGGGTTACGCAGCGCGCCGATGCCGGGAACGCCGACGCCGCCAAGCTGCGCCAGCGTCTGGCCCCCCAAGCTCGATCCGCCGGTGCCGAGAAACACCACGTCGCTGGCGCCGGCGGTGAAAACGCGCGCCGCCTCGGCGACGGGCTTGAGATCGTCCTGTTTGCCGGGGAGCTGCAGCAGCGGCAGACCGCCGTCGGCATGGCGCGCGCGCAGCCATTTCAGCGCTTCTTCCGTGCGCGCAAGCGCCTGTTGCAGCGCGGAGGCTGACGCGCCGCCTGCGCCGGCGCGGTCATCGCGCGCATTGTCGATCGATTGCTGGAAGGGCATCTGCTGTTCCCGAATCTTCGGGGGAGTCTAGAGGCGCAAGGCCAAGCGCGAAAGGCGTCCGCGCCGTTACTGGCCCTGCGAGGCAAGCCCCTTCGGGCGGCCCGCCACGGTGACCAGCAGGCCGCCATCGAACAGCCGCTTCGCCACCCGCCTGGTGTCGGCAAGCGTAACGGCATCGATCATCGCACTGCGGCGCTGAACGTAATCGATGCCGAGATTGTCGATCTGCATCTGCACCAGTTGCGAGGCGATCTTGCCCGAAGTGTCGAGGCCGAGCGCATAAGAGCCCTTGAGATAGGATTTCGCCTTGGCGACTTCCTCCTCGGTCGGCCCGCTCTCGGCCATGCGTTTGATTTCCTGCTCGATGATGGCGAGCGCTTCGCCGGTGCGGTCGGCGCGCGTCGCGGTGCCGCCGATGAACACCGCCGACTGCCTGAACCAGATCAGATTGTCGCTCACCGAATAAGCGAGGCCGCGTTTTTCCCGCACTTCCCTGTAGAGGCGCGAGGAGAACGAGCCGCCGCCGAGAATGTGATTGACGATATAGGCCGCCATGAAATCCGGATCGCTGCGCGCGATGCCAGGCGCGCCGAAGGTAACGACCGCCTGCGGCACGTCGACGTCGACGACAATGCGCCGGCCCAGGCCGCGCGGGATCACGGGCTGCGGCGGCTTGAGATCGCCCTTGGCTGGCAAGCTTGCGAACGCGCGGTCGATCAGCACGCCCGCTGTCTTGGCGTCGATGTCGCCGACGATGGCGATCTTCAACCCCTCGCGCGCGAACACGCGCTTTGGAAAAGTTTTCAGATCGTCCACGGTGATGCGCGGCACGGTTTCGAGCGTCCCGTTGGTCTGGCGGCCGTAAGGATGACCCGCGAACGCGGTTTCCCACCAGCGGCGGCTGGCGATGGAATTCGGGCTGCTGGTTTCGCGCCGCAGCCCGGAGAGCACCTGGCCGCGCACCCGCTCGACCGCGTCGGCGTCGAAACGCGGCGCGCTCAGCGCCAGCCGCAACAGCTCGAACGCCTCGTCGCGATGTTCGTTGAGCACGCGCATGGTGCCGTGAAAATTATCGCGGCCGACATTGAAGCCGAGTTCGATGGCACGGTTTTCCATCCGCTCGTGGAACGCCTTGGCGTCGAGTTCGCCGGCGCCTTCGTCGAGCAGGCTGGCGGCGAGATTGGCGAGCCCGGTTTTATCCGCCGGGTCTTCGCTGGAGCCGCCAGTGAACGCGTAATTGAGCGCGATCAGCGGCACCGCGGATTCGCGTACCAGCCAGGCCTCGATTCCCGCCGGGCTGACGATGCGCTCGATGGTCATGGCGTTCGCGGGCAAGCCTGCGAGCGCAACGCCGAGCGCGCCGATCAGTGCCAGTAAAACTTTCAACCGGCTCATGATCGCTTCTCCGTCTGCGGCGCAGCGTCCTTGATGAGATAGCCGGTAACCGAGCGGCGCTTGTCGAGCCATTGCTTGGCGGCATCCTGCACGGCGCTCGCCGTCACGGCGCGGATGCGTTCCGGCCAGGCGCGCACGTCCTCGACGCTGTTGCCGGTGGTCAGCGCGGTGCCGTACCAGCGCGCCAATGTCGCCTGATTGTCCTGCGCATAAACAGAATCGGCGATAAGGCGCGTCTTCGAGCGCTCAAGCTCCTCGGCGGTCACGCCGCCGGCGATCAACGCGGCGATCGTGGCGTCGATCTCGGATTCGATTTGCGGCAGCGCGATCCCCGGCTTGGGCGAGCCGTACACGCCGAACTTGGTCGCATCGAGCGCCGAGCCCTGATACCAGGCGCCCGCGCTCACCGCGATATCCTTTTCAACCACCAGTGCGCGATAGAGACGGCTGTTGGAGCCGCTCCCCAGAATGTGCGCGAGAACTTCCAGCGCTTCGGCTTCGCCGCGCTTGGCCGTCGATGACGAAGGCACCAGATAGCTGCGCTGAACGCTCGGCTGTTCGACGCGCGGATCGGCCAATGTGAGGAAACGCGGCGATACCGGCGGCGGCTCCTGCGGGCGCACGCGCGGGCCGATATCGGAGCGGCGCGCGACCTTGCCGTAGGTATCCTCGGCGAGTTTGCGCACGGCGTTAGCATCGACATCGCCGGCGACGACGAGGATCGCGTTGTTCGGACCGTAGAAGCGCTTGTAGAACGCCAGTGCGTCGGCGCGGTCGAGCTTCTCCATTTCGTGCCGCCAGCCGATCACCGGCTTGCCGTACGGATGATTGAGGTAGAGCGCCGCGTCCATCTGCTGGCCGAGCCGCGAGCCGGGATTGTTTTCGACGCGCTGGTTCTGTTCTTCGAGAATGACATCACGCTCGGGCAGCACGACCTTGTCGGTGAGCACGAGGCCGGTCATGCGGTCGGATTCAAATTCCATCACCGTCTTGAGCTGCTCGCGCGCGACGCGCTGGTAGTAGCCGGTGTAATCCGACGAGGTAAATGCATTTTCCTGCCCGCCGATGGTGGAGACGACCTGCGAGAATTTTCCGGCCGGATTTTTCGCCGTGCCCTTGAACATCAGATGTTCGAGAAAATGCGCGAGCCCGGATTTGCCCGGCGTCTCGTCGGCGGAGCCGACGCGGTACCACACCATGTGCGTGACGACAGGCGCGCGGCGGTCAGGGATGACGACGACTTCGAGACCGTTGGGAAGGGTGAAATGCGCGACGGCGGGGCCGCTGCCGGTTTGCGCCATGGCCGCGCCAGTCAGCATGGCGGCGGCGGCGGCAATTGCGAGGACGGCAGTTGAACGCCTTTGATGCACTTTAGCGTTCACCTGATGTTGTTGCTTATCGTTGCGCCGAAGCGCGAGATCAACGATCCAGACCTTTGTCCTTCACGTCGAGCGGCTTGGCGTCGTTCTTCTTGGTGAGGCCGTAAGGCTGGTTCGGCGACGGCGTCTGATAGCCCGGCGGCGGTTCGGTCAGGCTGCTGCGCGACGGCTCGCCGGTGAAGGTCGCGAATTCTTCGTCGGTGTTGCCTTTGAACAGCGATTTGAGGATGCCGCCTTTGTAGCCGAGCTCCGAAGGCTTGAGCGGCTGCTTGGACTCGTACTCGTTTTTGGGGATGGCGCCTCGTTGCTCGGAGCGCGCGAGCGCGCCTTTGCGCAGCTCGTCGGGCCGGAGCGGAAGACCGCTCTCATACTGAACCTGCGAAGGGCTGCGCAAATCAACGGCCGATGCGGATTTCTTGGCCTGCTTGATTTCGGGATCGACCGGCCAGGCCGGATTGGTCGCAACGGACGCGCCGGTCTCCGGCGGCGGCAGCGCGCGGCTGGGCGGAACGACAAGTGGTGAACGCTCGCGGTACTCGATGCCGCTACCGTCGTCCTTGCGCAGGCCGACGCCTTCCAGAATATTTCTGAAAATCTTCGCGTCGAGGCCTTCGTCTTCATCGGCGGCGCGCGCGGGCGATGCCGTGGCGGCCAGCAGGAAGGCGGCCGCAAGCACGCCGCCCAACACAAAACCGGACTTCCGCTTCAAGCTTGTGTGCAACATTTTGACTACTCGCCTACCGCGCTCTCGTACTGCGCATTTGCACGAAACCGATCCTGGAAACCGCGAATTTGCCGCCGGATCAGGGCGCTTTTACGGCGCTATCCCCGGCCAGGGATTCATACAGGAGGCCAATAACCCCGGCAACGATAGCTACATCAGCGAGGTTAAAAACATACCAGCTGAAGCTCCAGCTGGCCGTATTGATGTGAAAATGCACGAAATCGGCCACCGCCCCATAGGCCAGCCGGTCAATTCCGTTGCCCAGCGCCCCACCGACGATCAGCCCCAGCGCCAGGGCCGAAAACCGGGCCGTCACCCGCGCCAGCCATATCCACAGCAAAATGACCGCCAGCCCCTTGAGCACCAGCAACACCCCCTGCCCGAGCGGGCCGGTTTGCGCGAACCAGCCGTAGCTCACGCCGGTGTTCCAGATCAGCAGCAGGTCGAAATAAGTCCCGAGCGGAACCACCCCCTTGGCGCCAAGGTCGAACACGAACAGCAGCCACAGTTTCAAGGCCTGATCGAGCGCGCAGACAATGAGCGCCACGGCGGCGCCGAAGAGCGTAAAGGGGCCGCGCAGGTAAGCCATCGGTGCGAGCACCGGCTTACCCCGCCGCCTTGCGGAACGCTTCCCACTCGCGCAGCGCTTTGGCATCGCGCGGCGATACGCCGGGATATTTCGGATCGCTCCCGACTGTGGGCAGGATCTTCCACGAGCGCTCGCATTTGGTGCCTTGCGCCTCGTTGGTCACGACCGCGACGCCCTTCACATCGTCGAGACGGAAAGCACCCGCCGGGCCTTCGTCGCGCACCAGCGTCGCGGCGGACGTGATGCAAATTTCCGCGAGATCGACATCGATCACCGCCTCGAACAATTCCTCGTTGGTCACATGCACGATGGGATGCGCTTCCAGCGACGAACCGATCTTCTTGTTCGCGCGCTCGATCTCCAGCGCGCCGGTGACGACGCGGCGAACGGTGCGAATTTTGCGCCACTTCTCCGCGAGCGCCTCATCGTGCCATGCCGCCGGCACTTCTGGGAACGGCTGCAGATGCACGGACGGCGCGCCATCGCCGAAGCGCGAGAGCCAGCTCTCTTCCGCCGTGAAGCACAGCATCGGCGCTGCCCAAGTCACCGTGCAGCGGAACAGATGATCGATGGCGGTGAGGGCCGCCTTGCGCGCAACGGAAGAGATCGGATCGCAATAGAGCGTGTCCTTGCGGATGTCGAAATAGAACGCCGACAGATCGCTGGTCATGAACGTCGCCAGTGCCGCGAAGATGCGCTTGTAGTCGAACTCGGCGTAAGCCTTGCGCACAAGTTCATCCAGTTCCACCAGCCGGTGCAGCATCAATCTTTCGAGTTCCGGCATCTGCTCGAACTTGACGCGGTCCTCGTCGTGAAAATGCGCGAGTGAGCCGAGCATCCAGCGCACGGTGTTGCGCAGCTTGCGATACGTCTCGACCGTGGTCTTCAAAATCTCCGGCCCGATGCGCAGATCGTCTGCGTAATCCGATGCGCACACCCACATGCGCAAAATATCGGCGCCCGATTGCTTGATGACATCCTGCGGCGCGGTGACATTGCCGAGCGACTTCGACATCTTGCGTCCGCCCTCGTCGAGCACGAAGCCGTGCGTGAGCACCACGTCGTAGGGCGCGCGCCCGCGCGTCCCGCAGCTCTCCAAGAGCGAAGAATGAAACCAGCCGCGATGCTGGTCCGAGCCCTCGAGATACATCACAGTGTCTTTGCCGCCATCCATCTTGCGCTTGATACCGGCGAGCGAGGGAAAATTCTTCGGGTCTTCCAGCACGAAGGCGTGCGTGGAGCCGGAGTCGAACCAGACATCGCAGATGTCGTCGACTTTCTTCCACGCTTCGTTGGCGAGGCTCCCCAAGAAACGCTCGCGCGCGCCTTCTTTATACCAGGCATCGGAGCCTTCCTGCTCGAAGACATCGGCGATGCGCTTGTTCACTTGCTCGTCCTGCAAAATCTCCGCCGAGCCGTCGCCCTTCTCGCGCACGAACACGGTGATCGGCACGCCCCAGGCGCGCTGGCGCGAGATCACCCAGTCGGGGCGGCCCGCGATCATGCCGGTGATGCGGTTCTCGCCGGCGGCGGGCACCCAGCGCGTGACCTTGATCGCTTCCAGCGCGCGGTGACGCAGCGTGTCGCCTTTCGTGGCGATGTCCTTATCCATCGCAATGAACCACTGCGGCGTGTTGCGGAAGATGACCGGCTTCTTCGAGCGCCACGAATGCGGATACTGATGTTTGAGCCGACTACGCGCGATGATGTTGCCCGCTTCGGTGAGCGCTTTGATTACCGCTTCGTTGGCGTCGCCCTTCTCACCCTTATCGTTGATGACGCGCTTGCCAGTGAAACCGGGGGCCTGATCGGTGAACGCGCCATTCTCATCAACGGTGTAGGGAATTGTTGAATTGATCCCGCGCGCTTCAAGCGCGCGTGCGTTCGCGGTCCAGACTTCAAAATCCTCACGGCCGTGTCCCGGCGCGGTGTGGACGAAGCCGGTGCCCGCGTCGTCGGTAACGTGCTCGCCGGCGAGAAGCGGCACAGCAAAGTCGTAACCACCCTTGGCCTTGAATGGGTGCACACAAACCAATCCAGTGAGTTCATCTGCACTGATAACCCGCATTTTTTCAGAAGCGGCAACACGCGCCTGTTTGAAAACATCCGCAGCCAGCTTGTCGGCAAGCACCAACAGATCGCCAACCTTTGCCCAATTGTCAGCAGGAGCGTCGGTTATCTTGTAGAGGCCGTATTCGATTTTGGGCGAGAAGCTGATCGCGCGATTGCCTGGAATCGTCCAAGGCGTGGTTGTCCAAATGACAATCGATGCTTTGGAAAGCATTTCATCGGATTTTTTATTTTTTTCTCTATCCGCAGCATAGCCAGCAGGCGGATCGGTCATCCTTACCGGAAACTTCACCCACACCGTATCGCTCGTATAATCCTCGTACTCGACCTCGGCTTCCGCCAGCGCCGTCTTCTCAACCACGCTCCACATCACCGGCTTCGAGCCGCGATAGAGCGTTCCGTTGTGCGCGAATTTCATCAGCTCGCGCGCGATCTGCGCCTCGGCGGCATTGGCCATCGTCGAATAATAATTTTCCCAGTCGCCCTCGACGCCGAGCCGCTTGAATTCCTCGCGCTGTATGCCGATCCACTTCTGCGCGAAGGCGCGGCACTCCTGGCGGAATTCCACCACCGGCACCGCGTCCTTGTTCTTGCCCTTGGCGCGGTATTCCTCCTCGATCTTCCATTCGATCGGGAGGCCGTGGCAGTCCCAGCCCGGCACGTAATTGGAATCGTAGCCGAGCATCTGCTGGCTGCGCGTCACCACGTCCTTAAGGATTTTATTAAGCGCGTGACCGATGTGGATGTTGCCGTTGGCGTAAGGCGGGCCGTCGTGCAGCACAAATTTCTCGCGGCCGCGGCCCGCCGCGCGCAGCTGCGCGTAAAGCCCGGCCTTCTCCCAGCGCGCGAGCAGTTCCGGCTCCTTTTGCGGGAGCCCGGCGCGCATCGGGAATTCCGTCTGCGGCAGGAACAGCGTCTCGGAATAGTCGCGCTCGGGTTTGTCGGGCTTGCTCATGCTGACCTTGAGTTCTGGCGGGCTTAGTAGCAGGCGGTAGAGCGCCCGCAAAGGCTGCCTTTTCAGGCGCTCCCGGCCGTCCCCAGCTCCGGAAACGCGCCGGGCGAGCGCGCCAGCGCGGCGCGGGCGTGGACGCTGTCCTCGTCCATGTGGCGCTTGAGATCGCCGATGCTGTCGAAGCGCATCTCGTGGCGGATCCAGCCGATGAAGGCGACGTCGATTTGCTGCCCGTAAAGGTCGCCGTCGAAATCGAACAGGAACACTTCGAGCAGCGGCGCGCCGTTATCGAAGGTCGGCCGCCGTCCGAAACTCGCCACGCCATCATGCCGCTTCGCGCCGATGCCGGCGCGCACCGCGTAAATGCCGTGCTTGAGGCCGCAAGCCTCATCCAGCTTCAGGTTCAGCGTCGGATAGCCAAGCTCGCGGCCGCGCTTCTCGCCGTGGATCACCTCGCCGGAGACGAACCAGGGCGCGCCCAAGAGTTCAGCCGCTTCCACCACGCGGCCCGCAGAGAGCGCCGTGCGGATGACGCCGGACGAAACGGGGCGGCCCTCGTCCTCCAGCGGCGGCACGATGTCGACTGAAAATCCCAGCCGCGCGCCCTCGGCGGCGAGGAACGCGGGCGAACCGAGACGGCTCTTGCCGAAATGGAAATCGAAGCCGATGGCCGCGCCGCTGATTTTGAAACGCTCGCGCAGGATACGCACAACGAAATCTTCCGCCGTGGTGCCGGCGAGCGCAGCGTCAAAATTCATCACGATGGCGCCGTCGAGTTCGGTGCCTGCAAGCAGGCGCAGCTTGGCGCGCTCGCCGGAGAGGCGAAACAGCGGCACCTGCGGCTGGAAAAACGCGCGCGGATGCGGCTCAAATGTAAGCGCCGCCGCGGGCTTCCCCAGCGCGCGGGCGCGCTTGAGCGCCGCCGCGATCACCGCCCGGTGGCCGCGATGCACCCCGTCGAAATTGCCGATGGCGACCACCGCACCTTCAAGAGCGCCAATTCCGGCGGCGCCGTCGCGCGCGACGGTAAATTTATTCGCCGGCATCGGGCGGTCGCTCATGGGGCTGGAAAGGGCGAATAAGCATTATGAATGGCCCGAAACTGCGTCGTTGGGCTGCGCGCGTCAAGCGGCCCACGATGGTTAGCGCCGCGTTAACGCGAGGAACCCGATTAACCGGATGTTCAATAGCCATTGCTAGTTTCCGCCCACTTTTCCGGCAATCCGCTTGAGGTGAACGAGTCATGCCCATTGATACGTCGATGAAGGTTCTCGTGGTCGACGATTACACCACGATGATCCGCATCATCCGAAATCTCCTCAAGCAGCTCGGCTTCGCGGACATCCACGATGCCGCCGACGGCAAGGCCGCGCTCGCCAAGATGCATGAGCATGAATTCGGTCTGGTGATTTCCGACTGGAACATGGAGCCGATGACCGGCTTCGACCTGCTCAAGGAAGTGCGCGCCGATCCCAAGCTGTCCGAAATCCCCTTCATCATGGTCACCGCCGAATCCAAGACCGAGAACGTGATCGCGGCGAAGAAGGCGGGCGTGTCGAATTACATCGTCAAGCCGTTTAACGCGCAGACGCTGCAGAGCAAGATCGAAGCGGTGTTCGGCGAACCGGCCGCGGCTACCACCGTAGTCGACGCGTAACGCCTTTCGGGGCGGAACCGGCTGCGGCTAAAATCGCGCGCAGCGCCGTGGCATCCGGATTTTCGCGGTTGCCCAGTTCCTCGGCGTGAATGCCCGAGGTCACGAACAAGAAATCGATCCCGAACGCGTGCGCGCCGGTCATGTCGGTGCGCACGGAATCGCCGATCGCCAGCACGCGGGCGGGCACGGTTGATTTTCCGCGCAGCGCGGCGGCTTTGGCAAGCGCCTGATCGTAAACCGGCTTGTGCGGCTTGCCGGCGTAAAGCACCTCGCCACCCATGGTGACGTACAAATCCGCGATTGCGCCCGCGCAATAAACCAATTTGTCGCCGCGCTCGACCACGATGTCGGGATTGCCGCAGATCATGAACAGCTTGCGCGCGAGCATGAGTTCCAGCCGCGCGCGGTAATCCTCCGGCGTTTCCGTCTCGTCGTCATCCAAACCCGTGCAGACCACGTAATCCGCGCTCTCCAGCGGAGCGAATTTCGCGTTCAGCCCATTGAAGATCGACTTGTCGCGCTCGGGGCCGAGATGGAAGACGCTTTGGCCCGGCCGCTCGCGCATTTCCGCGCAGGTGATGTCGCCGGACGAGACGATGCCGTCATAGGTTTCCGGCGGCACGCCGATGCGGGCGATCTGGCGCAGCACAGCCTCGCCCGGACGCGGCGCGTTGGTGATGAGGATCACGCTGCCACCGCCGGCGCGAAAGCGCGCCAGCGCATCGCAGGCCTCGGGAAACGCCGTCACGCCGTTGTGCACGACGCCCCACACGTCCGAGAGCACCACGTCGTAATGCGGCGCGAGCGCGGAAAAACGGTCGGTGAAAACGGGCACGGGAGAACTCATGGGGAACGGCTAGCACCGCCGCCGCCTGGCGCGCAAATCACTCGGCGGGCGTGGCTTCGGGAATGAGGTCGCGCAATGAAGCGTCCTTGTCGGACTTGCCTGCTTCAGTCTTGCCCGGCTCAGCCGCGTCGCCGCCCAGAGCCTCCGCACGGACGGGGCGCGGCGGCGAGAACAGGAAGCCCTGGCCGAATTTCACGTCGTAATCGAGCAGGTCGATCACCGCGCTCTCGCTCTCGATACGCTCGGCGATGAGGTCGATATTGGAGCGCGCCAGCAGGTCGGAGAGGTCCGCCGGGTGAATGTCGCTATGCGCGCCGCTGGTGCGGTTGAGCAGCAACTTGGCCGGCACCTTGATGAAGCGGAAGCCGCGCTCGGCCAGGTCCTTCGGCTCCATGTGCAGGTCGGTGACATGATCCATGGAGAAGCGGAAGCCGCGCTCGGCGAGCGCCGCAAGGCTCTCGTTCTCGATGGCACCGAAATCGCGGAACGCGCTCTGCTTGAATTCGAACAGCATCGCGGGCGCCAGCACCCGGTTGGCTTCCATGAATTCGAGGAACTGCTGGAAGAAAGTCGGATCGGACAGCGTCGTCACGCTGATGTTGCAGAACAGGCCGACGTCGCGGTTCTTCAGCAGCAACCGGCGCACGACCTGCACGCAGCGGAACAGCAGAAGATTGTCGATCTTCGGCATCATGCCGCCGCTCTCGGCATGGCTGAGGAAATCGTCTGCCGGCACCACGTCGCCATCGGAGGTGCGAAGCCGCGACATCGCCTCGTAGTAGCGCACCTTGCGCTGCGGCAGCGTCACGATCGGCTGCAAATAAAGATCGATGCGGTTGGCCTCCACCGCGCTGCTGATGGTGGCGATGATGTTGTCGCGGCTCATGCCGCGGAAGCGCCCCGTCCCGGAGATGAAGAATTTCGGATCCGGCGCGCCGATATCGCCGCGGTCGGCGGTGAGCGCGGCGTCGGCCGGTTGCGGGCTGGGCGAAGCTGCGGGCGATGGGCTACGCGGATTGCGTAATTCGTTCTCGTGCGCGGCGACGGTCTCGGCCAATTGCCGCACCAGTTCGCCAAGCTCGCTCATTTCGGTGGTGAGCGGATCGGCGGCGCGCGGCTTGGCGGCGCTGCCCTCGACGCGGCTCTCCAGCGCATTGAGCCGCCGGGCGATCTCGGCCACCTGGCGGGCGAGGTCGGCGGTGCCGCGCGATAAATCCGCGATCTGGTCGCCGACGTCGGTGCGGTCGTGCACGCGGGCCGTGACGGTGTTGTAAAGCGCGAGGCTGGTGAGCAGCGCGAGCGCCGCGATGGCGGATGACGCGCCGTTCAGTCCAAAGGCGAGATAGAGCACGGCGCCGACCGAGCCCGAAATGAGCACCATGCAGAAAGCGATGAACATGGCACTGATGCGTCGCATGGACATTATCCCTGCCGGCTGGCCGCACCCGCAGGTGGCGGTGATTCGCGGTGCCGGGGTACAATGTTCATGAGCCGGCAGGCCCATGCAACCTCGAAGTCCCGTTATGGTAACGGGAGCAGGCCCTTATTCGCAGGAACTTCGGGCCTTTTGGAACCTCTGGATGGCGCAGGCAAAAGCTCCCCTCTTTAACTCTGTCGAGCAGCGCCCGGCAGCCGCCTTCGCGGTTTTCGCGTTGCTGCATGCGGCGCTGTGGACGGCCCTGCCCGCGGTGCTTTATCCGAACCTGCCACTCGACCTGATCGAGGCGCTGACCTATGGCCGAGAATGGCAGCTCGGCTACGACAAGCTGCCGCCGCTGCCCTGGTGGCTGGTGGAGATCGTCTACCGGCTGATCGGCCTCGACTTCGCCTATTACCTGCTGGCGCAGGTCGCCGTGCTCGCGGCTTTGGCGCTGGTCTGGGCGACGGCACGCCCGCTGGTTGGCGCACGCGGGGCGCTGATCGCGGTGCTGGTCGCCGACGGGCTGCATTATTTCAATTACACCGCCGCCAAGTTCAATCACGATGTCATCCAGCTTCCCTTATGGGCGCTCGCCGGCTTTGCTTTCCACCGCGCGCTGCGTGGCGGGCGCATGCTGCACTGGCTGCTGCTCGGCGCTGCCATCGGCGGCGCGGTGTGGGCAAAATATTTTGTGGTGATGCTCGCGCTACCGCTCGGGCTATTTCTGCTGTTCGACCGCGAAGCGCGTAAAAATCTGAAAACACCGGGGCCTTATGTCGCGCTCGCCGCCGCGCTCGCCGTAATGGCACCGCATCTTGTCTGGCTGGTGCAGAACGACTTTCTCCCCTTCGGCTACGCGGCTGCGCGCTCATCGGCCTCGCGCGGCGTCATCGATCACCTCTGGCATCCGCTGCAATTCGCCATCGGACAATTGTTCTTCATGCTCCCCGCGATGGCGATAGCGGCGCCGATGTTCATTCCGCGCGCGGGTAAAACGAAAGCAGCGGCGGCAAATGCCTATGACCGGCGCATCGTGCGGCTGCTCGCACTCGGGCCCTTCATCACGCTGATGGTGCTGGCGGCGCTTTCGGGCCGCGGCGCCATCGCCATGTGGGGCTATCCGCTCTGGCTGTTCGTCGGGCTGTGGCTGGTGCTGAACGCGCGCGCGGCCATCGACGCTGCGCGGCTCTCGCGCATCGCGCTCACCTGGGGAATCGTGTTCGTCGGCTTCGGCGCGATCTTCATCGCCAATTACGCGGTGCTGCCGCATTACGACCACCGCTACCGCGCGGTGCATTTCCCCGGCGGCGCGCTGGGACAGGAATTATCGCAACGCTATCGCGCCGCCACCGGGCGTCCGCTGATGTACGTGATCTCCAGCATGTGGGAAGGCGGCAATGTCGCGCACTACGCACCCGAGCACCCGCGCGTGCTGATCGACGGCAAGCCGGAGCGCGCGCCGTGGATCGATCTTTCCGTGCTCAAGGCCAAGGGCGCGCTGGTGCTGTGGACCGAAGGCGACCTGCGCGTGCTGCCGCCGCAATACCGCACGATTGCCGAAAACGCGCAGGTGCAGCCGCCGTTCCTGCTGCCGTTCCGGCGCGGCGACAACACGCTCAATGTCGGCTGGGCGATCTTGCCGCCGGTGCCGCATTACGCGGCGCGTTAGCGCTCAGGCGGCGGCGCGGATGATGGTGGCGAGCTTGTCGAAAATCTCGCCGATCTGCGTTTCGCTCACGATCAGCGGCGGCGTGACGGCAAGCGTGTCGCCGACCGAGCGGATCATGATGCCGTTCTCGTGGAAGGCGCGCGCCATCGAGTCGTAACCGCGCTTGCCAACAGCGCCGGGCTTCGACGCAAGGTCGATGCCGGCGGTGAGGCCGACGCAGCGGATGTCGAGCACGTTCGGCAGGCCTTTGAGAGTCATGGCCGCGTCCGCCCATATCGGTTCAAGTTTCTTCGCGCGCTCGAACAAATTTTCATCGCGATAGAGATCGAGCGTCGCGAGACCCGCCGCGCAGGCGAGCGGATGCGCAGAATAAGTGTAGCCGTGGAAGAGTTCGACCACGTGCTCGGGGCCCTGCATGAAGGCGTCGTAGATTCCCTTGCGCGCGATCACGCCGCCCATAGGCACGCTGCCGGATGTAATGCCCTTGGCAAAGCAAATCATGTCGGGAATGACGCCGTAGCGCTCGGCGGCGAATGCATGCCCAAGACGTCCGAAGCCGGTGATGACTTCATCGAAGATCAACAGGATGCCGTGCTTGTCGCAGATCGCGCGCAGCCGCGGCAGGTAACCCTTCGGCGAGGGCAGCACGCCGGTCGAACCCGCCATCGGCTCGACGATCACCGCCGCGACGGTGGAGGCATCGTGCAGCGTGACGATGCGTTCGAGATCGTCCGCAAGATGAGCGCCCCAATCCGGCTCGCCTTTGCTGAACGCCTGCTGCTCGCGATTGTATGTCGAGGGCAGATGATCGACGCCCGCGAGCAACGAGCCGAAAAATTTCCGGTTGTTGACGATGCCGCCGACCGAAATGCCGCCGAAGCCGACGCCGTGATAGCCGCGCTCGCGTCCAATAAGCCGCGTGCGCGCGCCTTGGCCCCGCACGTTGTGATAGGCGAGCGCGATTTTCAGCGCGGTATCGACCGCTTCCGAACCCGAGTTACAGAAGAACACATGATCGAGATCGCCGGGCGCCAACGCAGCGACGCGCGCCGCCAGCTCGAACGCCTTCGGGTGAGAAAATTGAAAAGCCGGCGCGTAATCGAGTTCCGCCGCCTGCGCCTGGATCGCCGCCACGATGGGCTCGCGGTTATGCCCGGCATTGGTGCACCACAGGCCCGCGCAGGCATCCAGCACCGCGCGCCCCTCCGGCGTGTAGTAGTGCATGTCCTTGGCGCGCGCGATCATCCGCGGCGTCTTCTTGAAGTCGCGGTTCGGCGTGAACGGAATCCAGAACGGCTCCAGATCGTTGGGGACCGCCGCTGATTTCGTCTGGTTCATTGCCATTGGCCGCTCGCATTCCGCCGTTGTCATGCCCCGCGAAGGCGGGGCATCCAGTATTCACCGAATGCCGATAGAGTCGAGAGGCCGGCGTTTACTGGATCGTCCGCCTTCGCGGACGATGACAAGGTAGGGCTCGGCTGCTACGTACCGGACGAATTTCACGAATCCGAACACCCAAATGGCCGACAAACCCAGCAAACTCAAAGCCCGCCTGCCGCGCGGCCTCGCCGACCGCGGCGCCGCCGACATCGCAGCCACGCGGCGCATGATCGAGACCATTGCCAAGCAGTTCGAGCTTTACGGTTTTGAGCCGCTGGAAACACCGGCGATCGAATACACCGACGCGCTGGGGAAATTCCTGCCCGATCAGGACCGCCCGAACGAAGGCGTGTTTTCCTTTCAGGACGACGACGAGCAGTGGCTCTCGCTACGTTACGATTTGACCGCGCCGCTCGCGCGCTATGTGGCGGAAAATTTCCAGACCGTCGGCCTGCCCTATCGCTCGTACCGTTACGGCTGGGTGTTCCGCAACGAGAAGCCGGGTCCGGGCCGCTTCCGCCAGTTCATGCAGTTCGATGCCGACACTGTGGGTTCAGCTTCGCCCGCCGCCGACGCCGAGATGTGCATGCTCGCCGCCGACACGATGGAGGCGCTGAACATCAAGTCGGGAAGTTTTGTAGTCAAAATAAATAATCGCAAGATACTCGACGGAATTTTAGATACGGCAAAAATATCGCCGACAAAATGGCTCACTGTTTTACGCGCAATCGATAAATTGGATCGCTTAGGCTTTGAGGGTGTACGCGCACTATTAGGCTCAGGTCGCAAAGATGAGAGCGGAGATTTTACGAAAGGCGCCGAACTATCTCCCGACCAAATCGAAATGATTGAAGTTTTATGGCGTCCAGTTGAAATTCCTGGATACAAATTTGCATCGCTTGGTGGCTCAGGCACATTTGCACTGTCTCAAGCAAACGATGCAGGGCAATCAAAAAATATGGAACGAGTTGGCGTATCTGACTATATCGATAACATGAAGACGTTGGATGCTTGGGAGATACTATTTTCAAAAGCTACAAAATCGCTAGAAGGCATTCATGAACTCAAACAAATAATTTCTGTTTGCGAAGCTGCTGGTTTCGGCAGCAAGCGAATTCGGGTCGACAGTTCCGTCGTCCGCGGACTCGAATATTATACTGGCCCTGTCTACGAAGTAGAGCTGACCCTAGACACGATCGATGACAAAGGCCGCCCCGTTCGTTTTGGATCGGTCGGCGGCGGCGGGCGTTATGATGGCCTGGTCTCGCGTTTCATGGGGCAACCCGTGCCTTCAACCGGATTTTCCATCGGCGTGTCGCGCCTGATGGCGGCGCTCACGTTGCTTGGAAAAATCGAGAGCAAACCAGAGGCCGGCCCGGTCGTCGTCACGGTTTTCGACAAGGACCGTCTCGGCGAATATCAGGCGATGGTGAAGCAACTGCGCGACGCCAAAATCCGCGCGGAGATCTATCTCGGCAATCCGAAAAATTTCGGCAACCAGCTCAAATATGCCGACCGGCGCAACGCGCCCTGCGTGGTGATTCAAGGCTCGGACGAAAAGGCCAAAGGCGAGATCACAATTAAAGACCTCATCCTCGGCGCGGAATTGTCCAAGCTGGAAAAAGGCCGCGACGAATATCTGCAAAAACAGGCCGAGGCGCAGACCACCGTGCCGGAAGGCAAGCTGGTCGAGGCCGTGCGCGCGGTGCTCAAACGTCACAAACTGGACAAGCCGTAGACCGCGACCTGACCCCGCGACTTGGCCCGATAAGTGCAAGGACTGGATGCCCGTCAAATGCGGGCATGACGAACCAGAAACGCACGCATGAAACTCCTCACCGTCCGCCACGCCACCACCTACCGCTACGCCAGGCCCGTGAGCTTGGGCCCGCACCGGCTGATGATGCGCCCGCGCGACAGCCACGACCTGCGCCTCGTCGGCGCGGAACTGAGCCTCTCGCCGCCGGGCGAAATTCGCTGGCTGCATGACGTGTTCGGAAATTCCGTCGCGCTGGTGACCTTCCCGGCGCCCGCGAGCGAACTGAGCATCGTCAGCACGCTCAAGATCGAACGCTACGCGCTCGACCGGCCGCAATTCCCGATCGCGCCGGAAGCGGAAACGTATCCGTTCGTCTATTCGGCGTCCGACCGCACGGATCTGGGCCCGCTGCTGGACCGGCATTACCCCGATCCCACCGGCATCGTCGACAAATGGGCGAAGCGTTTCGTCACCTCGCGCCCGATGCCGACGCTCGATCTGCTGGCGACGATCAATGCCTCGATCAAGAACACGTTCACCTATTCGGAGCGGCACGAGGAAGGCACGCAATCGCCGATGGACACGATCGCGCGCCAGAGCGGCGCCTGCCGCGATCTCGCGGTGCTGTTCATCGAGGCGGCGCGGGCGCTCGGTTTCGGCGCGCGTTTCGTGAGCGGGTATTTCTACGATCCCGCGCTCGACCGTGGGCCGCAGACGCCGGGCGTGGCCGCAACGCATGCCTGGGCGGATATTTATCTGCCGGGCGCGGGCTGGATCGAATACGACCCGACCGACGCCATCATCGCGTCAGAGAACCTGATCCGCGTCGCGGTGACGCGCGAGCCCTCGCAGGCGATCCCGATCTCCGGCACCTTCACCGGCGCGAGTTCGGATTTTCTCGGAATGACGATTGACGTGACCGTGAGCGCCAGTCCGTCGCCGTAACTAGACGGCGATGAGATCGCCGACGGCGCTGGCGCGGCCCGCCTTCTGATCGAGATCGATCGGATGGCCGAGCAACTGTTCCGCCGCGTCGAAGCTGTCGATCACGGAGCGGAACGAATAGATCTTGCCGTCGCGGAAGCGCAGAAATTGCGCGCAGCGGTAGCTGATCATCCGCCCGGTGCTTTGCTGCAGGCCGGATAGCTTGGCGAACATGGCGGCGCGTTCGCCGTCGACCAGCAAATCTTCCGGCTCGAAGCTTTTGAATTTCAAAACCGACGGCACCAGGTGCGCGAAGAACTCGATCACCGCGGCCTTGCCACGGCGCTGGCCGCAGAAACGCAGCAGCTCAACCGGCCCGGCGACCATCCATTCCACGTCGTCGTCGAGGTACGCGGCGATCCGCTCCGGATCGCGCGAAACGTAAGCCTCGTAGAACGCCTGGACCACACTGCGTGGGACAGCACTTCCCATGAAAGATCTCCCCGGTCCGTTACAGTCAATCTGGGTTGTGTTGAAATAGTCTTACCATCAATGGGTTATGAGCTATTCCGCCGGTGAATGGTTGTGGTTTGCAACGATTGCCCCGAGCCCGCGCGCACGGAATTCGTTAACGATCAGAAGCGTTTGGCGTGGCTCATCGTTAAGCGCGCCGGGCGATCGACGTCGAATCCTTAAGCCCGCCATGCTAAATGGCGCCCGTAATCACGACATTTTCACATGCGAAGCGTCGGGATTCACTTGGGAAGGCATTTGGGACGGCTATTGGGACGGCGATGAGTTCGGCCATCAACGAAACGAAGAACAAGCCCGATGCGCGGGCGGAAGCTCTCGTCGCCTCCTATGAGCGCGCGGGCTATGGCCGCATTGCGCCCGCGATCCTGCAGCCGGCGGAACCGTTTCTCGACCTCTCCGGCGAAGACATCCGCAAGCGCATGTATCTCACCACGGCGCCCGGCGGCGGCGACTTCTGCCTGCGCCCTGACCTGACCATTCCGGTTTCGCGCGACTATCTCGCGTCCCGCTCCGCCGGCAAGGCCGCGGGCTTTTGCTATCTCGGCCCGGTCTTTCGTCACCGCACCGACGGCCCGGCGGAATTTTTGCAAGCCGGCATCGAGTCGTTCGGACGACCCGACAAGGCCGCCGCCGACGCCGAAATGCTCGCGCTCGGACTGGAAGCCACCGCGCATTACGGATTGGGCGCGCCTGAAATCCAGCTCGGCGACGTCGCGCTGTTTGCGGCATTGATCGCCGCGCTCGATCTTGCGCCGGCGTGGAAGCGCCGGCTGATCAAGGATTTCAACCGCAAGGCCAATCTCGCGCAGGACCTCAATCGTCTCGTGCTCGGCACCACCAACGGCCAGCCGGAATATCAGGGCGTGCTCGCCGCGCTCGCGGGCTCCGACCCGAAGGGCGCGCACGCGCTGGTCACCGATTTGCTCTCGATCGCGGGCATCAACGCGGTCGGCGGGCGCTCGGTCGGCGAAATCGCGGATCGTTTTCTGGAACAGGCGGCGCTCGGCGCAGGCTCGAAGCTGCCGCGCGAGCAGCGCGCGTTAATCGAGAAATTTCTCGCAATCAGCGGCGAGCCCGATGAAGCGGCGGCGGAACTGCGCGCGCTCGCGAGCGATACCGGCATGGCGCTCAACCCCGCGCTCGATCTGTTCGAAAGCCGCACGGGCTTTCTCGCCGCGCGCGGCATCGACGTGCGCCGCATTCATTTCTCGACTTCGTTCGGCCGCGGCTTCGATTATTACACCGGCTTCGTGTTCGAGCTGACCGACGCGAAAGCGCGCGACGCAGGGCCGCTGGTCGCAGGCGGACGTTACGATGGATTGCTCACGCGGCTTGGCGCGCCTGCGCCGATTCCGGCGGTTGGCTTCTCCGTGTGGATCGAACGGCTCTCGGCCATGGGAGGCGCGTCATGAGCGCACCGCTGGTTCTCGCCGTTCCCGCCAAGGGGCGTTTGCAGGAAAACGCCGAGGCGTTCTTCGCCCGCGCCGGTTTGACGCTGGTGAAGCCGCGCGGCGCCCGCGACTATCGCGGCGCGATCAGCGGGCTCGACGGCGTCGAGGTCGCGTATATCTCGGCCGCCGAAATCACCTCGCAACTCGCGCAAGGCGCGGTGCACCTCGGCGTCACCGGCGAAGACCTGGTGCGCGAAATGATTGTGGACGCGGACAAGCGCGTGGTGCTGATCGACGGCCTCGGCTTCGGCAACGCCAATGTCGTCGTCGCCGTGCCGCAGGCCTGGATTGACGTGCGCAACATGGCCGATCTCGACGACGTGGCAACTTCGTTCCGCCAGCACCACGACCGCAAGCTGCGCGTCGCGACGAAATACATCAATCTCACGCGCGCGTTCTTCGCCGAACACGGCATCATCGATTATCGCATCGTCGAGAGCTCCGGCGCGACCGAAGGCGCGCCGGCTGCCGGCACCGCCGAACTGATCGTCGACATCACGACGAGCGGCGCGACGCTTGCCGCCAACGGATTGAAGGTCGTCGAGGACGGCGTGATCCTGCGCTCGCAGGCCAATCTCGTCGCCGCCCGCGGCGCTGCCTGGGGCAAGGCCGAGCGCGAAATCGCGCGCGTGATCCTCGACCGCATCGCCGCGCAGGCGCGCGCACGCGCGTTCCGCGAAGTACGCAGCCGTTTCCCCGCCTGCAATGACTCCGTGCTGTCCGCCGCGAAGGAAAAATTCGGCGTGCAGACGCCGTTTGGCGGGCCGACCTCGTCGGGCATGCTCACGCTGCACTGCCCGCCCGATCAGGTTTACGCACTCACCAGCTTCCTGCGCGAGAAAGGCGCGGAAGCCGTGTCCGTCGCCGAACTCGGCTACGTGTTCTCGCGCGATAATCCGCTTTATGCCAAGCTGGAGGCTGGGCTCGGAGCCTAAGCCGTGAATAGCATCCGCTGTCTTGTCATCGTTGCGATTATTGCCGCCTGCCCGTCCGCCTTGGCGCAGACGCAACCGGGTGCTGTCGGCGGCAGCATTTCCAAACCGCGCGAACCCGCCGCCGCGAATGCCGGCGCCTCACTCACCGGACGATGGCAGATCACGATGGACTGCGGCGGCATGGGTTCGGCGGTGGATGAAGCGACCTTCACGCAGTCGGGCGGCACATTCACCGGCTCGTTCGCCCGCTACGGCGGCATCTCGAACGGGCAGGTGAAGGGCAGGCAGATCAGCTTCACGCTCGATCGCGCCGGCAGCAACTGGAATGGAGCCATGGGCTCAGCCAAAAGCTTGCAGGGCACCTACGTGTCCCTGGGCATGACCTGCAAGTTCGGCGGCAGCAAGCTTTAGTTCGCGATCTCGCGCGCTTAATCCACCTTGATGTTGGCCGCCTTGATGATCGGCCACCATTTGGCGATTTCCGCCTTGTGATGGGCGGCGAGCGCCTCCGGCGTTTGCTGGGCGCGCGGCGGAACTTCCAGTCCGAGTTCTTCGAAGCGTTTGCGCACTGCCGGATCGGCCATCGCCTCCACCGCCGCCGCGTTGAGCTTCGTGATCGCCTCCTTCGGCGTGCCCTTCGGCACCCACATCCCCGACCACAGCGTCATGTGAAACTTTGGCAGCCCGGCTTCGTCCACGGTCGGAATGTCCGCCGCGGACGGCACCCGCTTGCTGTCGGTCACGGCATAAGCGCGAATGTTACCGGAGCGTATCTGGCTGATCGAGTTTGAAGTCTGATCGACGATGATGTCGATCTGACCCGCCACAAGATCGGTCAGAGCGGGGGCAGTGCCGCGATAGGGCACGAACTGGAATTTCGAGCCGATGATGCCCTGCATATAAACGCCGGCGATGTGCGATCCCGAACCCGCGCCCGCCGTTCCCGCCGACACCTTGCCGTCGTTCGCCTTGAGCCAGGCGACCAACTCTTTCAGATTCTTTGCCGGCACGGCGGTCTTGCTGACAATCACCATCGGATTGCTCGGCAGCAGCACAACCGGTTCGAGATCGGTGAGCATGTCGTATTGCAGCGGATAGATCGCGCCGTTGGCGACATGCGTGCCGAGATGCCCGAAGCTTATCGTGTAGCCATCGGCCGCCGAGCGCACCGCGCGGCCGACGCCGATCGAACCGCCGGCGCCGGTGACGTTCTCGACCACGATGTTCTGCCCGAGCGTTGACTTCATCCGCTCGGCCAGGATGCGCGCCATGGCGTCGGATGGCCCGCCTGCGGAGAACGGAACGATGATGCTGATGGCGCGATTCGGATATTGCTGCGCGCTGGCGGCGGCGAGGCCTGCGAGCATCGCCGCAAATGCGATGACGAGTTTTTTCATGGTTACCCCTGGCAGTGAATCCTCAGGGGGAATGATGTGCCTAGAGCGCGGCGAAGTCGATGGGTTTGTGACGGTCGAGCGTACGCGTGACCGGAGGTAACGGATATTTGAGACCCGTCGCGCAATTGAAAAGCACCACGCGCTCATCGCGCCGCACGCGGCCATCGGCAAGGCTCGTTTTGTAGGCGGCGTAGGTGGCGGCGCCCTCGGGGCACATCAGAAAGCCTTCCGTTCTCGCCACCTCGTTGAGCGCAGCGGAAATATTCTCGTCCGTCACCGCGATGGCGAAACCTTTGCTCTCGCGCACGGCGCGCAGAATGAGAAAGTCACCGATCGCCTGCGGCACGCGAATTCCCGACGCGATGGTGTGCGCGTTCTCAAAGCGCGGCGCATGCTCCACGCCCGCGTCGAAAGCGCGCACCATCGGCGCGCAACCCGCCGCCTGCACCGCGACCATGCGCGGGCGCTTTTTGCCGATGAAGCCGATGGCTTCGAGTTCGGCGAACGCCTTCCACATGCCGATGAGGCCCGTGCCGCCGCCGGTCGGATAAAAGATCACGTCCGGCACGTCCCAGCCGAGCTGTTCGGCCAGCTCCAGCCCCATCGTCTTCTTGCCCTCGATCCGGTACGGCTCCTTCAGCGTCGAGGTGTCGAACCAGCCGGCCTTCGCCTTGCCCTCGCCGACGATCTTGCCGCAATCGTCGATCAGGCCGTTGACCCGGTAGACGGTGGCGCCCTGCAATTCGATCTCGCTGACATTCACCTCCGGCGTGTCTTGCGGGCAGAAGATCGTGCTCTTGATGCCCGCGCGCGTCGCGTAAGCGGCGAGCGCCGCGCCCGCGTTGCCGTTGGTCGGCATCGCCATGTGCTTGATGCCAAGCGCTTTGGCCATCGACACCGCCATGACGAGACCGCGCGCCTTGAACGATCCCGTGGGGAGTCGCCCCTCGTCTTTGACAATGAGTTCGCCGCCGCCAAGTTTGGCCGCGAGCTTTGGCATCGCGATCAGCGGCGTCACGGATTCGCCCAAGCTGACGATGTCGCTCACGCGGCGCACGGGCAGCAGTTCGCGGTAGCGCCACAAGTCCTGCGGGCGGGACGCCAGCGCATCCTTGCTCAGCGCCTTCTTCACCCCGGCAAGGTCGTAGCGCACCAGCAGCGGCTTGTTTGCGCGCGAGAGATTATGAATCGTATCCGCTGGATAACGGTCGCCTTCCATCGCGCATTCGAGATGCGTGACGAAGGTCGGCCGCTCGGTCGTGAGGTTTTCGTCGTGCAGCAAGACTGCGCCCCCGAAGCTCAACGCGAATTCGTCGTCCCGTTGCCCCGGAACACGACGCTATGCGACAGATAGAAATTGACCAGGAAACTTGCGCCAATGGCGATCAGCTTGCCGAGCAGAACAGGGATGAAATAGGACGCGATGAACACCACCGCGGTATTGGCGACGAGGCCGCCGGTCTGCGAGGTGACGAAGGTGAGGTAATCCTTCAGGCGCAACTGGCGTCCCGATTCCGCCGCGAACGTGATCAGCGAGTTCATGACGTATGAACCGCTGACCGCGACGATCCATGCGATGAAGTTGGAGATGATGATCGGGAGCGCGAGATAGAAATACGCCAGCAAAAATACGCCGAAATCGACGGCAAAATTCACCACCCCGATGAGCGCAAAGCTCACGGCCTTGAGCGCGACCGCGCGCTCATGCCAGGCAAGGATCAGCCGATCGAGGAGTTTCTTCATGGTGGCAGGCATTGTTACCCGGCGGCTTAGCATGTCCGCCGCGCCGCGCCGAGACCCTCCCCGTCATCCCTTTAGCGTAGGCGGGACAGGGCTTACCGGGTGCGCTATAGATCGCGGCGCAGGCAGGGATAGATTCTCGTAATGGCGGCGAAAGCATCCAAAACCAGCGGCGCCCGGACGGCCGCCGCGCAGGCCGGGGCCGGGCTGTCGATCGTGGTCCCGCTCCTGAACGAGGCCAAGAGCCTCGGCAAGCTGCACGAGCGCATCACCGAGGTGGCCCGCCGCCTGAAGGCGAAGCGCCGGCTGCGCACCGAAGTCGTCTATGTCGATGACGGCTCCACCGACGCAACGCAGCGGATCGCGCAAGCCCTGCCGGCCGGCGCGCTCGACGTGCAGGTGGTTGCGCTGTCGCGAAATTTCGGCAAGGAGGCCGCACTGCTCGCCGGCCTCGATCATGCCCGGCTCGGCGCCGTGATGTTCATGGACGGCGACGGCCAGCATCCGCCGTCGCTGATCGACAAGCTCGTCGGACGCTGGCTCGATGACGGTTATGACGTCGTCTACACCGCCAAGGCGCATCGCGTGAACGAGCCCTGGCTGCGCCGCACCGGCGTCAAATGGTTCTACTCGCTGATCAACTGGGGCGCGCGGCAGAAAATCCCCGCCGACGCCGGCGACTTCCGTTTGCTCTCGCCACGCGCGGTGACGGCCTTGCGCCAATTGCCGGAGCGCAACCGCTTCTTCAAGGGACTGGCGAGCTGGATCGGTTTCCGCCAGATCCGCGTCGACTACGAACCGGCCGAGCGCATGCACGGCGCGACCAGCTGGAGTTTGTGGACGCTGATCGGACTTTCGATCGAAGGGCTCACCTCGTTCTCGGTCGCACCGCTGCGGATGGCGAGTCTGCTCGGCCTCGCGCTGGCGGCGACGGCCTTTTTCTTCGGTCTCTCGATTCTGATCGAGACAGTAGTCTACGGAAAAGACGTGCCCGGCTACCCTTCTCTGGTGGTCGGCCTGATGGTGCTTGGCGGCGTGCAATTGATAATGATCGGCGTGCTCGGCGAATATGTCGGCAAACTGCTGTCCGAGATCAAAGCGCGGCCGGTTTACTTCGTGTCCGAGCACAGCGTGAAGGCCGCGAAAAAATCCTCGCGCGCGGCGGGGTGAGCGCCAGCGCCTTGACGACCCAGCGCCGGCATATCTGGCTGTGCGCCGACGATTACGGCATCTCCAATTCGGTCAATGCCGGCATCCGCGAACTGATCATGCGCGGGCGGATCAACGCCACCTCGGTGATGGTGGCCGCGCCGCATTTCGACCGCGCGGACGCAGCCTCGCTCTCGATGCTCAATGCCGCCACAGCGCGCGCGGCCATCGGGCTGCACGTGACACTGACCGGCCCATTCAAGCCCTTGAGCAAAGGGTTTCAACCGCTCACTTCCGGCGGCGCTTTCCCGTCGCTCTCGCAATTGTTGCGTGCATCCCTGTTGGGCAAGCTTCACCACGAAGCGCTGGTGATCGAGATTGCGATGCAGCTGCGCGCCTTCGTCACCGCGTTCGGCCAGCCGCCTGACTTCATCGACGGCCATCAGCATGTGCAACTGTTTCCGCAAATCCGCGATGCGGTATTCAAGATCGTTACCGAAGTAGCCCCGAAAGCCTGGGTGCGGCAATGCGGCCGCGTCACGCCGCTGTATCAACGCTTGGGTGACGCCAAGGGACTTTTTCTCGACATCCTGAGCGCGGGATTCCGCAGCCGCGCGCGAAAACTCGGCGTACGCACCAACCCGGCTTTCGCCGGCACTTACAGTTTCTCGCCCGACGCCGACTTCCCGAAGCTGTTCCATGGCTTCCTCCAGCAGATGCCGGAGGGCGGCGTCATCATGTGCCATCCCGGCTTCGTCGATGCCGAGTTGCGGCGGCTCGATCCGCTGACCACGCTGCGTGAAAAGGAATTCGCCTATCTCAACGGCGAGAAGTTCCCCGGCATGCTGGCCGCGCAAGGCGTGAGATTGGGTTAAGGCTGGCGAAAAGCGCCTGGTTTCCAGCGGGTGATATATTTTGTCGCAGCCATTCCCCTGAGGCCGCGCACTTCCCACATGATCGTGCGGCTGTATTAGGGAGGCCAATATGACCCCGCAGGAACGTCAGCTCGTCGCCGACTTGTTCGAACGGCTCGCAAGCCTGGAGCGCAATCAACGCGACCCGGATGCCGAGCGCGCCATTACACAAGGCCTCGCACGCGCGCCCGGCGCCGTGTATCCGCTCGTGCAAACCGTGCTGGTGCAGGACGAAGCGCTCAAGCGCGCCGATGCCCGAATTCGCGAACTTGAGGGCGGCGGCGAAGCACCAAGCACCGGCGGCTTCCTCGATAATATGCGCGATGCGCTCACCGGACGCCGCGGTTCGGTGCCGGCGGTGCGGCCCGGCGCAACCGACACGCGCTGGAATAACGGCGGAGCGCTGGCGCCCGCTCAACAGCCCGCCGGACAGCCTTCCGTTGGACAGCCTTCAGTTGGACATGGCGGCTCGTTTCTCGGCACCGCAGCGGCTGCGGCCGCCGGCGTGATTGGTGGCTCGCTGCTGCTCAACAGCATCGGTTCGATGTTCGGCAATCGCTCGCAGGCCTTCGCCGGCTCCGATCAGCCCGGCTCATCTCCCTGGAGCGGCAACGCGGCGGGAAGCGATCTCGCACGCGAAGCCGGAGCCGACAACATCGGCCGCAACACCGGCGCCGGATTACTCGACACGAATAACGCCAGCGATACCGGGTTCGACTCAGGCGGAGATTTTGGCGGTGGCGATAGCGGCGGCGGCGACTAGCACCGCGCCTTAGATCACCACAACCTTGGTGCCGACCTTCACGCGCTCGTAAAGATCGATGACGTCCTCGTTGCGCATGCGGATGCAGCCGGATGACACCATGCGGCCGATGGTCCACGGCTCGTTCGATCCGTGAATGCGATAGAGCGTCGAGCCCAAATACATCGCGCGCGCGCCAAGCGGGTTGTTCGGGCCGCCGGCCATGAACGGCGGCAGGTGCGGCTGCCGCTTGAGCATTTCATCCGGCGGGCGCCAATCCGGCCATTCCTTCTTCGATGAAACGTTGTGCGTGCCCGCCCAGGTAAAACCCGGCCGGCCGACGCCGATGCCGTAGCGGATCGCCTTGCCGTCGCCTTCGACAAGGAAAAGAAACCGCCGCGGGGTATCGATGATGATGGTGCCGGGCGCTTCCTTGCCGTCGTAGTCCACCATCTGGCGCAGATAGCGCGGGTCCTGCGCAATCGGCGCGGGCGGCTGATCCATATAGGGCTGCGTGGGCGGCGCGGTATTGACGTAGAGCGGCGGCGTGCGCTGCGACTCGTAGGCGCCCTGAGACGGCGGCATGGAGGCCTGATCCTGCATGTGGTCGCCGAACAGGAATTCGATGAATCCGCCGCCCAGATTGCCGCGCCTCGCCTGCGATTGCACCGGCATGACGAGCGCGGGGCGCTGGGCGTAAACATCGGGGACAATCGTCATGGGTTGCGCGGCGGCCGGCGTAACGCCGGCGGCGGCGATGACGAATGCAATCAGCATGAAGGGGCGCGACATCGGCGTACTCTGAAACTCGTTTCACCGTCGCGGAAGCGAGCGCTTCCGTTGCCCGATTATCATGGTGAAGAATCCACTTATTCGTAAACCGCGCGCGCGCAGACGCGCAGATCGCGCCGCCTGCGGGCGGATCGTCGAGTTAGAGTTTATTTTGAGTAAAGCGCGGCGCATCATGGTAAACGCGCGGTTTCTTTTTGTGCCTGCAAGCTCCGCCCGCGAATGTCTTTCCCGTCCTGAAACCCGGCGTTAAGTGGCGCCAACATACAAACAGGGCTCGTTCGATCTGCGTGGTTTTGGGGGACGACGTTGCAGCGCAAGGTTTTTCGCATCGAGCAGATGCATGTCTCGGGCAATGCGTCCCGGCCTGTGCCGCTATCGCCCGGCGCGGATGAAGCCGAACAGCGTCATTACGAGCTGTTGAACGAAATCAAAATGCTGCGCGCCCTTGCCGAGCGGCGCGACGATACGGGCGACGCCGATGTGGCGAAGCTCAAGCAGGAACTCAACCTCATCTACGAAGCGATCAGCCACACCAAGCAGGAGCTCTCCGCGCTCGCCGGCAGCGGCCATGATGGGCCGCGGGTGTCGCGCGCAGCCGATGAACTGGACGCCGTCGCGGGCGGCACCGAACAGGCGACGCAGAATATTCTCAAAGCCGCGGAAGACATCGACGAGAACGCGAAAACCCTCGCGGCCGCCGTGAAGAACGAGCACGAACAAGGCCTCGCCCAGGACATTCAGGACCACGTGATCCGCATCTACGAGGCGTGCAATTTCCAGGATCTCGCCGGCCAGCGCATCACCAAAGTGACGGCGACGCTGAAATTCATCGAAGAGCATGTCGTCCGGATGATGGACATCTGGGCCGCCATCGATCAGGGCAAGCGGCTCGAACAGCAGCCGAAGCGCCACAGCACCCGCGACGCGCTTATCAACGGACCCAGGCTCGACGGCGATATTGGCCATGCCTCGCAGCGCGACATCGACACGATATTTAATTGAGCTGCTGCGCGGTTCTCTTTAAGGCCGCTTGATTCCCGCAAAACATACCAGCGCTATAAGCGCAAATGCCGCCGTCAGCGCCAGCGCTGCGGGATCGGATACGCGCTCCACCACGAACGCCATCACAAGGGGCGCCGCCGCCTGCATCAACAAAAACGGCGCTGCCAGCCGCCCGACCAGCCGTCCATAACCGGCCGAGCCGAATAAAATCAGCGGCACCGCGCCGCGCGTGATGGTGATGAGGCCGTTGGCCGCGCCGAACATGATGGCGAACGCCACCGCCACCGGCACCGAGAGTCCGAGCACCGCCAGCATTCCGAACGCGCAGAGCAACAGCGTCAACGCAAAGCGCGCGATCCAAAGCGGATGCAGGTTGCGGGCGAACACGAACTCGATCAGCCGCGCGCAGACTTGCGAAGGCCCGAACAGCGCGCCGATCGCCACCACCGTTCCGGCATCCAGCCCGGATCGCCCGAAGATCGCCAGCAGATGCGCCGAAAGACCCGAAGGCACGAAGGCATAAGCTGCGAAGGCGGACGCCACCAGCAGGAACGGCAATCCCGACGACGGCAGCACGGCGGCGGGCGGCTGCGTTGTGCCCGGCAGCGGCGTATGCGCGCCCGCGCGCTCGCGCGGCAAGGCGAAAGCATGCAGCGGCGCTGCCACCAGAAAGAACAGCGCCGCATAGACCAGATACGTGCCGCGCCAGCCAACTCCCTCGATCAGGAAATGCGTCGCGGGCCAGCTCACCGTCGAGGCAAAACCACCGATCAGCGTGAGAGCGGTTATCGGCCGGCGCGCTTGCGTGCCGAAGATACGGCCCAGCGTGGCGAAGGCCGGATCGTAAAGGTTCGCCGCCATCGCGGCCCCGAGCACCATCCAGACGCCAAAATAAGCGACGGGGTGCGTGACGTGCACGATCAGCACGAGCCCCAGCGCGCCGATCAGCGAGCCCACCGTCATCGTCACATGCCCGCCGAAACGGTCGATCGATCTCCCCACCGCGGGCGCGACCAGACCCGCGGTCAGCAGCCCGATCGAAAAGCCGCCCATCGCGAATGAGATCGACCAGCCGCGCTCGGCGGCGATCAGCGGCACGATCAGCACCGGCGTGTAAAAGATCGCGCCCCAGGAGAGGATTTGCGTGATGCCGAGCACCGGCACAGCGCGCCAGGGACCGAGAAGAAATTCGCGTGGCGTTGGCATGGGGAAAATCGCTGCGAGGGACGGTTCGCCGTCAGCCTATCACGCCTGGCCCCGCGGCATTATGCGCCAGATGCGCAGCAGCCCGTCGCGCGGGCTCTGCGGCTGTTAAGTCCCCGCGGGCGCGGGCTTCGGCGCGGGTTTGGGTGCGGGCTTGGGTTTCGGCTTCGGTTTCACCGGCGGGCGCTTCTCGCCTTCGGGGGCGCAGCGGACATAGACCATGTTGCCGTAGCGGCCCTGCACTTCGGAATCCATCCACTTCAAAATGAGCACGCGTCCGTCGAAGGACACCACCTCGCGGTCCTGCGTGCCGCCGGCTTCGCCGTCCGGCCCGACATAGGTCTTCCCGCCGGGACCGCCCTTGAGGCGCAACTCCTCAGGCTTGGGCTGATCGGCAAGATGCATGATGACCCCGCCGGTCGGGCCCATCGCGATCACATAAGGCTGCTTGCACTGGCCGCGGGCGGCGACCTCGGTGCGCTCGCGGTCTTCCGGCTTGTGATAGGCGGCAAGGCCCCAGCGGCCGACGATCTCTTGCCCGCCGAAGGCCGGCGGCAGGATCGGCCCCGGCAGCGGCGCCTGTTCGGACTGGTCATGACCGGGGGTCGTAGTGCAGGCCGCCAGCATCAGCGCCAGCAAGGCCAACAGCCCGGCCCGGGATGATCGAGGGCGAAAACGGCTCATTGCAGTAAAGGCTCCTCGACCGTTGGCGGGGCTGACTTTGCTGGCCCGAAGCGCCAAGCGCAAGCGCCAGCAAAGCCGGCTTTTATGGCTTTCCGGCGGACGCTAGGGCGCCCTGCTTGACATCCAACGGGGCAAAGCCATATCCATCCTGCGGCCTTGGCACTCTGTGTTAACGAGTGCTAACGGCTTCTCAGATCGACACTTTCGGTCAAAACCCAGCGCATAAGCGCCGACGAGGAAGACATGGCCAAGACCAAGTTCCGTCCCCTGCACGACCGCGTGGTCGTTCGCCGTATCGATGCCGACGCCAAGACCAAGGGCGGCATCATCATTCCCGACACCGTCAAGGAGAAGCCGCAAGAGGGCCAAATCATCGCCGTCGGTCCCGGCGGCCGCGACGAGGCCGGCAAGCTGGTCAAGCTGGACGTCAAAACCGGCGATCGCGTGTTGTTCGGCAAATGGTCGGGCACCGAGGTCAAGCTCGATGGCGAGGATCTCCTGATCATGAAGGAGTCCGACATCATGGGCATCATCGCCTGACGCCGCGATCGCTCGAAAAGTTTCATTGGATTTATGGAGTGAAGTGAAATGGCTGCCAAAGACATAAAATTCTCAATCGATGCGCGCGACCGGATGCTGCGCGGCGTCGACATCCTCGCCAACGCGGTGAAGGTGACGCTCGGCCCGAAGGGCCGCAACGTCATTCTCGACAAGTCGTTCGGCGCTCCCCGCATCACCAAGGACGGCGTCACCGTCGCCAAGGAGATCGAGCTCGAGGACAAGTTCGAGAACATGGGCGCGCAGATGGTGCGCGAAGTCGCCCAGAAGACCAACGACATGGCCGGCGACGGCACCACGACCGCGACCGTGCTCGCGCAGGCGATCGTGAAGGAAGGCGCCAAGTCAGTAGCCGCCGGCATGAACCCGATGGACCTCAAGCGCGGCGTCGAAATCGCGGTGGCCGCCGTCGTCAAGGACATCGAAAAGCGCGCGAAGAAAGTCGGCTCCTCCGCCGAGGTCGCGCAGGTCGGCACCATTTCGTCGAACGGCGATTCCGCCATCGGCAAGATGATCGCGCAGGCGATGCAAAAGGTCGGCAACGAGGGCGTCATCACGGTTGAGGAAGCCAAGGCGCTCGACACCGAAGTCGAGATCGTCGAGGGCATGCAGTTCGACCGCGGCTACATCTCGCCCTACTTCATCACTAACGCCGAGAAGATGGTGGCCGAGATGGAAGACGCCTACGTGCTGCTGCACGAGAAAAAGCTCTCTGGCCTGCAATCGATGCTTCCCGTTCTCGAAGCCGTGGTGCAGTCGGGCAAGCCGCTCGTCATCATCGCCGAGGACGTCGAAGGCGAAGCGATTGCAACGCTCGTCGTCAACAAGCTGCGCGGCGGCCTGAAAGTCGCGGCGGTGAAAGCTCCCGGCTTCGGCGATCGCCGCAAGGCCATGCTGGAAGACATCGCCATTCTCACCGGCGGTCAGCTGATCTCGGAAGACCTCGGCATCAAGCTCGAGAATGTCACCACCGCAATGCTCGGGCGCGCCAAGAAGATCATCATCGAGAAAGAAAAGACCACGATCGTCAACGGCGCCGGGAAAAAGTCGGAGATCGAAGCGCGCGTCAATCAGATCAAAGCGCAGATCGAAGAGACCACCTCCGACTACGACAAGGAAAAGCTGCAAGAACGTCTCGCCAAGCTGGCGGGCGGCGTTGCGGTTATCCGCGTCGGCGGCGCCACCGAGATCGAAGTGAAGGAAAAGAAAGACCGCGTCGATGACGCGCTCAATGCCACCCGCGCTGCAGTCGAGGAAGGCATCGTGCCGGGCGGCGGCGTGGCATTGCTGCGCGCCAAGAAGTCGGTCGGCAAGCTGACCAACGACAACCACGACATCCAGGCCGGCATCAATATCGTGCTCAAGGCGCTGGAAGCTCCGGTCCGGCAGATCGCCGAGAACGCGGGCGTCGAAGGCTCGATCGTGGTCAACAACATCCTCGAGAACAAGTCGGAGACCTACGGCTTCGACGCGCAGAACGAGGAATATGTCGACATGATCGAGAAGGGCATCATCGACCCGGCCAAGGTCGTCCGCACGGCGTTGCAGGACGCGGCTTCGATCGCCGGCCTGCTCATCACCACCGAAGCGATGGTGGCTGAGCTGCCGAAGGACCCGGCGCCCCCGATGCCGCAGGGCGGTGGCGGCATGGGCGGCGGGATGGGCTTCTAAGCCCTAACCCAAACAAACCAAAGCAAAGGGCGCGGGCTGAACCCCGCGCCCTTTTTTATTGGCAGAATGTGAGAGCTACCAGCCGATGGTCTTCGGCAGCCAGAGCGCGAGTTGCGGGAACATGAAGCAGAGCACCAACGCGACAAGCTGCATCAGCACAAATGGAACGATGCCGCGGTAGATGTCGCCGGTGGTAATTTCCGGCGGCGCAACGCCGCGCAGGAAGAACAGCGCCCACCCGAACGGCGGGGTTAGGAACGATGTCTGCAGGTTTACGCAGATCAGCGTCGCCAGCCACACCATGTCCACATGCGCCGCAATGAAAATGGGCAGGAACAGCGGCACGGCGATGTAGGAAATCTCGATCCATTCGATGAAGAAGCCGAGGATGAAGATGATGAACATCAGGAACCAGATCGCGCCATCGGTCCCGCCCGGCACCAGCACGAAGAAATCCTGCACCAGCCGCTCGCCCTGCAATCCACGGAAGGCGAGCGAAAATGCCTGCGCGCACATCAGGATGAACATCATCATCGCGGTGATGCGCGTGGTCGCATAGGTCGTATCGCGCAGCACCGCCCATGACATGCGCCGTCCGATGGCAGTAACGACGATGGCGCCGAGAGCGCCCATCGAGGCCGCTTCGGTCGGCGCCGCGATGCCGCCGATGATCGAACCGAGCACCGCGCCGACCAGCGCGATCGGCGGCAGCACGACGCGGAAAATCTTGCCCCAGAGTTCGCTGCGGGAAAGCAGATCGCGCTCCTCCTTCGGAACCGGCGGCACCATGTTGGGCCGGACGATGCCGAGACCGAGGATGTAGATGACGTAGATGCCCGCCAGCATCAGGCCGGGGATCATGGCGGCGGCGAACAGCGTGCCGACCGATTCATTCAGGATGTCGGCGAGCAAAATCAGAATCAAACTCGGCGGAATGATCTGGCCCAGCGTGCCGGAGGCGCAGATCACGCCGCAGGCAAGGCCCTTGTCATAGCCGCGCCGCAACAGCGTCGGCAGCGTGAGCAGACCGAGCGTCACCACCGTGGCGCCGACGATGCCCGTGGTCGCGCCCATCAGCACGCCGACGATAACGATGCCGATGCCAAGGCCCCCGCGCAGGCCACCCGCCGCATGCGCGATCACTTCCATCAAATCTTCGGCCAGCCGCGATTTCTCCAGCATCACGCCCATGAAGACGAACAGCGGCATGGCGATCAGCGTGTAATTCGTCACCACGCCGAAGATGCGGCTGGGCAGAAGATTGAACAGCTCGGCGCCGAAGCCGATGTAGCCGAACACCAGTCCCGCCGTGGCCAGTGTGAGAGCAACCGGAATGCCGGCGAGCAACAGAACGAAGAAGCCGACCAGCATCAGGATTGCGAGAATCTCGTTAAATGGCATCAGGCGGGCCTCCGCCAGGCGAGAAAATTCTGAATCGCCTGCGCCAGCGCCTGCAGGAACAGCAACGCAAAGCCGACCGGGATCAGCGCCTTAAGGGCGTAGCGGCCGGAAATGCCACCCGGGTTGGCCGTGCCTTCGCCGATCGTCCAGGATTGCAACACGTAGGCCCAGGACAGCTTGATGACGATGAGCGAGATCGCCATCAGGAGGACCGCCGTGACGAACTCGACGAAAAATTTTGAACGCTGGGAAAACGACGCATAGAGCACGTCAACGCGTACGTGCTCGCCGTGCCGGAGCGCATACGACATGCCGAACAGGCAGATCGGCGACATCAGGTGCCACTCAAGCTCCTGCGACCACACCGAGCCGGTGTTGAAGCCGTAGCGCAGCAGCACGTTGCCGCCCATGACGAGCGCCAGCGCAAACGACGACCATGCGGTGATACGGCCGACGGCGTCGACGAAGTTATCGATGCCGCCGGCCAGCTTTTCTGCGGAAGTCACATCAGCCTTTGAGGATCTTGCTGTGATAGACGGCTTCGCTGTAGCCGGACCATTGTTTGTATTTTTCCATGTAGGCCATGTAGGAGTCGTGCACCTTCTTGGTGACGGAATCCTTGGCGACCGCTTCCGCGAGAATCTTCGCGTTGGCTTCGCGCAGCGCGGCGACGATAGTGTCGGGCAGCGGCGCCGCGATGACGCCCTGATTCTTGATCAGGTCTTCCATCGCCTCGGCGTTGTTCTTCTGGCACCACGCCTCGCCGGTCACGTTGCAGGCCGCACAGGCATTCTCGACGATGGCTTTGAGGTCGGCCGGCAGGCTTTCCCACTTCGCCTTGTTGATGATGAGCTCGCTCGCGGTCGCAGTCTCGTGCCAGCCGGTGGTGTAATAATATTTGGCGGCGCGTTGCAGACCGAGCTGGCGGTCGAGGAAAGGACCGACGAATTCAGCGGCATCGATGACGCCGCGCTCCAGCGCCGGGAAGATTTCGCCCGGAGGCAGCAGGCGGGTATCGACGCCGAGCGATTGATAGACGCGTCCGGCAAGACCGGGGATACGCATCTTCAGGCCCTTGAGATCGTCGACCTTCTCGATCGGCTTCTTGAACCAGCCGGTCATCTGCACGCCGGTGTTGCCGCACAGGAACGGCACCAGATTGAAGCGGTCGTAAACCTCGCGCCACAACTGAAGCCCGCCGCCATCATACATCCAGCCATTGAGCCCCTGGAAGTTGAGGCCGAAAGGCACGGCGCAGAAATACTGCGCGGCGAAACTCTTGCCGGTCCAGAAATAGGAATTGGCGTAGTTCATCTCGACGGTGCCCGCCGACACGGCGTCGAAACCTTCGGCGGCGGGGATCAGTTCGCCCGCGCCGTAGAACTGGATCTTCATCCGCCCGCCCGACATATCCTCGATGCGTTTGCAGAGATCCTTGGCGCTGCCCGGGCCGGTCGAATAGAACGCGGCGTTCGGCCCGTAGAAACTGGTCATTTTCCAGTTGAAGGTGGCCTGGGCTTTGACGACCGCCGGCGCGGCAATCGTGCCGACCGTGCCTGCCAAAGCTAGTTTGGTGAAATCGCGACGACGCATAACGAACCCCCCACGCTGACAACCGGCCTAGCGGTGGATGCAATCCGCAGGCCAAGGAGTAAAACCCCGGTTGGGCCAGTATGATCCCTATTGGCGTCAGCAAAAAGTCGAATCTGCACGGTTAGCGGGCAATTTGCCCGCGAACGCGCCAGGGATTTTAGCGCCTTAATTGGTGGCGGGACGGAATCGCATCAGTTTTGCGCCCGCCAGCACGATCCCGCTGCCCTCGCGCCGCCAGGCGGTGACCGCCGTCAGCGCGGCGAGCATGTCCTCGTCCGCCTGCATGCGAGCCGGGGTGCATTGCCCGACGCTCATCATCTGCGGCGGCGTTTGCGGCAATTCGCCGGGCACGATCGCAATGGTGGTTTCGTCGAGTTCGGCGCGGCCCGCAACGCTCCGGCACCACAGGTCGATGACGGCGGAACCGTTGGCGGCGATGGTCAGGCTGGGAATGCGCTTATTCGGGCGCATGGGCGCCGCGTCCAGCAGCAACTCGCGGTCAAAGGGGAAGCGGACATCGGCGGCGCGGCCCGCATCGGGCGAACTCAAAAGGCAGGCGGACAACACAGCGGCGAGACAAGCAACGCGGCGCGAGCCCTTCGTCAGGCGGGTGAACTTCATCGTCGGCTCCGGGCTGATCGCCGCGAACGCGGCGGCATGGACGAAAGAAACATAGCGAAGAGAAGTTTCTGCGAACAGCGATTTGCCGCGTCATCGCGCCGCCGTCAAGACGGCAATGGGAATACCTGCCACCCGCGCCGAGTAATACCTGCACGACGAGACCGGCTTAATTTTTGCGGCGGCGTCCGGCGCTTTTGCCCAGCCTGTCGATGAGCCAATTGGCGTTGCGGATCAAGCGCGCGTCATCGCCCACGGCGCCGACAAGTTGCAGGCCGAGCGGCAGCCCGCCTTCGCCTGTCAGCACCGGCAGGTTCAGGGCGGGCAACCCCGTGAGCGTCCACAGCGAGCAGAAAGCCGGACTACCCGTCGCCTCCAGTCCCTTCGGCGCGACGCCCGCCGCGGCCGGCGTGATGATGGCGTTGCAGTGTCCGAACACTTCCGCAAGGCCGGCTGCGAGCGCACGCGCTTCCTGCATCGCCGCCAAATAGCGCGTGGCCTTGATCTCGCGCCCCTCGGCGAGGAAATCCCGCAACACCTTGCTGCTGCCGGCTTCGCCGCCGCGCTCGGTCACGGCCGTGAGATTATGCGCCATCTCCACCGCCATGATGGCGCGCAGCGCATCCCAGGCACCGGCGAAGTGTTCCGGCAGATCGAGCGTAAAGCAGGCGTCGCCGAGCCGCCCAGCAACCTGTTCGAACGTGGCGCGCGTATCCGCATCCGCCTGCTCCCAGATCGGCGTGCGCACGAAGGCGAAGCGCGGCGGCAGCGGCGGCTTCTCGTTCGCGAAATCAACGAAATTGGGATGAGCCGACATCCGCGTGTCGGCATCCTGCACGTCATATCCGGCGAGCACATTGAGAATGAGCGCGAGATCGGGAAGCGAGCGCGCAAAGGCGCCGACATGATCGAGCTTGCGTGACAGAGTGAGCGCGCCGGTGCGTGAAATAAGGCCATGACTCGGCTTGGCGCCGAACACGCCGCAGAACGCGGCCGGGCGGATCATTGAACCGTTGGTCTGCGTGCCGATCGCAAGCGGCACCATGCCGGCCGCGACCGCCGCCGCCGAACCGGACGATGAGCCGCCCGGCGTACGCGTGCGATCGTGCGGATTGCGCGTCTTGCCGGGATGGAAATAGGCAAATTCGGTGGTCACCGTTTTACCGATGATGACAGCGCCGGCCGCGCGCAAGCGGGCAACGGCGGCGGCATCGGTCCACGGACGGCGGCCATTGAGGATGGGCGATCCGCATTCGGTTGGATAATCCGCGGTGTCGAAAATATCCTTTATCGCCACAGGGACGCCATGCAGGGGGCCAAGCGCCTGGCCCGCGGCCTTGCGCTCATCGAGAGAGCGCGCCTGCGAGAGTGCATGTTCCGGATCGAGATGCGCGAAGGCCTGCACTTCATTCTCGATCGCCGCGATTTGATCGAGACAGGCGCGCGTGTAGTCCTCCGCCGAGAGGGCGCCGCGCGCGATCTCAGCGGTGGCTTCGGTGGCGGTGAGCAGGGCGATTTCGGCGGTGGCCAAGGTATCTGCCGGTTGAGCGCAAACCCGTTCGGGTCAGCTCATCATGTCCAGAATCGAGGACAATGTCATGGTGAGCCCGAGCGCCACCGCCGACGTGAGGGCGACGCCGACATAGGGCTCCCATTCGGTATTGGCGAAACGGTGCACCTTGCCGCCACGCGGCAGCAAGCCGATGAACACCACGACCGTGGCTATCAGCACCGCGATACCGCCCGATAAAACAATCATGTCACTTCTCCTGCGCGTACGCGGCCAGCTTACCTGTAGACGTAATTGGGCAGCCACAGCCCGATCTGCGGGAATGTGTAGAGCATGATCATCGAAACGATGACGATGATCATGTACGGCATGACGCCGCGGAAGATGTCGTTGATGTTGACCCAGCTTGGCGCCACGCCCTTGAGATAGAACGGCGCCATCGCCACCGGCGGCGACAAGAACGAAGTCTGGATGTTGAGCGCCACCAGCAGGCCGAAGAACAGCGGATCGACGCTGAAGGTCTTCAGCAGCGGCAGGAAGATAGGCATGAAGATGACGATGATCTCGGTCCATTCCAGCGGCCAGCCGAGCACGAAGATGATGATCTGCGCGAGGATCATGAAGCCGGTGGTGTTCAAGTTCAGCGCCAGCACGAATTTTTCGATCGGCTCGTGACCACCGAGATAGGCAAACACGGCGGAGAACGTAAACGAACCGATGAACAGCCAGCACACCATCGCGGTGGTGCGGGCGGTGAGGAACACCGACTCTTTCAACTTGGTCAGTGTCAGCGCGCGGTAGGCGGAGGCGAGAATAAGCGCGCCGAGCGAACCCATGGCGGCAGCTTCCGACGGCGTCGCAAGGCCCATGATGATCGAGCCGAGCGCGGAGCCGATCAGCAGCGCCAAAGGCAGGAACGATGTCGCCAGCGACCACAAGATCGTACCGACCGGAACATTTCGTTCCTCCAGCGGCAGGCGTGGCGCCAGCTTCGGATTCAGCACCGCCATGATCATGGTGTAGAGCACGTAAAGGCTCGCCAGCATGATGCCCGGGAAAAAAGCGCCGGCGTAAAGCTTGACCACCGACACGCCGGCGGTCGCACCGTAAAGAATGAGCATGACGCTCGGCGGGATCAGAATGCCGAGACAGCCGCCGGCGCAGACCACGCCAGCCGCGATTTTAACGTCATAACCGGCGCGCAGCATGGCCGGGAAAGCCAGCAACCCCATCAGCGTGACGCAGGCGCCGACAATGCCGGTGGCGGTGGCGAAGATCGCGCAGGTCACCAGCGTGGCGACCGCAAGCGCTCCCGGCACCGGGCCGGCGGCAAGCTGCAGCGAGCGGAACAGGCGATCGAGAATATTCGCTCGTTCGATGACGTATCCCATGAAGACGAACAGCGGGATTGAAATCAGTACGTCGTTCGTCATCACAGAATAGCTTCGCTGCACGAGCAGCGAGAAGATCAGATCGCCCATCGCGAAGTAGCCGAAGAATACGCCGAGAGCCATCAATGTGAAGGCGATCGGGAACCCGAACATGATGAAGACCACGAACAGGAAGAGCATGATCACCCCGAGCTCGGGGTTGCCGATTCCGAACATCAGACGCTCCCCTTAGTCTGCCCGAGTTTTTCGAGGTCCTTGACGACCTGGTATTTGCCCTCCTCGGCTTCCTTCAACATGATCTTCTCGAGGTCTTCCACGTCGTGGAGCCGCTGCGGCCACTCGTTGGTGCGGATGCACATCACGCAGCGGACGCATTCCACGATGCCCTGCATCACCATCAACACGCCGACGATCGGGATGAGCCATTTGAACGGCCAGATGATCGGCCCATTCGGACTAGCCGAAGAGCGCTCGTGCATGATCCACGACAGCTTGGCAAAGCCGAAGCCTGAATAGACGAATGCGAGCATGCCGGGGAAAAAGAACAGGATGAAAAGCAGCAGATCCATCTTCGCCTGCGTTCGCGGTTCCCAGGCGCGGTACATGAAGTCACCGCGCACATGGCCGTTGCGCGCCAGCGCGTAAGGCCCCGCCATCATGAACAGCGTGCCGTAGAGAATATAGCTAGCGTCGAAGGCCCAATCGGTCGGGGCGCCGAACATATAGCGCGAGAACACTTCGTAGCTGGTGGTGAATGTCAGAATGAGAATGCACCAGCCGAAGGTCTTGCCGACCCAAGTGCTGATCTCATCGACAATGAACAAAAGGCGATCCATGGCTCTCCCCTGGGCCAATTGCTTAGGCGAGTTTTTTTGTAATGGGAAGGGGTAACGGCCTGCGCGAACTTAATCTTCGCGCAGGCCGCTTACGCCGCGTTTATCCGAAGAAGTGCTTGTACGCCGACTGCAGCGCCGTGCTGTCGAGGTTATTGATCTGCAAATAGGCACTGGTGCGCTTCACCCACGCCTTCTGCGACTCAATGACCTTCTTGAAGAACGGCTCTTGCGACTGCGCCGCGATGACCTTGTCCCAAGCCTTGAGCTGGTCCTCGAGCACCTTGGGGCCGGTCTTGATGACGTTGACGCCACGCTTCTTGATCTCTTCGAGATCCTTCGAGTAGCGATCGTAGGCCATGCCGAGCTGATCGCTCGAGGCCGCGAACGCCGCATTGCGGAGAATCGCCTTGAGTTCAGCCGGCAGCGCGTCGTGCTTCGTCTTGTTGAAGATGATCTCGAAGGCTTCCATCTGCTGATGATGGCTGCCGACCATGAAGAACTTGGAGACGTCGGGGAAGCCCAGCAGCAAGTCCGAGGACGGGTTGTTGAACTCGGCCGAGTCGAGCAAGCCGCGATCCATCGCCGGGACGATTTCGCCGCCGGGGAGGATGGTCACCGCGGCGCCCATTTCCCTGAACACGTCGGCCGACAGACCAACGGTGCGGTACTTCATGCCCTTGAAGTCGTCGCCGCTCTTGATTTCCTTCTTGAACCAGCCGAGCGGCTGGGTCGGCATTGGGAAATAGAGCACGCCTTCGAGGTTCAGCTTGAGAGTGCCCTGCACGAGCTCTTTGTACAGTGCCTCGCCGCCGCCATGATAGAACCAGCCGAGGAAGCCGTGAGCATCCCAACCGAAGGACGGAGGGGTGCCAAACAGCGAATAGGCTTTGTGCTTGCCGTACCAGTATGCGCAGACGCCGTGGCCAGCCTCGAGAATGCCAGAGTGCACCGCGTCGGACATCTGGAAGGCCGGAACGACGGCGCCGGCAGCGAGCACGTCAAGCTTGAGACGGCCGCCAGACATGTCGTTGACCTTTTTCGCGTAGTCGACCGCCATCTCATGGAAGATGTCCTTGGTCGGCCAGGTCGACTGGTATTTCCAGGTCACAGTCTGCGCGCGCGAGACCTGCGGCATCGCGATCGTCGCCACGCCGGCAACGGCCGCACCGCCGATGAACTTACGGCGGGTAGTCGAACGGGTTTTATCGGTAGCCATAACGCTTCCCTCCCTTGGGATGTTGTTTTATCCCGTGAACAATTTTTACAGGGTCTTATTCCGCAATCCGATTTTTATAATCGGGAACGGGTCAACCCTTGGGTACAATCGTACGGGGTGAAGCGTTCCGGCGCAAGATTTGCCATCCCAAACGAAGCCTAGGAACGCCTTTTTTTTGGGGCGAATCCCCGGAAAATAGGACAGAATCTTCCATTCATTAGCCTCAAGTCGCCGGCATTCTGATGCCCGCGCCTGCCCACCCCGCCGCCACAGGAGAGTGATCCGTGCCAGGTCTGACCTCGACGCTTGCCACCATCTGGCGGCTCGCCAGTCCGTATTTCCGCTCGGAGGACCGCTGGCCAGGCCGCGCGCTGCTCGGCGCCGTCATCGCCACCGAATTATCGCTCGTCGGCATCACGGTGATGCTCAATCAGTGGAACAACCGGTTTTACAACGCGCTGCAGGACCGCAACTGGGATGCCTTCGTCAGCGAGCTGCTGTTTTTCTGCATGCTGGCGGCGATCTTTATCGTGCTCTCGGTCTATCAGCTCTATCTCAACCAATGGCTCCAAATCCGCTGGCGGCGGTGGATGACCAAGACCTACCTCGGGCACTGGCTGGACCACGCCAATCATTACCGCATGCAACTGCTGGGCGATGCCGCCGACAATCCGGATCAGCGCATCGCGGAAGACGTCCAGATGTTCGTCAACAATTCGCTCACGATCGGCGTCGGATTTCTCAGCGCGATCGTCACGCTCGGATCGTTCGTCGTGATCCTGTGGTCGCTCTCGGCGCAAGCACCGCTGCATCTCTTCGGCACGACGTTCGATATCCCCGGCTATCTGGTGTGGGCCGCGCTGTTGTATGCACTTGTCGGCACGATGCTAACGCATTTCATCGGCTGGCCGCTGGTCACGCTCAATTTCAACCAGCAGCGCTACGAAGCCGACTTTCGCTTCAACCTGGTGCGGGTGCGCGAGAACTCCGAACAGATCGCGCTGCTCGGCGGCGAGCCGGCCGAACGCGAACGCCTGCTCACCCGTTTCGGGTCGGTGGTGTCCAATTGGCTGGCGATCATGGCGCGGCAGAAGAAGCTCACCTTCTTCACCTCCGGCTATGCGCAGGTCTCCACGGTATTTCCCTTCGTCGTGGTCAGCCCGGCTTACTTCGCGGGCGCGGTCCAGCTCGGCGGGCTGATGCAAACCGCTTCTGCCTTCGGCAGCGTGCAGAACGCGCTGTCGTTCTTCATCAATACGTATCGCACGCTGGCGGAATGGCGCGCGGTAATCGAGCGGCTATCCGGTTTCGACCGCGCGGTCGCCTCCGCGCAAGCCGCCACGTCGCAGCCGCCCCGGGTCGAGATCCTGCCCGGGCAAGCCGGGGCCATCGAACTCAAAGATTTGGCGTTGAAACTGCCGAACGGCGTGCCGCTGCTGAACGCCAGCGCGATCAGGATCGCAGGCGGCGAGCGTATTCTGGTCAGCGGGCCGTCGGGCGCCGGCAAATCGACCTTGTTCCGGGCGCTCGCGGGAATCTGGCCGTTTGGCGCTGGCGCCATCACGGTGCCGAAGAACGCCAAACTGATGATGTTGCCGCAGCGGCCGTATTTCCCGCTCGCGCGGCTCGCCGGCGCGGTCGCTTATCCGGCGGAGCCGGGCACTTATGACAACGCCCGCGTCGCGGAAGCAATTACGGCTGTCGGGCTTGCCCCGCTGGCCGCGCGCATCGAAGAGGAAGCTCACTGGAACCGCATGCTCTCGCTCGGCGAACAGCAGCGGCTCGGCATCGCCCGCGCGCTCCTGCACGCGCCGGATTATCTCTTCCTCGACGAGGCCACCGCATCGCTCGATGAACCGGCGGAAGCCGCGCTTTATCAATTGCTGGAACAGCGGCTCAAGGGCACGACCATTGTCTCGATCGGGCATCGCTCGACGCTTGCCGCCTTCCACCGCCGCAGACTCGTCCTTGAACGCACGGGAGACATATTCCAGGTGCGCGAGAGCGCGTTAAAGCCGGACGCCGGCTAACCGCCCGTCACCACCAGCGCGACGGCCAGGAATTGCGGCCGGTGGCGCGGTGCCAGCAATAGGCGAACAGCGCCAGCAGCACGGCGCCCGCCGCGACGGGAACGGCGAGAAAGCTCCACGGCATATCGCCGATGACGATCAGCAGCGGATCGATGCCGGCGGGCGGATGAAAGGTGCGCGTGAGATGCATCGCCAGCATGGCGAGGCCGACGGCGAGCGCCGCGGCCCACGGCGCCGGCCCGGCGATCTTCACCACCAGCAACCCCACCAGCGCCGATAGCAGATGCCCGCCGATGAGCGCGCGCGGCTGCGCCGCCTCGATCTCCGGCGAGCCCATCACCAGCACGATGGAGGTAGCGAAAGGGATCGACATCACTGGGAACGCAGCGCGCGTGGCAAAGGCTTCCATCAGGCCGATCGCAACAGCCCCGCCGGCGGCGCCGGCCAGAATTCCTATCCACGCAAGGCGCTGCATCATCGGCCGCTTACCCGCTGCATTGGCCCCATTGCACCGGCCAATCGTAACCGCCCACGAGCGCGCCAGTTACCCCTACAAAAGAAAAATGGGCGGCGGCTCCGCAGAGCCACCGCCCAATAAGGGACAGCTAGTTTTAGCTTACTTCAGGTTAGCCAGCGTCAGATCGGCAGACAGCTTGGCGATGAAGGTGGAGCCGCACCAGCTGGACTGCAGACCCGCGCCGTTAAGCGTCGACACGGTGCCGCCCGGGATCGCGCCCGGATCGCCAGTCAAGATGTTGCAGTTCGACTTGGTGAGGTTGGTGTCGAAGTAACGCAGATCGAGCGTGAACACCTTCCAGGTGAAGCCGACACCGAGATTCCAGGTCGTGTAGTCCGGCAGATCGGCCGGGACCGGGTAAACAACCGGGTTAAACTTCACGGTGCCGAGAGCCTGGCGGCCGAGTTCGCCCGACGCGTATGCGCCGATACCGTTCGGCAGCATCGTAGCCGGAGCAGTCAACTTCACGGTACCCGAATAGTAGGTACCCTTCGCACCGGTGCCGAGCCAGCTCGGGGTGTAGTAGAGGTTTGCGCCGACCGTCACGTAGTCGTTGATGGTATAGGCGGCCTTGCCGTATACCTCGTAGAAGCTCGCGTTCGCGACCGACACGTTGGTGTTCGCGTAGGTGATCAGCTGGCCAGCCGGATACCAGTAGTACCAGTAGCCAAAGTCGAGAGCGAGCGCGCCGAAGGTCGGGCGAACGCCGCCGTAGAGATCGATTTCCGACGAAGCCTTGTTCGGGAAGTCGATGCTCTCACCAGCGATACCGGCATAGAGCTGCCAGTTAGCGTTGAGATTGTAACGCGGCTCGAAGTAGGCCGCGACCGACGGATGTTTCGCGGACTGAGAGATACCGCGGAAATTATAATCCGTCATGATGGCGCTGCCGAAGGCGAGATCCCAAGGACTCACCACTGCCGGCGCTCTTGCTTTCACCGGCATATCGGCCGCAAGCGCGGGTACGGCGGAAACCGCCATCGCCGCTACGACTGACAACAAAACTTTCTTCATTGACCCTGGAGCTATGGTCGAAAGTTGGTGACGGGGTAGATCAGGAAGGCGGCATATCGTGGGGGTAGTTGAAGCCTCCACTTCTCCACCGAAGGAGTAATATGCCGTGTCGAATTCTAACGTCGTCAAACTGGTTCAGCCAGGCACCTTCAGCGA
>CAMDSH010000008.1 GCA_945907045.1 Rhizobium sp. Q54 | reverse complement strand
AATGGCCGCCGGCCGCATTCGAGCCTTGACGACAAGACACCCGATCAAGCCTACTTCAACCCGCTGCCAATCCGCTTGGCAGCTTAACCCCGGCAGACGCTCCACTTATCGACGCGGAGAATCTGTTCAGATAACCGGGACCACCTCAGGCTGTGCCGCCTGATCGAAGCCGCCGTCGCGGCGGCCTTCGCGGTGCCGCTCACCGAATTGCGCGCGCCGACACGGCGCTCGCCCGCCGCCGCCTTCGCGCGGCAAAGCGCGATGTATCTCGCGCATGTGGTGCTCGGCCTTGGCTACACGGCCATCGCGCGCAGCTTTGACCGCGACCGCACCACCGCCGCGCACGCCTGCCGGCTGGTGGAGGAACGGCGCGACGACCCCGCCATCGAGCGCGTGCTCGGCGCGCTGGAGGCAAGCTGCGCTTCGCTCGCCGGCGATTTTTCCCCGCGCCGCGAGGTGCGCGCATGAACGCGAAAGCCCGCAAGGCCGCCGCGCGCCACGCCGGTCCGCAGCGCCCGGCCATCGATGCGTTTCTCGGCCAGCATCTCAAGCTTGCGCGCGGCGAGACCGAGATGCCGGGCGGGCGCGCCAGCGTCACCGTCAACGAGGCGGAAAGCCCGCTGCTCTGGCTCGCGCGCCGCAAGGGGCGTGACGGCCGCGCGTTGATCGAGCCTGTCCAATTGCAGGCGGGCGAGCGGTTGCGAGCTGAATTCACCCGCGCGCAACTGATGCCGCGCACGACATCGAACTGGGCTTCTCCCATTGCGACCGGCCCGCGCGGCGCGGGAAGCCCCGGCTCGTTCACGGAAGCCGTCATTGCCGCGCGCCAGCGCGTGCGGCATGGGCTGGAAGCGGTGGGGCCGGAATTTTCCGGGCTGCTGCTCGATGTGTGCTGCTTTCTCAAGCGGCTGGAAGATGTCGAGCGCGAGCGCGGCTGGCCGCAGCGCTCGGCCAAGGTGGTGTTGCAGCTCGGCCTCGATCGCCTCGCGCGGCACTACGGATTGAGCGTGGAAGCGCGTGGGCCTTCGCACGCGGCGATCCGCACATGGCTGGCGCCGGGCGCGGAATTCGTGGTGGAGAGTTAGAAGGTTTTTTTAAGAAGCTGGCGCGAGTGCGGCGCGCGCTTCGTTGCGGATGCGCTCGACCATCGCGCGCAATCCGTTCGAGCGTTGCGGCGTGAGATTTTCTTTCAGGCCTAGGCTGTCGAACAATTTAAGCGCGTCGGTGTCGAGAATTTCCTTCGCGCGCTTGCCCGAATAAACGGCGAACAAAATGGCGATCAGCCCGCGCACGATGTGGGCATCGCTGTCGCCGGTAAACGTGAGCACGGGGCCCTGCGCGCCGTCCGGCTTCACCTGCGTGAGCAGCCACACCTGGCTGGCGCAGCCGTTGACTTTATTGGCTTCGGAATGCGCGCTGTCGGCAAGCGGCTCCAGCGTGCGCCCCAGCTCGATGACATAGCGATAGCGGTCGTCCCACTGATCGAGCAGGGAGAAATTCTCGATGATCTCGTCGATGGTCATGCATCTGCCCAGGCGCGGCGCGCTGCCGTGCATGGCAGATATATAGGCGTTCTGGCCTGGCGTAAAACCCGCGAATTTAGGCGGAGGGACGGCGGTTTTGCGCTTCCCGGCGCGGCGACGCCTGCGGCAACGGCACGCGCCAGAGCGGCGCGAGATCGGCCGGCGTGAGCGTATTCTGCCCGGAGGTGGAACCTGTCACGACCCGCTGATGGCCGCGCTCGGTAGGCGTCTTGTTATCGGCGATCTTCTCGCTGATGAATTCGTAGAGCGTCTTGGCGCCTTCCTGCGCCTTCTGTCCCAGCGACGAGGCGACTTGCGCGCCGACGACGCAGGCTTCCGGCTGCCGCTCGCAGAACGAGCGCATGTCGGCGAGCGTCGCCCCCGCGGCCGAGACGGCCTGCACGGGATCGATCTGCGCGCTCTGCGAGGGGGCCTGCCTGGAGCCGCCGCCCGGGAGAAGCACGCAAACAACGCTCAACCAGAACGCCATTCGCAACAGAAAAAACATGACACGACCCCTGAATCCCCGGCGGCTCTTTGTCCGCCTTTGAACTAAAACTAGCAGAGAGGCTTGAAGCTGTCGTTGGCTTCGAAGCGACGTTTTTGCGCAGTTTCAAAGCGTTTTTTCGTCAAATTTGAAATTCCGGCATTTGCCTAAAATTTGAATCATCGGCGCGCCGCTGCGCTGGCTTAAGGCGAATCGCGGACCGCGCTCTCCGCCCGATGGCGGTCCGATCCGGCCCGATAGCGCCAAAGCCTGCGCCGGGCGCCGTTTCGGAAACCGAATGTTCACCATGACCGGCAAATGCAGCCCTCAGGGCCGTGCGAATGCCGTGGCGAAAGCCCCAAGCCTGCGCCCTTAGCGTTCGCTTAAGCGGCGATTGGCTAGGATTGTCCGGCAATTAAAGGGAGCACGTCTGGCGGGGGCTCGGCGTGAACAGGGTCACGTGAGTTTCCTCACATCGGTGCGGAACTATGTCGATGCATTAGTGCATCCCTCGGCGCAGCAGGATGCGCTGACGGCGGCGCGCCATCGCGTATTCATTGCGCCGCGTCTGCTGGGCAGCTTCGCCGCGCTGGCGGCTTTTCCTCTTTATCTCGCCTTCCGCGGCGTTCCGAGCATTCTCGAAGTCGCGGTCTTCGCGTGGCTGGTGGCGCCGATCTTGATCGCCTATTTCCTCTCGCGCACCGGATTTTACGAAAGCGCGCATGTGATCTCCTCGCTGGCGCTGACCGGATTGGTGGCGACGGTCGCCTGGCGCACCGGGGGAATCGGTTCCTTCGCCGCGATCTGGCTGGTGGTGGTGCCGCTGGAAGCCGCGCTCTCGGCTTCGCGCCGTGTGGTGGCGCTGGCCTCGACCTTTGCGCTCGCCGCCGCCGGTTTGCTCCTCGTGCTCAGCGCCAACGGTTTGTTGCCCCCGGCGGACACGCTCGCTAACGAACACGGCGCGCTCGCAGCACTCGGCATTATTTCAGCGGCGCTCTATGCGACGGGTCTGGCGCTCGGCGCCGAGTCGCTCGCGCGCACGAGCTTCTGGCTGCTCTACGCCGAGGAAGACCGCTACCGGCTGCTCGCGCGCAACATGACCGATGTCATCAGCCGCCACGGCCGTCACGGCGCGGTTCTCTTTGTCTCGCCCGCCGCCGAACAGCTTTTCGGCGGCAGCGTGCGCGAAATGCTGGGGCACGGATTGTTCGATCGCGTTCACGTCGCCGACCGTCCTGCTTATCTCAAAGCGCTCGCGGATGCGTCCACCGCCGGCGAAGGGCAGTCGGCTGAATTCCGCATCCGCCGCGAAAATGCCGAACAATCCTCCAGCCATTTTCTCTGGGTCGAGATGCGCTGCCGCCCGCTCGATCAGGCTTCTTCCGAAGGCGTGAAGGCGGAAGACCGCGAAGTCGTCGCCGTGCTGCGCGACGTGAGCGAGCGCAAGGCGCAGGAACTCGCGCTCAGCGAAGCGCGTGCCGAATCCGAACGCGCCAATGCCGGCAAGGGCCGCTTCCTCGCCACCATGAGCCACGAATTGCGCACGCCGCTCAACGCCATCATCGGTTTCTCGGAGTTGCTCACCAACGAGACGCTGATGCTGGACCCCGCGCGCCGCGCCGAATACGCCAAGCTGATCAACGAATCCGGTTCGCATTTGCTTGCCGTCGTCAACGGCATTCTCGATATGTCGAAGATGGAGACCGGCAATTTCGAGATCACGCCGGAGCCGTTCGCGCCGGCGGCGACCATCGAAACCTGCTGCGATATTCTTGCGCTCAAGGCGCGCGAGGAAGGCATCGACATCAAGCTGCGGCTGGCGGGCGAGCTGCCCGAAATCGTCGGCGACAAGCGGGCGCTCAACCAGATCCTGATCAATCTTCTCTCCAACGCCATCAAATTCACAGATCGCGGCGGGCGGGTGATCGTGAGCGCCTCGTGCGAAATGTCGCACCTCGTCGTCACGGTGGAAGACAACGGTGTCGGCATCGGCGCGGACGATCTGCCGCGCCTCGGCGAAGCGTTCTTTCAGGCGCGCGCGGCCTACGACCGCCGCCACGACGGCAGCGGCCTCGGCCTCTCCATCGTCAAGGGACTGGTGACGCTGCACGGCGGCGACATGAAGATTCACAGCGAACTCGGCAAGGGCACGCGCGTCGTCATCCGCCTGCCCATCGATTGCGAAGGCAAGCGGCCCGCCGTCTCGCCGGTCGCGCTGCCGCGCAAGGAAACTGCGGCGCCCGGCGCCACGAATATGCAGGTGAAGGAACAAGTGAAGGAACAGGTGAAGAAAAGTGCGTAGCCACGGATACCGCACAAATGAGATGGATTTCGACGAAGGGCGCGGAGTGCTCCTGCGCGAACTGGTCGGCCGTCGTCGCGGCGAAAGCATCGCGCTTCTCATCGGCGTCGTCGCGGGGGTTTCGATCCTCGTCAACGCGCTGTTTCTGCAAAAGGGCCAGCATCCGGCGCCGCTGTGGGCGGGCAAGCCGCGCACCGAGGTACAAGCTCCGGTTCGCCCCGCAACCATCACCGCAGCCGCGCCTGCGCCCGACATTGCGCTGCCGCGCGCGCGGCCCGCAACGCCGCATGTGACGCAGCCGGTTCCGTTCGCCATGCCGGTGCGCTCGCGCGCCGAAATCATCGCCGACATTCAGCGCGAACTCTCGCGCCGCGGTCTTTACGATGGCGCCGCCGACGGCGTCTGGGGCGCAAAAACCGAAACGGCGATCCGCGACTTCGCGATCTCCGCCGGGCTCAAATCGCCGATCGAAGCCAACGAAGACCTGTTGCGAACCATCGCGAAAACGCCGCCCAAAGTAACGCCCGGCCGCGGCGCTGCTTTGGAGCCCGCGCGCAATGAACCCGCCGCCGAGACGCCTGCGCCGCCCACGCGCGTCGCTGCCGTGCAAAGCGCGCTTGCCGAATTCGGCTACGGCCAGATCAAGCCCACCGGCGTCGTCGGGCCGGAAACGCAAGCCGCCATCGAGACATTCGAGCGCGACCGCAAGCTCCCCGTCACCGGGCAGCTCTCCGAGCGCGTCACGCGCGAAATCGCCGCCGTCACCGGCCGGCCGCTGGACTAGTCCTCAACGCAATTGTGCAAACTCGCGGTTCGTGCGATGCGGACGCGATGCGCCTGAAATCCGGTATATGGGTCGCGGCTTATGTCCGCCGCTGCAACAGCGAAGGGGTGTTCGCGGCGGTGCGCCGGCGAGGCGCCGACGAGGCGGGCGCGATCTTCATCAAGGTGAACCGGCTGGACGGGACGGCGGTGCTTTACGGCCCGGCCCCGCAAACGGCTTTCGACGAAGCGCGGCCATCCGACCGAGCCTTCACCGCGAGCGTCGGGGCAAAGCAGCCCGCACCGGACGCCGATGTGGAAGCTGCGTTGACGCGGGAAATCCGTTTTGATCCGGACGTGTGGATCGTCGAGACGGAGGACCGCGAAGGGCGGCACTTTCTCGAAAACATCGTAGCGTGAAGCTTGTCGCCTGAGACCTAGCGCGCGCCGATCTTGAACGGCGGCGGCATTTCCTCGAACGAGCGGTCGTCGAAGTGATATTGCGCCGGGCTCGCAACGCGGCGCGCACGCGCGCGCTCGTCGTCGTGATAGACCGGCTGATGCGTGCCGCGCGCTTTCGGCTCCGCCTGACGCCAGATCGAAACCATTCGCTGCGCCGCTTGCGGCGTAATCTCGTCGTAGAGCAATGCAAGATCGTAAACCCGCTGCACCGATTGCCCGACAGACGGGTTGATGAACAGCAATATCCGCTGCACGACGGCGGCGGGCATGGCGAGCGCCTTGGCGGCTACCACGATCGGCTCGCCGGTGCGGTCTTCGGCGATGCGCTTTGCGAGCGCGCGATTGATGCCGAGACATTTCTCCAGCGCCTGCGCGAAGGCATTTGTGTTGTGCGAGAGCGCAGCGTTTTCCAGTTGCCGCAACGCCTCGGCGTTGTTCGCCGCCGTGCCGGGCTGAGCCGCGGGAGTTACGAAATCGAGATTGGTGAGGATCAGCCGGCGTTCAACGGTGGTGGCCGCGAAAAACAGATCGGACAGTTCGGACGCGGCGGCGAAGCCGGGCGCGACCGGGCCAACCGGCGCATAGGTTTTCGCGGGAACATAAGCAGCAAGGGATGCAGGCTCCACTTCCACCGGCTCGCTCATCACTGGCGCGGGCGTGTTCAGGCCGACGAGACCGCGCGGCGTATTCGGATAGGCGGCAAGCCGGGCCTCGACCGCGGCGCGCGTCGGCGCATCCACGGTGTCGAGCAACCGCTGCGCCAGTTCGACGTACTGCGCTTCTTCCTCGTCGGTATGGGTGGGTTTCTGGACGTAGAGATCGGTGAGGACGCGCAGCAGGGTGGGGCGGATGTCGACGCCATCGCGGCACGCCAGATCGACCAGGCCTTCAAGATGGGGATTCGCGGGGGACTTCGTCATGCTCGCAACGCCACTGGGACTACGGAAAAGAACAACGGATGCAGCAACGATAGTCGGACGGCGTTAGCGAACCGTTAACCTTGCGGGCTTCTTAATGCTCCCAGACGCCGATCCGGCAGGCCGGGCAAGAGACCCGGGGCGGGATTGGAAAGAGGGGATTGCAATGGGTGAGGTAATCCGGTTTCCCGATGATGCGAGCTTCGCCCGCGTCGGCAGGTATGTCGATGCGAACTCGGAGCCCGCGACGGTCATTATCCTGCCGGTGGTTCGCATCGAGCGCGGCCCCGACGGGCCTTCCAGTTCGGAGCCCGATACCGGCAACAGTTCCGGCCGCCGCCGCCGCCGCCGCGTTTCCCGCTGAGATTTTTCCGCAAACGCCATCGATGAATTCACAGACGCAGCCGCCCGCACACGCCCCGCACTGGCGCTGGAGCATGTTGGCGGTTGTTTCGTTGTTGCTGCTTGCCGGGTGCGCCACCAGCGGCGATTTTGGCGAAATAAAACCCTCTCTGGTGCGCGACAATATCCACGACTGGGTCGGGCTCGACGCCATCGCCGGCAAGCAGACGACGCCATCGCATTACGAACTGACCGACGACGAGCGGCAAATGCGCGATCTGGCATATCCGCTGATCGAGCCGCCCTACGACCGCCAGCGATGGTACAGCCTGCTGGGCGAAAACGGCTTCATCGGCTCGGCGCACCGCGCGCTGCCCGACCGCACCGCTTATGCATCGCAGTTGCTCTCCTCGCGCTACCGCTCGGCGAGCGCGCGTTATGCGCAGCTGATCGACGACATCAACAACGACACCGAGCGGGTCGGCCCGTTCTTCAGCAATAGCTGGCGCGTGCTGGACACCGACAAGAAACGCCAGCAGGCGCTCGCTTTCGTCGGCACCAGCGACATGGAGCGCATCAACGTCCGCCGCCGCGTGCGCGAGAATACGCTGATCGTCGGCATGGTGAGCGCCTCGCTCAACCGGCGCGCTGCGTCCTATCGTTTCGCGCTTGAGCGGCTGGTGATCATGACGCCGTCGCCGATGGCGGTGGATGCCGAACGCGCGCTCAATATGATGATGGCGCGAATCGCCGAAACCCAGCGCGGCCTCCCAAACCGTGGCATGCGGACGGCTTCTTCCTCGCTTTAACCGGCGAAATCTTATTTGGGATCTTGCCGCGCGCATTTCGCGGCAGCGAGCGCTGCGCGCGCCATCGGCATCAGGCCCGGCTCCGGCGCGAGCGCGCGGATCGCGATCAGGCCGGTGACGGTCGGCGAATCCACGATCAGCCTGTCGGCGGCGGTCACGTCCTCTTCCTCAGGCAGTTGCGCGTGCTGCTCCAGTGTCATCAGATCGAGCTCGATGACGCGGCGGCCGGCGGCGCGGTCGTTGATGGCATAATAGGCGACGCCATAGCGCGTGTAGAACGTCACCGACGTATAGGCCTGACTCACCGGCACGCTCAGTTTGAGCGAACCGCTGGACAAATCGTAACGGCACACCGCGGTGGCGAAGGCGGGGTCCATGAACGATGTCGATGAGCCTTCGGGTTTCGGCGGCGCCAGCGCCGTGATGGTGTTGACCGCCGCGGTCGGCTCCAGGCGCGAATAGGCGTCCTGCGTCGCGGTGCGCGGCACCAGCATGATGGTGGCAAGATGCACGATGCCGCCGAGCAGCGCGCCGCCGAGCAGCAGCAACATCCAGCGCATCATGGACAGCCCCCCATCTTGATGGAAGGCATCGGCGCTTCGCGCCCCGCGCGGGTGGCGACGCCAACGGCGGTGTCGTAAAGGCGCAGCACCAGCACGTAGCGGTCGACGCCGCCAGTGGGCAGCCAGTTGCCGGTGCTGGCGCGCGGTGCGACCAAAATCTCGAAACTGCCGTCGGTGCGGCGGATGATTTCCTGACTGGTGAAGCCGTAACGGTTGACCGAATTGGCGACCAGCTGGCCTTCGGCGTTGTAGAGCGTGATGGTCCAGAAGCGCGCAGGCGGCGTGATGCCGCTCAATATGGTTTCGCAGCGGCCGTCGAAAAAGCGGCCTGCGTCGTCGCGTTGCGCGGAGAACGAGACGCCGTCGCCAAGGCCGATGGGCAATTGCCCGGTGCGCGCGATGGTCGCGCGCGCATAAGGATCGGCGCCGGAGGTGCCGGTTTTAGGCCACGCCGTCCAGGCGCCGATGGTGAGCGCGCCGAATGCAGCGCCGCGCGTCAGCGCAACATAGGTGGCGCCGAGCCCGACCAAAGTTGCGATGGCGAAGTAGAAAAGCGATCCGATGAGCAACCGCACATTCGACCCGATCGAGTATGGATTTGGGTGGAGACTAACGTCGCGCCGGCGATTCCGCTAATCAGTTTCCGCCGATGGTTTCGCCGCTGTTGCGTTTGGCGGCGGAAACGAGGGTTGCCGGGCGATCGAGCGCCGCGCCGCGCTGGGTGTCGTTCCTCGAAACGCTCGGGTTGATGACCGGCATTGCGCGCGCCGCGTCATCCATCAGCCGCTCGACGCGAACCAGCGCATCCGCGCCCCGTTTCGTCAGCAGCGTCGGGCGCGGCGGGGGGGCCGCTTCGCCCGGTTTCTTTGCCGCCGCCGCGGCGGCATCCGCCACCACCGGCTGCTCGCGTTTCGGCGCCGGGGCTACGCCGGGGATGCTTTTGAGTTCGATGCCCTGGTGCGCGTAACTCATGATCTTCTGCCAGGTCATGGCGGGGAGCGAGCCGCCGGTCATGCGGTTCATCGGGGCGTAGTCGTCGTTGCCGAACCAGACGCCGCCGACATAGTTGCCGGTGAAGCCGACGAACCACGCGTCGCGATAGCCGTTGGTGGTGCCGGTTTTGCCGGCGACCTGAATGTTGTCGAGACGCGCGCGCCGGCCGGTGCCGTTTTCCACCGCGCTGTTGAGCATCATGTTCATGTCGAGCGCGACCTGCACGGGCAGCACCTGCTCGGGCTTCTTGCCGTCGCGGTCGAAGCGCCAGATCAGCTCGCCTGTGCCGGTGCGAACTTCAAGCAACGCGTGCGGCGTGCTCGCCTTGCCGAGATTGGGGAATGCCGTGTAGCCGCCGACGTGATCGAGGATGGTGACTTCCGCGGCGCCAATGGGAAGCGAGGAGGAATCGGGCAGCGGCGTGCGAAGGCCCATTCGCCGCGCGGTCTGGATGATCTTGGCGCGGCCGAGCTTGGCGTCGCCGTTGCCGAGCGCGACAGAGAGGCGCACCGGAATGGTGTTGATCGAATGCGTGATCGCGGTGAGCAGCGTGACCGCGCCCGAGTAAGAGCGTCCGTAGTTCTGCGGGCACCAGCTCCCCAGGCAGATCGGCGCATCGACCACCACGGACGAGGGCTTGAAGCCGTTGGCGAGCGCGGTGGCGTAGACGTAAGGCTTGAACGAGGAGCCGGGCTGGCGCAGCGCGTCGGTTGCGCGGTTGAACTGGCTGGCGCCGTAATCGCGCCCGCCGACCATCGCGCGCACCGCGCCGTCGATGTCCATGATCACCGTGCCGCCCTGGCGTACTTTGTAATCCGCGCCGTACTGCCGGAGCGAACCTTCCAGCGCGGTTTCGGCTTCCTTCTGCAGGCCGACATCGAGCGCCGTGCGCACGATGAAGACGCGTTCGGTCATCGACTTCGGGAAGGTGTCGACGAGCTTCTTCATCTCGTCGAATGCCCAGTCGAGATAATAATTCGGCGCGCGTTCGTCGCGGCGATCGACGGCGGTGGCGGGGTTGCGGCGGGCGCCGAACACCTGGCCCTCGGTCATGAAGCCGGCTTCGACCAGGTTGTCGAGCACGACGTTGGCGCGGGCGCGCGCGGCCGGCAAGTTGACGTGCGGGGCATACTTGCTCGGCGCCTTGAACAGGCCGGCGAGCATGGCGGCTTCCGAGAGCGTGACGTCGCGCGCGGACTTGTTGAAATAATACTGCGAGGCCGCGTCGACGCCGAATGCGCCGCCGCCGAGATAAGCGCGGTCGAGATAGAGCTTGAGAATTTCGTTCTTGGTCAGGCGCACTTCCAGCCACAGCGCGAGGAAGGCTTCCTTCACCTTGCGCTCGATGGTGCGCTCGTTGTTGAGGAACAAATTCTTCGCCAGCTGCTGCGAGATCGAGGAGCCGCCCTGCACCACGCCGCCGGCGCGCGCGTTGCTCACCAGCGCGCGCAGCGTGCCGCCGGGATCGATGCCGAAATGCTCGTAGAAGCGCCTGTCCTCGGTCGCCAGCGTCGCCTTGATCAGATGATCGGGGAATTCGTCGAGCGGAATGGAATCGTTGTGCTTGATGCCGCGCGATCCGACTTCGTTGCCGTAGCGGTCGAGGAACGTCACCGCGAGTTCGGATTTCTTCAGCCAGTCTTCGTCCGAGGTTTCGCGGAACGCAGGCACCGCGAGCGCCAGCATCAGCAGCAGGCCGCCGGTGCCGAGCGTGGCGCATTCGGAGAGGAATTCGTTGGCCCAGCGCTTCCAGCCCGCGACATGGAAATGATCCATGAAGCCGGTGAAGCGCTCATACAATTCGCGCGTCCAGGCAGCGCTCTGGAAGATGGTGGAGTCGACAAGCGAGTCGAGGTCCAGGAACCAGCGCTTGAGACTGGGCTTCCAGTCTTCGGGAAGGAGGTCGCGCAAAGGCAAAGGCTGCTCGCTGTTGTGATGAAAGCGATTTTACCCGATCCGGCCGCCCGGGGCCATCGCTGGACAATGCCGCTTAGGCCACAAGGTGAACGGAATTTGGGTGTAAATGAGGATAAACCCGCTTTGGTTTCCGAACTTTAGCGGTAAATTTCGCCCCCACGCGAGGAGCGCCTTGATGGCCGACGACGAGGCCCCGTTCTGGCAGACCAAGTCATTGGAACAAATGACGAAATCGGAATGGGAGAGCCTGTGCGACGGCTGCGCCCGCTGCTGCCTGAACAAGCTGGAGGAAGAAGAGACGCTACGAATCTACTTCACGGACGTTGCCTGCAAGCTGCTCGACGGCACCGCCTGCCGCTGCAAGGACTACAAGAACCGCAGCGCGCTGGTCGAGGACTGCGTAATCTTAACGCCGGAAACCGTGCGCGATACCGCTTGGCTGCCGCCGACCTGCGCCTACCGCCTGATCGCCGAGGACAAGGATTTGATGTGGTGGCATCCGCTGGTTTCGGGCGACCCGGAGACTGTGCACATCGCGGGCGTGTCGTTGCGCGACCGCAAAATTTCGAGCGAAGTCGACGTGCCGGACAAGGACCTGGAAGATCACATTGTGAGCTGGCCGGGCAGGGTGCCGAAGGGGGCCAAGGTAAAGAGCGGGAAGTAGCCGCCCTACAACCCTCACTTCTCGTCATACGCGCCGCCGAGCGCATCGATGTATCGCTTGGCGGAATATTCCAGCGCCGCCTTTGCACCGGTCGCGATGTTGTTGTGAAAGAAATGCCCATAGGCGGTGTCGAATTCGAACGGCGCCAGCGCGGCGACGATTTCGCGCACGTTCTTCGCCGAGAGCGGGATGACGTTCGGATAGCTGCGCATGAAGCTGAAGTGCTTGCGGTCCATCGTCACCGTCGCGATGTCGGACGCGCCGAGCACGCCGCGCCCGCCGGCGCCCTTGGCCCAATGCAGCATGTTGCCGCCCTTGAAGTGGCCGTGCGCGCGGATCAGCGTCACGTCCGGCATCAGCTTGAACGTCTCGCCGCTCCACAGCCTGATCGCGGGATCCGGCCGCATGATCCATTCCTTGTCGTCAGCATGCAGATGAATCGGCGTGCCGCCGAAGGCCTGGCTCCATTCCACCATCGTCGTGTAAAAATGCGGATGCGAAATCGCGATCGCCTGCAATCCGCCGAGGCCCTTGATCAGCGTGATCGTGGCGGGATCGAGCATCGCGATGCAGTCCCACAAGATGTTCCCGTGCGGCGTGCAGATGAGAAGCGCGCGCTGGCCGATGCCAAGCGCCGGCTGCGTGCCGATGCCGATGATGCCGGGCTCGTATTCGCGGAACATGTTGAAGTGCCTTGGCACTTCGGCCTTGAGCGTCGTCCACTTCTGCCCGCCCACGGCGATATATTGCCGCTCCTCGCTGCATACGACGCATTTGGCCGGCGGCGCTGCGCCCGGCGCGTATTGCATGCCGCAAGAGGGGCAGAGGTAGGCTTCCATTTCATCGCTCCGGGAGTGTTCGTTAGGACTATTACGTCGCACGCCGCTTCTTGCTAGGTAGCTCGCGGCTTCTTATGTGGTCAACGGGCGCATCGTGCGGCCCACAATGCGATACCCCGCCGTTCGCTTTCTATTCCCGCGACGCTTTGTCTTAACCATCGACGCCCCACTATCGACGCCCCATGCCGCCCATCATTTCCATTGCGAATGTTTCGAAGACCTACGCATCGGGTTTTCACGCGCTGAAAAGCGTCAGTCTCGATATCCGCCGCGGCGAGATTTTCGCGCTGCTGGGGCCGAACGGGGCGGGCAAGACGACGCTGATCGGCATCGTCTGCGGCATCGTCAACGCCAGCGCGGGCAAGGTGACGGTCGATGGCCACGACATCGTCGCGGACTATCGCGCCGCGCGCTCGATGATCGGCCTCGTGCCGCAGGAACTCACCACCGACGCGTTCGAAACCGTCTGGGCGACGGCGACGTTCAGCCGCGGGCTGTTCGGCAAACCGCACAATCCCGCGCACATCGAGAAAGTGCTCAAAGACCTCTCGCTGTGGGACAAGCGCGACTCCAAAATCATGACGCTGTCGGGCGGCATGAAGCGGCGCGTGCTGATCGCGAAGGCGCTCTCGCACGAGCCGCAGATTTTGTTTCTCGATGAGCCGACCGCCGGCGTCGATGTCGAGTTGCGCAAGGATATGTGGGAGGTGGTGCGCCTGCTGCGCGCCTCCGGCGTGACGATCATCCTGACCACGCATTACATCAACGAGGCCGAGGAAATGGCCGACCGCATCGGCGTCATCAATAACGGCGAGATTATTCTCGTCGAGGACAAGGCCGAGCTGATGCGCAAACTGGGCAAGAAGCAGCTCACGCTGGCGTTGCAGAAAAAACTCGACGCGATACCGGCAACGCTCGCCCCGCACCAGCTTGCGCTCGCCTCAAAAGGGAGCGAACTGGTTTACACCTACGACACGCAAGGCGAGCGCACCGGAATCACGGCGCTGCTGCACGATCTCAACGCGGCGGGGATCGAGGTGAAGGATTTGCAAACGGCGGAAAGTTCGCTGGAAGAAATATTCGTCAATCTGGTGAAAAAATGAACTGGCGGGCGGTACGCGCGATCTACAAGTTCGAAATGGCGCGCACCTGGCGCACGCTGCTGCAAAGCATCGTCTCGCCGGTGATTTCGACATCGCTGTATTTCGTCGTGTTCGGCGCGGCCATCGGCTCGCGCATTACCGAAGTCGAGGGCGTGAGCTACGGGGCGTTCATCGTGCCGGGTCTGATCATGCTCTCGCTGCTCACGCAGAGCATCGCCAACGCCTCGTTCGGCATCTATTTCCCTAAATTCGTCGGCACGATCTACGAGCTTTTGTCCGCGCCGGTATCGTATCTCGAAATCGCGCTCGGTTACGTCGGCGCCGCCGCGTCGAAGTCGATCATCCTCGGCGTCATTATTCTTGCAACCGCTGGCCTGTTCGTGCCGTTGAAAATCGCACACCCGGTCTGGATGATGGCGTTCCTCGTGCTCACGGCGGTGACGTTCAGCCTGTTCGGCTTCATCATCGGCATCTGGGCCGACGGTTTTGAGAAATTGCAGCTCGTGCCGCTGCTTATCATCACGCCGCTCACGTTTCTCGGCGGCAGTTTCTATTCCATCGACATGCTGCCGCCATTTTGGCAGACGGTCACGCTGTTCAATCCGGTCGTTTATCTCATCAGCGGATTCCGCTGGAGTTTTTACGAGATCGCGGACGTGAGCGTCGGCATCAGCGTCGCGATGGCGCTGATGTTTCTGGCCGCCTGCATGGCGATCGTGTGGTGGATTTTCAAAACCGGCTACCGGCTGAAAAGCTGACCGGGATCAGCTCACCAGCACGTTCTTGAACTGCCACGGATCGTCGCGGTCGACGTATTCCGGAAACAGCACGCCGCGCCCGACCAGCGGCGTCCAGTCGGTGTACTTGCCGATGACGGGCCCGAGATAAGGCATCTGGATTTCGAGGCAGCGGCGGAAATCCATCTCGTCGGCTTCGGTGATGCCGCGCTCCGGATTTTCCAGCATCCACACGATTCCGGCGAGCACGGCGGAAGTCACCTGCAAGCCGGTGGCGTTCTGGTAGGGCGCGATCCTGCGCGTCTCCTCGATGGAAAGCTGCGAGCCGTACCAGTAGGCGTTCTTGGCATGGCCGTAGAGCAGCACGCCGAGTTCATCGATGCCGTCGACGATGTCGTGCTCGTCGAGAATGTGCCAGGTCTTCTGCGGCGTCCACGCAGCCCCCGCCATCTCGTGCAGGGAGAGCACCGCGTCGTTGCACGGATGATAGGCGTAGTGACAGGTCGGCCGGTACACGGCCTTGCCGTTCTCGCGCAGCGTGAAGTAATCCGCGATCGAGATGGACTCGTTATGCGTCACCAGAAAGCCGTGCTGCGCCTGCGCGGTCGGCGTCCATGAGCGCACGCGCGTGCCGGCGCCGGGGCGCGTGAGATAAATCGCGGCATCGCATCCGGTTTCGTGCCGGAAGCCGCCGGGGGGCAGCGCCTTTTCGTGCGTGCCCCAGCCAAGTTCCGACGGCTGCATGCCTTCGGAAACAAAGCCTTCCACCGACCAGGTGTTGACGAACTTGCCGAAGGGCTTGGGCTCGCGCGAGCGCTGGGTGTCGCGCTCGGCGATGTGGATGCCTTTCACGCCGGTGAGCTGCATCAGCCGCGCCCATTCCTCGCGCGTCTTCGGTTCGGTGAACTTGATTTTCAGTTCGTTCGCAACATCGAGCAGCGCCTGCTTGGCCATCCACGACACCATGCCGGGGTTGGCGCCGCAGCAACTGATCGCGGTGATGCCGCCGGGGCGCTTGCGGCGCTGTTCCAGCAAGCTCTCGCGCAGCGCGTAGTTGGAGCGCTCGGAGATCGAGCGGCTGCGATCGGTATAGAGACCGGGCCACGGCTCGACGACCGTATCGATGTAGAAGGCGTCGAGGTCCTTGCACAGGTTCATCAGATCGACCGAGGAGGTATCGACCGACACGTTGACGATCATGCCGCGTCCCGGCCCCGCTTTCAGCAGAGGCGTGAGCACGTCGCGGTAATTTTCCTTGGTGATGGCGAGGTGCATGAACTTGAGCTTGCGCTCGTCCAGCAATTTGCGGTCGCGGTCATCCGGGGCGATGACGGTGAATTTTTTGGCGTCGTGCGCGATGTGCTTTTCCAGCAGCGGCAAGGTGCCTTTGCCGATGGAGCCGAAGCCAAGCATCACGATCGGCCCGTCGAAGCGGGCATGAATGGGGGAGGCGGTCATGTCACCCTCTAAAATATAAAAGAAGGAATTACACAGCCTGCGCCGGTGCGCCATAGCCGCAGGGCCCGATGGCGGCGATTGTGGAAATCTTCCGCGCAGGCAGCGCCGCCTTGTTACTGCGCGCCGCCGATGCTCTCGCGCAGGATTTCCAGCTCCAGCCATTGTTGCTCGGCAGTGGTTAGTTCCGCCTGCGCGGCGGCGAGCGAGGTGGAGGCGTTCGTGAAGGCCTCGCGGTCGCGCGTGTAGAAGCCCGGTTCGTCGAGCCTGGCCTGCAGGGTGCGGATGCTGGCTTCCAGCCTGGCGATGCGCTTGGGCAAATCCTTGAGCGCGTGCTGCTCGTGCGGGCTCAAGCGCCGTTTGCCGGCTTTCGGCGCGGCGGAGGGCGGGGGCGGCTTGCTTTCAGTGGCTTTGCGCGCGCCCACGGACCGGCGCGAGATGTCGCCCGTGCGCTGCGCCAGCATGTCGGTGTAGCCGCCGGCATATTCGATCCATTCGCCGCCGCCTTCCGGCGCGACCACCGCGTTGACGACGCGATCGAGGAAATCGCGGTCATGGCTGATGAGGATGACCGTGCCGGCATAGTCGCCGAGCATTTCCTCCAGCACGTCAAGGGTTTCGAGATCGAGATCGTTGGTCGGCTCGTCCAGCACCAGCACGTTCGAGGGTTTTGCCAGCGCGCGCGCCAGCGTGATGCGCCCGCGCTCGCCGCCGGAGAGAACCCGCAAGGGCGTGCGTGCCTGCTCCGGCGCAAAGAGAAAGTCGCGCATGTAGCCGATGACGTGCTTCTGCTTGCCGCCGATGGAAACAGTGTCGCCTTCGCCGCCGGTAAGGGCTTCGCTCAATGTCCAGTTCGGATTGAGGCTTTCGCGGCCCTGATCGAGCGTCGCCATCTGCAAATTTGCGCCGAGCCGGACCGTGCCGCTGTCGGGCGGCATTACGCCGGTGAGGAGATTGATGAGCGTGGTCTTGCCGCTGCCGTTGGGGCCGACGATGCCGATGCGGTCGCCGCGCATGACGCGGATGGAAAAATCCTTGACGATGGGTCTTGTTTCGAAAGCCTTGGAAATTTCCTGCGCCTCGATGACGAGGCTGCCGGATTTGTCCGCCTGCGCCGCCGCGATGACGGCCTTGCCGGTGCTGCCGCGATAGTCGCGCCGCGTCTGCCGCAGCGCCTGCAAATCGGAGAGGCGGCGGACATTGCGCTTGCGCCGCCCGCTCACGCCATAACGCAACCAGTGCTGCTCGGCCTCGATCTTGCGGTCGAGCTTGTGCTGGTCGATCTCTTCCTGCGCCAGCGTCTCGTCGCGCCAGTTCTCGAATGCGCCGAAGCCGAGATCGATCCGCCGTGTTTTTCCCCGGTCGAGCCAGATGGTGGTGCGCGCCAGAGTTTCGAGGAAACGGCGATCGTGGCTGATAAGAATGAGCGCCGCGCGGCGCGAGTTGAGTTCGGCTTCCAGCCATTCGATGGTTGTGAGATCGAGATGGTTGGTGGGTTCGTCCAGCAGCAAAATATCCGGCTCGGGGGCGAGGGCGCGGGCAAGCGCCGCGCGGCGCGCTTCGCCGCCCGAAAGCTGCGCGGGATTTTCCTCGCCGCTCAGCCCAAGCTGATGCAAAAGCTGCTTGGCCTGATGCGCGTCGTCATGCGGCCCGAGGCCTGCCTCGACGTAAGACAACGTGGTCGCGTGGCCGGAGAGGTCCGGCTCCTGCGGGAGATAGCGGATCGTCGTGCCGGGCTGCACGAAGCGGCTGCCGGCGTCGGGCTCGATCAGCCCTGCGGCGATTTTCAGCAACGTCGATTTGCCCGAGCCGTTGCGGCCAACGAGGCACACCCGCTCTCCCTGCGAGACCGACAGCTCCGTGCCCTCAAGCAGCGGTGTGCCGCCAAAGGTGAGTGAAATGCCGGAAAGCTGGACGAGAGGAGGAGCCATAATGTGCCGGGAGTGCCGAAGGGTGAGGGGATTGCGTCTCTAACGAGAGGGGTGTGCGGCCCATAGAAGGTTTTTGTCAAATCCGGCGCGGTGGGCCACAATGGGCATAGAGCGCATTTTCAACGGCGCATAAAAAGAGACGGGGAGGATGGTTATGCGAGGTCTGCTGCGGAGCGTTTTAAGCTTTAGCCTGCTGCTGGTGATGAGCGCCGCGATAGCGCAGGAATTTCCCAGCAAGCCGATCAAGCTGATCGTCCCGTTCCCGCCCGGCGGCCCGAACGACATCATCGCCCGCGTCGTCGGCCAGCGCATGTCGGAAATCCTCAAGCAGCCGGTGCTGATCGACAATCGCGGCGGGGCGGGCGGCGTGCTCGGCACCGACGCTGTCGCAAAAGCCGAACCCGATGGCTACACCATTGCCATCAGCAGCGCCGGCGCGCTCGCGATCAGCTCCAGCCTGCAGGAGAAAATTCCCTACGATCCGCTCAAGGATTTCGAGCCGGTGACTCTTGTCGCGAAGGTGCCGGAAATGCTGGTGGTTGCCACCAGCGTGCCGGCCTCGAACATGAAGGAACTGGTGGCGCTTGCAAAAGCGCAGCCGGGTAAACTCAATTTTGCGTCGTCCGGCCCCGGCAGCATGCCGCATCTGGCAGGCGAGTTGTTCAAGCTCACGGCCAAGATCGACATCGTGCACGTTCCCTATCGCGGAGCTGCGCCTGCGGTGAATGATCTGCTCGGGCAGCAAGTGCAGATGGTGTTCCTCGATCTGCCGATTTTGCTCCCGCAGGTGGCGGCAGGAAAACTCAAGCCGATCGCGATCGGCACCATGCAGCGCGTCGCGGCGCTGAAAGACGTGCCGACTACCGTGGAAGTCGGTATGCCGGATATCCAGACCGAGAACTGGTACGGCATGGTCGCGCCCGCGAAAACGCCGAAGGCGATTGTCGCCAAGCTCAACAGCGCGACGCTTGAAGCGATGCGCAGCCCGGAAGTGATCGAGAAGCTTGCGAGCCAGGGCGCGATTTTGTCGGGCGGCACGCCGGAGCAGTTCGGCGCTTTCATCCGCAGTGAAATCGTCAAATGGGGCAAGGTGGTGCAGGCTGCGGGCATCAAGCCGAATTGAGTTAAGCGCGCGGAAGCTGAACATGCCCGGACGGCTGGCCGGAAAAGTCGCGATCATAGCCGGAGCGGGCAGCGTCGGCCCCGGCTGGGGCAATGGCCGCGCCGCCGCCGTGCTGTTCGCTCAGGAAGGCGCGAAAGTTTTCGCGGTCGATAAATCCGCCGCGGCGATGGCGGAGACGCTGGAGCGCGCGGGCGAGCACGCAAACTCGATCAAGACGCACGAGTGCGATGTCACCGACAACGGCAGCGTCGTCGCCATGGTTGCCGCCTGCGCCAAGGCGTACGGCCGCATCGACGTGCTGGTGAATAATGTCGGCGGCTCGGCCAAAGGCGGGCCGGTTGAACTCGCGGAAAAAGACTGGGACGCGCAGATCGATTTCAATCTCAAAAGCGTCTATCTCGCCTGCAAGCATGTGCTGCCGATTATGGAAGCGCAGCGCGCCGGCGCGATTGTGAATGTCGCTTCGACATCGGGCATTCGCTGGACCGGTTCGGCGCAGGTTGGTTACGCATCCTCCAAGGCGGGCGTGATCCAGTTTTCCCGCGTCGTCGCCGTGCAATATGGCGGCAAGGGCGTGCGGGTGAACACGGTAGTTCCGGGGCAGATGCATACGCCGATGGTGGAAGCGCGGCTGGCGCGCCAGCGCGCGGGTGGCGACGTCGCGGAGTTGCTCAAGCAGCGCGTCGCGCGCATTCCGCTCGGTTTCGCCGGTGACGGACGCGACACCGCTCAGGCGGTGCTGTTTCTCGCGTCCGACGAGGCTCGCTTCATTACCGGCACCGAGATCGTCGTTGATGGTGGCATGAGCGCGCGCTGCGATTGAGGTGAGCGCGGCATGACAAGCGATATCAGTCTTGAACCGACGTGCCCGCCGCCGGTCGAGCATCCCAGCAAGCCAAAATTGAAATTACCGCCGCTGGCTTGCGACTCTCATTGTCATATCTTCGGGCCGCATGCGCGTTTTCCTTACGCGCCGAAGCGCACCTTCACGCCGCACGACGCGCCGAAGGAGCGCCTGCGCGCGTTGCACGATTTTCTCGGTTTCGAACGCACATTGATCGTTCAGTCGTCCTGCCACGGCACCGATCACTCCGCGGTGCTCGATGCGCTCAAGGCCTGGCCGGGGCGCTGCCGCGGCGTTGCGCTGCTCTCGCCGGATACGCCGAAAGCGGAGGTGGTGAAATTGCACGGGGCCGGCATGCGCGGCGTGCGCTTGCATTTTCTCCCCCATCTCGGCCCCTCGCAGACGCCGGATGAAATCCGAACGATCCTGGCGCTGGTCGCACCGTTCGGCTGGCATATCGCCATTCATGTCACCGGCAAGGACCTGCTTGCCGTTCTCGATCTCATCCGCTCGATCAAGGCGCCGGTGGTGATTGACCATATCGCGCGTGTCGATGTGAGCGAAGGCGCGGACGGCGAGGCATTCAAAACGCTGCGCGCGCTGCTCGATGGCGGCAATGTCTGGGTGAAGCTGAGCGGCATCGACCGCGTGTCGAAGCAGCCGCCGCCGTTTCGCGATGCGGTGGCGCTCGCGCGTATTCTTGCAGAGCAGGCGCCGGAGCGCGTGGTGTGGGGAACCGATTTTCCGCATCCCAATACGCACGGCGGCTATGTGCCGGACGACGGCGTGCTGGTTGATATGATCGAGGAGATCGCGCCTACCGCACGCGCGCGCCAGCTGATGCTGGTGGACAATCCGGCGAAGGTTTTTGATTTCACCTAAAGCGCGTTACGCGACGTGCCGCTTGACCGCGCCGATGCGATGCCGCCGTACGCGGTCTTCATCGACATCGATGCCGAGGCCAGGACGCTCAAGCACCTCGGCGTGACCCTTTTCGCTGCGAACCGGATGCGCGGTTACGTCCTCGCCGAGGCTGGCGTTGGTCAGCGTCAGGCCCCAGTCGATATTCGGAATGACCGACGCGACGTGCAGCGCGGCGGCGCAAGCGATGCTCGACTCGCCGGTCTTGCAGGAAATATTCACGCTCATTCCGAGTTCGCCGCACAATACTCCGGCTTGCGCGACCGCGCGAATGCCGCCGAGCTTGATGGCTTTCAGGCTGACGCCGCGCGCGGCCTTAGCCTCGTGATGGCGGCGGATGTCGTCGAGGCCGTGGATGCCCTCATCGCTCCCGATGGCAATGCCGCTTGCCGCCGCGACCGCGGCCATGCCGTCGAGATCGTCGGATGCGACGGGCTGCTCGAAGAAATCGAGCCCACTTCCCGTTACCGCGCGCACGAATTCAATTGCCTGCGCGGTATCGAAGCCCTGATTGGCGTCGGCGGAAATCAGGCTGCCCTGGCCGAGAATTTTGCAAATCGCGCGGGTGCGCTCGGCGTCGCGCGCGGGCGTATCGATGCCGACCTTGATCTTGTAGGCGGTAAAGCCGCTGCTCTTTTTCTTTTCGGCGTCGCGCAAGTCGCCGTCGTAATCGCCGCCGCCTATGACGCCGAGCAGCGCCATGCGGCTGCGGCGCCTCTTGCCGAGCAGCGCATGTACCGGCTGACCTGATGCCTTGCCGACAAGATCGTGCAATGCGATTTCGATGGCCGCCTTGGCGCCGTGGTTGCCGTACATCCGTCCGTGCATGGCGGCGCGCGCGCCCTCGATGTCGCCCGCCTCGCGGCCGATCAGCACGGGCGCGAGATAATGCACGGCGCTGAGCATGCTCTCGATTGTTTCGCCGGTCATGACCGGCGCTGAGGCGGCTTCGCCCCATCCAAACAGCCCATTGTCCGCTTCGATCCGAAGCAACACGTTGTCGGCCGCGCGCACTTCCTCGCCCGCCATGATGACGGGCTTGAGCATGGGAAGGCTGATCGCAATCGGCTCGATTTTTCTGACGATCACAATCAGCCCCGATGCCGCTTACAGTTTCTTGATGCCGGCTTGCGTGATGACGTCGCGGAACATCGTCACCTCTTTGGTGACGCGCGCCATGGCGTCCGTGGCGCCCTTGGGCCGCACCAGGAAGCCGGCCTTGAACAGCTTTTCTTTCATGTCGGGTTTGTTGAGAACCGCGAGTGTCTCTTTCTCCAGCCATTTGACCACGTCGGGCGGAGTCTTCGAGGGTGCCAGCAGCACGGTGTCGGTGGCGAAGACGAAATCCTTGTAACCTGACTCCAGCATGGTCGGCACGTTGGGAAGCTCCGGCCAGCGCGCGTCGCCGGTGACGGCAAGGCAGGTCAGCGTGCCGGCCTTGATGTGCGGCGCCGCCGGGGGGAGCGAACCCGAGCTGAGTTGCACGGTGCCGCTCAGCAGCGCCTGCAACGCATCGCCGCCGCCCGCGAACACGACGGTGGCCATCTTGCTTAGGCCTTCACGAATTTTCAGCACCTCGGCCTGCAGCTGCGGCGCGGTGCCGATCGGCGGCGTCGCGACGTTGAACTTGTCCGGATTGGCTTTGGCGAGCGCGACGAAATCTTTCATCGTCTTTACGCCGAGGTCGGTCTTCACCACGAATGTATTGGGCGAGCCCGCCACCTCCGATACGCCGACAAAGTCTTTCAGCGGATCGAAAGGGAGCGTGTTGTAGAGGCTGACGTTGACCGACACCGCGTTGGTCGCCAGCAGCAGCGTGTAGCCATCGGGGTCGCTGTTGGCGACATGCGCCATGCCGATGTTGCCGCCGGCGCCGCCCTTGTTCTCGACGATGAATGTCTTGCCGGTAGCTTCCTGCAATGCGCCTGTGAGAATTCGCGCGGTGATATCGGAAGGCCCGCCCGGCGTGTTGGCCACCACCACGCGGATCGGGCGCTCCGGATAAGCGGCGAACGCGGGTCCAGCGCGGAATAATATCGCGGGCGCCGCGATGCCGGCTGCGAGCGCGGCGGCGCCCTTGATGACACGGCGGCGCGAGGGCGTAATGCCAGTGATGCGGGACTTGCTCATGCGATCCTCCCCTTAAAGCGATATTTTTGTTGATGCGCGTTATTCAGAGCAGGTTAAGCATTTACGGCCTGTGCAGCAATGCCCGGCTTTACGGGTTTTAATTGACGACGGTTTAACTCTCCCGGCGGGGTCATAGCAGCCCCGCATTTCTCTCCATTGTCATTGTGGAACGGTTGCGCCATCTAACGAGTTGAAATTCGCATTGTCGATTTCGTTTTCCCAAAGCTAGAGCCAGATGACACCTTCCAAAACGGCTGCGAAACCAAAGACGCTTGAAACAAAGGCGCTGACGCATCCGGAAATCCGCGCCATCGTCATCGGCATCACGGTGGCGATGTTTCTCGGCGCGCTCGACCAGACCATCGTCGCGACCGCGCTGCCGACCATCGGGCGCAGCTTCGCGGACGTTGAAAATCTATCCTGGGTGGTGACGGCCTATCTGCTCACCGGCACGGCGGTGACGCCGCTGTACGGCAAGCTCTCCGACATCCACGGCCGCCGCGGGGTGATGATCGCAGCCGTTGCGATTTTCGTCGCAGGCTCGGTGGCCTGCGCGCTGGCGCCCAACATGATCGCGCTGATTTTCGCGCGCGGCCTGCAGGGCATCGGCGGCGGCGGATTGATGGCGCTCTCGCAAACGATCATCGCCGACATCGTCTCCCCGCGCGAGCGCGGCCGCTATCAGGGCTACATCGGCGCGGTGTTCGCGCTCTCGTCCATCGGCGGGCCGGTGCTCGGCGGATTCCTGACCGAGCATCTGCACTGGTCGCTGATCTTCTGGATCAACGTGCCGCTCGGGCTTGGTGCGCTGATCATGACCTGGATCGTGCTCAAGCGCGTGCCGTTTCATCCGCGCAAGCACAAACTCGACCTTACCGGCGCCGTGCTGATGATGTGCGGCGCGGTGACGCTTCTGCTCGCGCTCACCTGGGGCGGGCGGCGTTTCGAATGGATATCGGCGCCGATCGGCGCGCTGCTCATTGGGTCGGCGGTGGCGTGGGGACTGTTTGCCTGGCGGCTGGTGGCCACGGCAGAGCCGTTCCTGCCGCTCACGGTGCTCGGCAACGCGGTGGTGCGCTGCGCGACGCTGGCGGGCGCTTGCGCCATGGGCACGCTCGTCGGCATGACGATTTTCGTGCCGCTGTATTTTGAAACCGTGATGCATCTTTCCGCCAGCCAATCCGGCCTCGCGCTGATCCCGCTGATGGGCACGACCGTGATTTCTTCGACTGTAACCGGCCGCGCGATGACGCACGTGGAGCATTACAAGCGTATGCCGCTGATCGGCATGGCGATCGCCATTCTCGCACTTGGCGTGCTGGCGATCTGGCCGGCATCGACGTCTGTCATCGCCGTATGCGTGCTGCTCGGCGTGATCGGCGCCGGGTTGGGGACGATCTTCCCGATCTCGACCGTCGGCATGCAGAACGCCGTCGCGCGGCCCCTCATGGGCATTGCCACGGGCGCTGCGAATTTCTTCCGCTCGCTGATTTCGGCGCTGGTGGTGGCCGTGCTCGGCGCTATCGTGCTCGGCGGGCTTGGCGGCGCGGCGGGAGTTTCGGTGGAGACGCTGGCGCGCACCGCCTCGGCGCCCGAACTCGCGCACGCCTTCCGCTTCGTATTCATTACCGCCGCGCTGGTGCTCGCCTTCGGATTCGCATTCCTCATCGGAATGGAAGAGCGGCCGCTGAGAGGTCCGCCGGTGGCGGGCGCGACCGTGCCGACTGCGCCGGCGACGTCGATACCGGCAGAGTAAGGCGTCAGGGAAGCGCCGGCTCGTCGTCCGGAAACAGATGATTGATGGCGACCAGCGCGACGATGAGCAGCGGCACCGCGAGAAACGCGCCCATCGGCCCCCACAGCCACGACCAGAAGATCAGCGAGAGAAATACCGTGAGCGGGCTTAGCGTGAGCTGCCGCCCCATGATGCTCGGCGTGATGAAATGGCCTTCGAGCGTGGTGAAGCCGAAATAAAGAAGCGGCGCGACGAGCGCTTCGGTTAGCGTCGGGAACGTCACCAGCCCGACCGCGAGCAGCACGGCCTCCATCAGCAGCGCGCCGATATAGGGGATGAAATTGAGGATGAACCCGAGCACGCCCCAGGCGACGGCGTTCGGCAGCCCGACGATATAAGCGATCAAAAATGCCATCAGCCCGACGGCGAAATTGATCACCGCGACGACGCTCAGGTAATTGGTCAGATTGCGTTCGACATCGTTGATGATTTTGAGCGTGCGAAGCCGCGATTCATGTTCCTCGAACAGCGCGATAAGCACCTGACGCAATTGCGCGTGGCCGAGCAGAAAGAAAAACAGCGTTCCGAAGAAAATGAAAATCTGCCCGATGGCCGGCGTAACGATGGTGAGGGCGGGTTGCAGGAAGTTCGCGATATCGAATCCGATGCGGGAGTTTTCATTTTGTGGCAGAATGGCGTTACGTAAACTTTGCAGCGCTGCGAGCGGCTGGTCGAGAACCTGAAGTTTTTCCTTCACGTTGAGGGCGATATCCGGCGCCTTCTTGATCCAGTCCAGTGCCGGCGCGGCGAGCAGCGCGATGACACCGTAAAAGACGCCGATCACGAGCAGCCACAACACGACCGCGGCGATGAGCGGCGGAACGCCGTAACTGCGCGCGCGCCGCCAGCGGCCCCATCATCAGGCCGATGACGAAAGCGGAGATGATCGGCAGGAGAAGCGCGCGTGCCAGATCGAGCGCGACAATCGACAGAATGAAGAAGATGCCGATGGTGGCCGCTTGCGCCGCGGTTCGCCAGACGGTCGCGACATGCACGACCGGCTTGGGATCGTTGATCGCCAGCAAATAGCGCTTTTCTTGTCCGCTTTGTGCCTGTGCTTGCGCCTGGCGATTGTTCATTCCGGCGTCAGATCCTGCCGAGCAGCACGAGGATCAGGACGATGACGAGTACAAGACCGAGCCCGCCGCCGCCGTAATAGCCGGTGCCGTAGAAAGGACCGCCGCCCAGGCCGCTAAAGCCGCCGAGCAACGCAACGATCAAAATGATGAGCAGTATGGTTCCGAGTGACATGAGCGTTTTTCCCTGGACAAATGATCGCGGGGACAACGTCGATGCCATCCGATGGTTCCGGGGAGATAAAGGTTGTTGCGCGCATATTTGCTTGAGCCAAAGCTATCGCGGGACGCGCGCCGATCCGCTATCATGCGCGCATGACTCGTTTCCCACTCCAGCGCTGCGCCGTGATTCTGTGTTTGCTTCTGCTCGGCCTGAGCCTTGGCGGCTGCTCGCCCTGCGGCTGGATCTGGGACGAGGGCAAGCCGGGCGCTTGCCGGAGCGACACGCCGAAGAAATAGGCCTGCGCGCCGCGTTGTTTTAATTGTTTTAATTCCCTGAATTCTCTGCGTTTTATGCCGCTTGCGGCGGAGTTATCCACAAGCGCCGAATTCAGGAAACAATACCTAGGAATATAATCTTGACATCCGAACGCTGGTCCGTTAGGTTTCGCTCACGCTCCACAATTGCATCTGAACGTTTCGCCCGCCGCGGCGTTATCCCGGTGGCGCCCCGACGCGCCGCGATGTTTTGCATTCATGGAGTTTTGCCAATGGCGCAAGTCACATCGAAGGGACAAATCGTCGAAACCGCCACCGAAGCGCGCGCCGGTGAGCGCGGGCCGAGCATGCTGGTCGTGCTCACGGTCAGCACCGTTGCCGCCGCGGTGATCTTCGCCGCGCTCTGGTATTATTTCCTGCGCTAAGCGCAAAATATTTTATGCATCGAAGCCGGCGTTTCCCGCGCCGGCTTTTTTGCGTCCGCGCCGCCGAGGTTGCGATGTCTGCGATCCGAATTGAGGTTGCCCCCGAACTGGTCGCCGAAGGACGGCGGCTCTACGAGACGACGCTGCTGCCCGTGGATGAGATTGCCGTCATCATGGGAATTTCGACGACGACATTGCGCGGCCGCATCAAGCTATGGAACTGGCAGCGGCTTCGTCACGACGGCAATTCGATTGAGCTTCTGCTCGCGCGGCGCGCAAATGCGGCTGCCGAGAATAAGCCGACGCCGCCGGCCGCGAATTCCGCCGCTGCGGCGGCTCCCGATTTCGCCGTGCTCGCGGCGAGCTTGCAGGCTGCTGTCGAGCGCGAGCTGAAAGCGGTGGAGTGCGTTCTCGGCATGCTCGGCCCGTCCGATCGCGGCGAATCCGAACGCATGGCTCGTACGCTGGCGAGTCTTGCCCGCACTTTGCGTCAGGTCGCACTGCTCAATGCCGGGGAAGAGGGCATGGCTGCCAATGACTCCGACGACGATCCCATTCCGCGTGACATCGATGAATTCCGTCGCGAGCTTGCACGCCGCATTGAGGCTTTTGTCGGAGAGCGGGCTGACGGCGAAATTCCTCGCCAGCCAAAAGACGCCGTGGAATGAAACGCTTTCGTGCGACTGGCCGAGCTTCTCGCATTCGCACCAGACGCCGCCGGATTTTGGAAATAACGGCGCGCCCTGGACGACGTGGCTGCTGATCGGCGGGCGCGGCGCGGGGAAAACGCGGGCTGGCGCGGAATGGGCGCGGGCGTTCGCGCTTAGGAATCCAAATGCGCGCATCGCGCTGGTCGGCGAAACCGAACACGAAGCGCGCGAGGTTATGGTCGAGGGCGTGTCGGGACTTCTTGCCGTGCACGCTCATCATGAGCGGCCGTTGTGGACGCCTTCGCGCCGCCGCCTGCAATGGCCGAACGGCGCGGTGGCGGAAACGTTTTCGGCGGAAGATCCTGAAAGTTTGCGCGGCCCGCAATTTCACGCCGCGTGGTGCGATGAACTCGCCAAATGGCGGCAGGCCGACGAATCCGCCGCGATCAACGGCTGGCGCTCCCCGCGCGAGCCGCTCGATGCCTTCGCGACGTTCTCCGGATTCGATGGAACAGCGGCCGGGCGTTAACGCTTGAACATATGCCGTTGAGCTTGCCGTTCACCTTGGGTTCACCGGCTTCCCGTTAAGAGGCCGCATGATTGCGAAGCGATCCGTCACTCTGTTTTTAGGCTTGGCTGCCGTTTTCGCGGCTTCGACCGTTTATGTCTCGGACGCCCAGATGGTGGTGCCCGAGATTACATCGGCCGTGGCCGCCGAGGCCAGGCAAGCTTGTCTGAGCAAGGAACAGCAGCGCGCCGCCATTGCGGCCGGACAGGCGATCCCGCTCGCCGAGGCAATGCATGCTATCGGCCGCCGCCCGCGTGAGGTGGTCAAGGCCCGCCTTTGTCGCGACACAAAAGGGCTCGTCTATATGCTGACTCTACTGGCGCAGAATGGCAAAGTGACGCGCGCGGCCGTGGACGCCAGCAATGGCAGCGTCATCAGCGGCCGCTGACCGGAGGCTATTAAAGTGCGGCTCCTCGTTATCGAGGACGATCCCGACCTCAACCGCCAGCTCGCCACCGCGCTGACAGACGCCGGCTATGTGGTCGATCGCGCTTTCGATGGCGAGGAGGGTCATTACCTCGGCGAGAGCGAGCCGTACGACGCCGTCATTCTCGACATCGGCCTGCCAAAAATGGACGGCATCTCGGTGCTGGAAGCCTGGCGGCGCGCGGGACGCGCGATGCCGGTGCTGATGCTCACCGCACGCGACCGCTGGAGCGACAAGGTGCAGGGCTTCGATGCCGGCGCCGACGATTACGTCGCCAAACCCTTCCACCTCGAAGAAGTGCTGGCGCGCGTGCGCGCGCTGCTGCGCCGCTCCACCGGCCACGCCAAGAGCGAGTTCAATTGCGGGCCGGTGCGGCTCGATACCCGCACGGGCCGGGTCGCCGCCGACGGTAATCCCGTCAAGCTCACCAGCCACGAATACCGTCTGCTGTCTTATCTGATGCATCACACCGGGCGCGTGGTCTCACGCACCGAACTCGTCGAGCATCTTTACGATCAAGATTTCGACCGCGACTCCAACACCATTGAAGTTTTCGTCGGCCGTATCCGCAAGAAGCTCGGCGTCGAGATCATCCAGACGGTGCGCGGGCTTGGCTATCTGCTCACGCCGCCCACCGCATGATCCCGAAAAGTGGGAACCGGTTTTCGGACAAGATCATGCGTAAGCAACGATGCGTGATGCCTGATGCGCGCTAATTCGCTCGCGCTGCGTCTTTTCCTTTCGGCGACCGCCTGGGCCGTCGTCATCCTCGTCATCACCGGCATTGTGCTCTCGACGCTGTACCGCGAGGCGGTGGAGCGCGCGTTCGATCGCCGGCTCGGCGTTTATCTGCGCACGCTGGTGGCCGATGTGGCGTCGCCGGAGGACGGGAGCGAGAAATTCCCGCAGTCATTGGGCGAGCCGCTGTTCGAGCTGCCGCTGTCGGGCTGGTACTGGCAGGTGACGCGGATCGATCCCGGCAAGAACGAAGTGCGCTCCTCGCGCTCGCTGTGGGATGGCGGCCTGCCGCATCTCGCCGACGCCGGCATCGCCGCCGGGGCAGGCGGCTCGCGCGAAGGCTATGTGCAGGGCCCGGAAGACCAGAAACTGCGGCTGGTCGAGCGCAGCATCGATCTCGGCGATGAAGGCCATTTCCTCGTCGCGGTGGCGGGCGACGCCGCCGAGATCGCCGAGGAAACCCGCTCTTTCGACCGCGCGCTCATATTCACCTTCATTACATTGGCGGCAGTATTGCTGCTCACCACGATGTTCCAGGTGCGCTTCGGTCTCGCGCCGCTCAAGCGCATTTCCGACAGCCTTGCCGCGATCCGCGCCGGCACCGCGGAGCGGCTGGAAGGGCGCTTTCCGGTCGAGATCGCTCCGCTGGCGCGCGAGACCAATGCGCTGATCGACGCCAACCGCGAGATTGTCGAGCGCGCGCGCACCCACGTCGGCAATCTCGCGCATGCGCTCAAGACACCGCTGTCGGTGATGGTGAACGAAGCCACCTCGCGCGGCGACGATGCCTTCGCGAATAAAGTTCTCGAACAAGCCGACATCATGCGCGATCAGGTCGCGCGCCATCTTGAACGCGCGCGGCTCGCTGCCCGCACGACGATGATCGGCTCGCTCACGGACATCGCGCCGGTGGTGATAGCGCTCGCCCGCACTATGGAAAAAATTCATCGCGACAAGGGCATCACCATCGGCATCGATGCGGCGGAAGATGCGCGCTTTCGCGGCGAGCGTCCGGACCTTGAAGAGATGATCGGCAATCTCGTCGACAACGCATTCAAGTGGGCGCAGTCGCGCGTCGATATCGAGGTTGTGCGCGAGCGGCAGGAGGCGGCGGCGCAGCGCGAGGTCGTGCGTATCGTTGTGGACGACGACGGGCGCGGGCTTTCGCCTTCCGAGCGCGAGCAGGTGGCGCGGCGCGGCCGCAGGTTGGATGAAACCAAGCCCGGCTCCGGGCTGGGACTGTCCATCGTGGTAGAATTGGCGAGCCTTTACGGCGGGGGACTTACACTCGGCACCGCGCCGCTCGGCGGCTTGCGCGTCGAACTTGTGCTGCCGGCGGGGTAAAGCCGGAATTTCTCAAGACAGAGTTTTGCCCCAATCCTCCCCTCTCGATAGATTGCGAATCTGCCGTTTGGCTGACTAAGTATTGCGCTTCATTCCGGGGGCTAAAAATGTTTGCACGCAGGCTCATCGCTGCCGCTCTTGCCGGGCTTAGCCTTGCGGCCTGCGCAGGCGATCCAAATACCGGAACTGGCCCCAAGGAGAACACCGGCACCTTGATCGGTGCGCTGGGCGGCGCCGCCATCGGCTCGCAGATTGGCGGCGGAACGGGCGAACGTGTCGCGGCCGGTGTCGCCGGGGCCTTGATCGGCGGCCTGATCGGCAACCGTATTGGCGCTGCGATGGATGATGAAGACAAGCAGCGCGCTTATGCCGCGCAGATAGAGGCGCTGGAGCGTGGTCCTCCGGGCGCGCCGGTATCGTGGAAGAACCCCGATTCCGGCCGGTATGGAACGATCGTGCCGGGGCCGGACTACCAGCAAACTGGCCGCAAGTGCCGTCAGTATACCCACACTATCTATATCGATGGCCGGCCGCAGACCGCGCGAAACACCGCCTGCCGCAATCCCGACGGCACCTGGACGCCGCTCGCGTAAAAGCTGCATTGGGCCTGGTTCTCTAGCATCCTCAATGAGTTCTTAAGGCCCCCTGGGTTACCACCCAGGGGGCTTTTCCGGTTTTGGGTGGATGCGATGGCCAGCGACGGGGCGACCGTCGAACGGTTGCGGCAATTTCTTGGGGAGCTTGGTCCCAATTCGCGGACTCTGCTGATCGCAGAATTCGAACGCAGTCTGCTGCGCGGCGAGGACAACGCCGCCGCCGACCTGGTGTTGCGCGAACTGCGCAGCCTCATGCGCGAATCCGACCGCCCGCCGCCGCGCATCGGCAATTCCGCGCGGTTGTTCTTCCGGCCGCTGGAGCCGTTCCTCGTCGATGACGTTGCCGATCACAAGCATCCCGGCCGCATCGCGCGCGCGTCGCTGGAGCCGATGTGGACCTGGATCCGCCGCGACCTGCTGCCAGACGAGGCGAAGGAATACTCCGACGAGGTGAGCAAGGCTCTGCTCGATAACGACAAGGCAAAAGCCGAAGCGCTCACTGTTGCGTTTCAGGACAAGGTTGCCGGGCGGATCGAATCCGCTTTCACCGCCGCCAAGGCCGAAGAGAAAGCCCGCCGCCGCCTGATCGCGCAGATCGGCACGCCGCGGGCTTCCGAGGACGTGTCGGGTTTGCTGACCGTGCTCAAGGCGCGCGATGCGCTCGACGATCTGGCCAAGCGGCTGCCCGGTCATATCCAGAATCTCAACGACGCGACGCTCGACAACACCAAGGCGCTGGTGGATGCGGCGGCAAACTACGATCCCGAAGTCTTGTTGTACGCGCTATTGGTGGTGATGAGCCGTCTTGCCGCGCCGTGGCAGTTGACCCGGCTCGCGGTGAAGGCCGCCGACAGCGATGTCGCCGCGCGCGTCGCCGACACGCCTTACGCGGTGGCGGTGACCATCGTGCTGGCGGAAGTCGAGCGGCTGGTCGGCGAACTGCGGACCGACTTGAAAAGCGGGCGCGGCGTCGCCGTCACGACGTTGCTCAAGCTCATTCACGACGCCGCGCGCGGCCTGCGCACGGAAATGGACCTCTCCGTCGATTCCGTCTGGTCGCGCAGCTTGGCCGCGCTTCGCACGCAAATCTCCGAACTGTTGAAATCCGAAATCGAGTCCACCCCCGGCCGCGTGCGGCGGTTGTTGCGCCCGCGTCCCTCCAAGGAGATCCGGCCCGGCTCGGTGCTTGATCTTGGCGACATTGCCGAGGTCGAGGGGCTGATCGAGTTCGTCGGCGCCTGCCGCAATTTCGCCGGCGAACTGGCCATCAGCGAAATGACGCAGCGGACCTTCTCGGAACTGCAGCAATATCTCGACGTTACCAGCCAGGCCCTGCTCGACGGGCTGCGCCATGCCGGCGACGGAGATCGCACCTTCCGTCAAAGTCAGGTCGATGCTTCGGTGCGGTTCTGCGCCAAGGCGTTCGGCAAGGAATACGCCTCTTCGCTCTCGAAGGCCTCGGGAGTCGCCGCCGCCAGCGAGCGCAAGGCGGCCAAAGGCTGATCATCTTATCCGTGGAGCCTTGACCGTTGCGGGGGCGGCGCTCCCGTGATTAACCCCTGCTATGACTCTGTGGTTCGTGTTGGCGCTAATGACGGCGGCGGCGATGTTCGCCGTGCTGTGGCCGCTCGGGCGGCGCAATGCCGCGCCTGCGGGCAGCGATGTCGCGGTCTATCGCGACCAGCTCGATGAAATCGAGCGCGACCGAGCGGGTGGTCTGATCGCGGACGTTGAGGCTGAAGCAGCGCGCGTCGAAGTCTCGCGCCGGTTGCTGGCTGCCGCCGTTGCAGCGCAAACCGCGCCTGAACCCGCGCCTTCCTCCGTGTGGAGGCGTCGCGCAGCTGCGATCGCCGCGCTTGTTCTGCTGCCCGTTGGCGCGGCCTTCATCTATCTCGTGCTCGGCTCGCCTTGGCTTCCAGGCGAACCGCATGCCGCCCGCCTGCAAACTCCTCTGCAAAATCAGTCGATCCAGGGCCTCGTCTCGCAGGTCGAGGCGCATATCGAGCGCAACCCGGAAGACGGGCGCGGCTGGGAAGTGCTGGCGCCGGTTTACATGCGGCTTGGACGTTATGACGATGCGGTGAAGGCGCGGCGCAAATCGCTCGAACTCAATGGCTCCAATGCCGAGCGCGAATCCGATTTGGCTGAGGCATTGGTCGCCGCCGCGAACGGTGTCGTCACGGCGGATGCCAAAGCCGCCTTCGAGCGCGCGCTCACTCTCGATGCCAAGGATACCAAATCGCGCTTCTATATCGGCGTTGCCGCCGAGCAGGATGGACGGCGCGAGGAAGCTGCCAGCATCTGGCGCACGATGCTGGTGAGCGCGCCGCCGGATGCGCTCTGGGCCGCTACGGTGCGCGAGGCTCTGACGCGCGTCACATCGTCCGGCCCGAGCGCGGCAGATGTCGCTGCGGCAGCGGATATGCCGCCGCAACAGCGTGCCGAGATGGTGCGCGGCATGGTCGCAGGTCTTGCCGCGCGGCTGGCGCAGGACGGCGCCGACATCGAAGGGTGGCTTCGCCTGGTGCGCGCCTATATGGTTCTGGGCGAGCGCGACAAGGCGCAGGCTGCGGTTGTGCAAGCGCGGCGCGCGCTGGCGCGCGATCCGGAAAAACTCCGCCGCATCGATGGGCTCGTCAAAGAGCTCGGGATTTAATTGGACAAGATCATGCGCAAAGAAATAGCGCCATGACCCGCAAGCAGCGCCGCCTGGTTCTCATCGGTGTCAGCCTTGGCGTGCTTGGCCTTGCCGCTGCGCTGGTGCTCAGCGCGTTGCGTGAATCCATCGTTTTTTTCAATTCGCCCACCGATGTCGCCGAAAAGAATCTCGCGCCCGGCACCCGCATCCGGCTCGGCGGGCTGGTGAAGGACGGCAGCCTCGTGCGCGGCGACAATCTGCTTATTCGTTTCAAGGTCACCGACGGCAACAAGGACGTCGCCGTGACATATCAGGGCATCGTTCCCGATCTCTTCCGCGAAGGGCAGGGCGTAGTCGCCGAAGGGCGGATCGAGCCGGACGGCACATTCAGGGCCGACAGCGTGCTCGCCAAGCACGACGAGAACTACATGCCGCGCGAAGTCGCCGACGCCTTGAAGAAGCAGGGCCGCTGGCAAGAAGGCTCCGGTAAAAGCGGGGCGCCGAAATGATTCCTGAACTCGGCCATTACGCTTTGGTGCTGGCGCTGGTTTTGGCGCTGATCCAGTCGACCGCGCCGGTCATCGGCGCGCGTACGCGCGACGCCGCGCTGATGAATGTCGCCGGCTCCACCGCGCTGGCGCAGTTCGGTTTCGTCGCCATCGCCTTCGGTGCGCTCACCGCTTGCTACGTAACGTCGGATTTTTCGGTGGCGAATGTTTTCGAGAATTCGCATTCGCAAATGCCGCTGGTCTACAAATTCACCAGCGTGTGGGGAAACCACGAAGGCTCGATGCTGCTGTGGGTTCTCATCCTCGCGTTCTTCGGGGCGCTGGTCGCGCTGTTCGGCAACAATCTGCCGGCAACGCTGAAAGCCAACGTACTCGCCGTGCAGTCGTGGATCGCCACGGCGTTTTATCTGTTCATTCTTTTCACTTCGAACCCGTTCCTGCGTCTCCCCGACGCGCCGTTCGAGGGCCGCGATCTCAATCCGATATTGCAGGACATCGGCCTCGCGGTGCATCCGCCGATGCTCTATCTCGGCTATGTCGGCTTCTCGATCGCGTTCTCCTTCGCCATCGCGGCGCTGATTGAAGGGCGCATCGACGCCGCCTGGGCGCGCTGGGTGCGGCCGTGGACGCTGCTCGCCTGGATGTGCCTGACGCTTGGCATCGCGATGGGTTCGTACTGGGCCTATTACGAACTCGGCTGGGGTGGCTGGTGGTTCTGGGATCCGGTGGAGAATGCTTCGCTGATGCCGTGGCTCGCCGGCACGGCGCTTTTGCATTCGGCCGTGGTGATGGAAAAGCGTAACGCGCTGAAAGTGTGGACGCTGCTGCTGGCGATTTTGGCGTTCTCGCTCTCGCTCATCGGCACGTTTCTCGTTCGCTCGGGCGTGCTCACGTCGGTGCATACATTTGCCAGCGATCCCACGCGGGGCGTTTTCATCTTGATGATTCTTGTGCTGTTCATCGGCGGCGGGCTGGCGCTCTACGCTTGGCGTGCGCCGCTGCTCAAGCAAGGCGGACTGTTTGCGCCGATCTCGCGCGAGGGCGCGCTGGTGTTCAACAATCTGTTTCTCACGACGGCCTGCGCCACTGTGTTCATCGGCACGCTGTATCCACTCGCGCTTGAGGCGCTCACGGACGAAAAGATTTCCGTCGGCGCGCCTTTCTTCAATCTCACCTTCGGCCCGCTGTTTTTGCCGTTGCTCGTCGCCATGCCGTTCGGCCCGCTGCTGGCGTGGAAACGTGGAGATATTCTCGGCGTCGCGCAGCGGCTGATCGCGGCCTGCGCGCTGGCGGCCGTCGGCATCGCGATTGTCTTTATCGCTGTGGGCGAAGGCTCCGTGCTCGCCCCGTTCGGCATCGGGCTGGCGCTGTTCGTGATAGCGGGCGCGTTGACTGATTTATCCGAACGCACCGGCATGTTCCGTTTGCCATTCGCCACCGTGCGGCAGCGCGCGTCCGGACTGCCGCGCTCGGCGTGGGGAACGGCGGTGGCGCATTTCGGGCTGGGCGTCACGCTGCTCGGTGTTGTGTGCGAGAGCAACTGGAACGAGGAGCGCATTGTCGCGCTCAAGCCCACGCAGACGGTTTCGATCCGCGGCTACGATCTCGGCTTTGACGGGGTGATCCCGCGGCAGGGACCGAATTTCCGCGAGCAGATCGCGCGCTTCACCGTCAAACGTAACGGCGAAATGATCGGCGTCATGGAGCCGTCGAAGCGCACGTTCCCATCTCGTTCCACATCGACCACTGAAGCCGCGCTGCTGACGCGCGGCGCGAGTCAGATTTATCTCTCGCTCGGCGATTCAAATGCCGATGGCTCCATCGCGGTGCGACTCTATCACAAACCGCTGGTGTTGCTCATTTGGCTTGGCGCGGTGGTGATGGTGCTCGGCGGCGCGCTCTCCCTGTCCGACCGGCGTCTGCGCGTCGGCGCGCCGAAGCCGGCTGCTAAATTCGCAGCGCAGCCGGCGGAGTAGGGCGATGCGGTTGCTCAAACTCCTCGCCGTCGTTTTCACGCTGATGAATGCCACGCTCGCTTTTGCCGTGCAGCCGGATGAAATGCTGCGCGACCCGGCGCTGGAATTGCGTGCCCGCGTGCTTTCGAAAGAGCTGCGCTGCATGGTCTGTCAGAACCAGTCGATTGATGATTCCGATGCGCCGCTGGCGCGCGATCTGCGCATTCTGGTGCGCGAGCGGATTCAGTCGGGTGACAGCGACAACCAGGTGCTGGATTTTCTGGTCGCACGCTACGGCGAATTCGTTTTGCTCAAACCGCGCCTGTCAGGGCACACTATTTTGCTATGGGCGATGCCGGCGGGCGTGCTGATCGCGGGCATTTTTGCGCTCGTGCTGTTCGCGCGCAAACGGAAGACTCAAACCATTTCCACCGCGCCGGATAAACTCACGGCGGCGGAACAAGCGCGGCTCGCTGCCATGAAGACCGCGCGCGACGTCTAAATATCTGAATTACAAGACGAAATAACTTTTCCCCACCTTACCAAACTTTAATCCCCCCGACATTTGCCCGTAAGGCGTGTCTCCCCATCTTGCCTATCGAACGGTGCAACTCCCCGCACCCCGATATTCCAGACGGAGACAAGTTTCATGACGCCAAGCGGTCTTACTCCCCCGACGTTGCAAAAGCCGCGCACTCTTTCCGCGCGACGCTTCATTCTCCTCGCCACCACCATCGCCGGTCTTGGCGCAGCGATCGTTGTTGCGCCCAGCCTTGCGCCGAATTCGTTTTCGCCCGCGTATGCGCAGAACTTGACTGCGCAGGCGCAGAAGGTGCAAGCGCCGGTCGGTTTTGCCGACATCGTCGAAAAAGTAAAACCGGCGGTGATCTCGGTTCGCGTCAAGGTCGACAGCGGCCCGCAGAACATGGCGCTCGGCGGCGAAGACGGCATTCCCCCGGGTCTGCAGGAATTCTTCCGCCGCTTCGGCGCGCCCGATGGCGGCCCGAACCCGAACGGCCCGCGCGGCCGCGGTCCCGGTCCCGGCCCCGGCGGCCGTAACTTTACCACCGGCCAAGGTTCTGGTTTCTTCATCTCCGCCGACGGCTTCGCGGTGACCAACAACCACGTGGTCGACAAGGCCGAGAGCGTTCAGGTCACCACCGACGACGGAAAAATTCTCACCGCCAAGGTGATCGGCACCGATCCGAAGACCGATCTCGCGCTCATCAAGGTCGAAGGCAGCAACTTTCCTTATGTGAAACTCGGCGAGCGCGCTCCGCGCATCGGCGACTGGGTGCTCGCGGTCGGCAATCCGTTCGGCCTCGGCGGCACTGTCACCGCAGGCATCGTCTCGGCCCGTGGCCGCGACATCGGCGCCGGCGCCTATGACGACTTCATCCAGATCGACGCGCCGGTGAACAAAGGTAACTCTGGCGGCCCGACGTTCGACACCGAAGGCAATGTGATCGGCGTCAACACCGCGATCTTCTCGCCCTCGGGCGGTTCGGTCGGCATCGCTTTCGCGATTCCCTCCGACACGGTGAAGACCGTGATCGCGCAGCTCAAGGACAAAGGTTCGGTCACGCGCGGCTGGATCGGCGTTCAAATTCAGCCGGTCACGCCCGAAATCGCCGACAGCCTCGGCCTGAAAAAGACCGATGGCGCGCTGGTTGCCGAACCGCAGGCTGGTAGCCCGGCGGCGAAGGCAGGCATCGAATCCGGCGACGTCATCATGTCGGTCGACGGCAAGCCGGTGAAGGATGCCCGCGATCTCGCCAAGCGTATCGGCGCGATGGCCCCCAACACCTCGGTCAAGCTCGGTGTCCTGCATAAGGGTTCCGAGAAGACCCTCTCGCTCACGCTCGGCGAATTGCCGAACACGCGCGAAGCCCGCGCCAGCGCCGACGAACGCGAAGCGCCCGGCAGCGATATCGGCAAGCTTGGCCTCACGCTTGCGCCGGCCGGCCGCGTTGCAGGTTCCGGCAGCGATGGCGTGGTCGTCACGGAAGTCGATCCGTCCGGCGTCGCCGCCGAACACGGCTTCAAAACGGGAGACGTGATCTTCGAAGTCGGCGGCAAGGGCGTCACGACGCCCGCCGAAGTCCGCAAACAGCTTGCCGAGGCCCGCAGCGGCGGCAAGCGCACTGTGCTCATGCGGGTGAAGTCGGGTGAAGCGACGCGGTTTGTCGCGCTTCCGCTCGGCCGCGCCTGAACGAATGGGAACGTTTCGCTGGCAACCGTCGCCCCCGCCAGCGCTGCGAACCCTGGGGGGCGGGCTTAACGCCCGTCCCCACTCTCTCGAACTCTCGTCCTGGCAACCGTCGCCCCCGCTGGGACGGGGTCGTTGAGGGGGTGGCGGTTAACTCCGCCGCCCCCTCATACATTTCTGGGGCCAGCAATCAGGTAGTATTGGTAAAGCAGATGCCCATTTATGCCGATACGCTCAGGCAGCGCCCGCAGGGGCGAATGCCCGACGCGCAACCCGATCGGACCGCCATGCGCCTTCTGATCATCGAGGACGACCGCGACGCCGCCGACTATCTGGTCAAGGCGTTCCGCGAAGTCGGCCATGTCGCGGATCATGCCGCCGACGGCGAAGGCGGCCTCGCGCTCGCGCTCGATGGCGGCTACGACGTGCTGATCGTCGATCGCATGCTGCCCAAGCGCGACGGCCTTTCGGTGATCGGCGCGTTGCGCGACAAGGGTATCGAGACGCCCGCGCTCATCCTCTCCGCGCTCGGCCAGGTCGATGATCGGGTCAAGGGTTTGCGCGCCGGCGGCGACGACTATCTGCCGAAGCCCTATTCGTTTTCCGAGTTGCTCGCGCGCATTGAAGTGCTCTCGCGCCGCCACGGCGGGCGCAACGAAGACACGCTCTACCGCGTCGGCGATCTCGAGCTCGACCGGCTCTCGCATCAGGTCAAACGGGGCGCCGAGGAAATTTCCCTGCAGCCGCGCGAATTCCGCCTGCTGGAATATCTGATGAAGCACGCAGGCCAGGTGGTCACCCGCACGATGCTTCTGGAAAACGTATGGGATTATCACTTCGATCCGCAAACCAATGTTATCGACGTTCATATCTCGCGCTTGCGCTCGAAAATCGATAAAGGTTTCTCCCAGCCGCTTTTGCATACGGTGCGCGGCGCGGGGTACATGATCCGTGACGGCGCTCGGTAAGCTTTTTCGAACCACCACGTTCAAGCTGACACTGGTCTATTTGACCGTGTTCGCGCTGTTCGCGGCGTTCCTGCTCGGCTATTTCGCCTTCAACACCCGCCGCCTCATCACCGAGCAGATCAACGAAACGGTCGATGCCGAAATCACAGGGCTCTCGGAGCAATACCGCCAAGGCGGCATCCGGCGCCTTGTCATTGTGATCGACGGGCGTGCGCGTCGCCCCGGCTCCAGCCTCTATCTTGTCACGACATTCCAGGGCGAGGCGCTGGCCGGCAATGTCGGCTCGCTTACGCCCGGCGTGCTGGAAAATCCGGGCTGGACCGAAACCATTTACCGCCGTCTCGACGAAGCGGAAGGCGCGGAGCACCACGCGCTGGTGCGGGTGTTCCAGCTTCCCGGCGGATTCCGGCTTCTCGTCGGACGCGATCTCGACGAGCGCGAGCGGCTCTACAATATCGTGGTGTCCGCGGGCCGCTGGTCGGTGGCCATCGTGGTCGTGCTCGGGCTCGCGGGCGGTCTGTTCGTGACGCGCCGCGTGTTGCGCCGCGTCGATGCGATGACCGAGACCTCGCGCACCATCATGGCGGGCGATCTTTCCGGCCGGCTTCCCGTCGCGGGCAGCGGTGACGAAATCGACCGGCTGGCGGAAAATCTCAACGTCATGCTGGAGCGTATCGAGGCGCTGATGCATGGCCTGAAGGAAGTTTCAGACAACATCGCGCACGATCTGAAGACGCCGCTCACGCGGTTGCGTAATCGCTGCGAGCAGGCGCTGCGCACGTCGAAGAACGATGTGGAGTATCGCGCCGCGCTGGAAAACACCATCGAGGAATCCGACGGCCTGATCCGCACCTTCAACGCGCTGCTGATGATCGCGCGCGCGGAATCGGGGCAAGCGCGCAACGACATGCAGGAATTTGACGCCGCCGAGATCGCGCGCGGCGTCGGCGAATTGTACGAGCCGCTCGCGGACGAAAAAGGCATATCGCTAAAGGTCGAGGCGGAGACGCCCGCGCCGGTCAAGGGCAACCGCGAACTCATCAGCCAGGCACTCGCCAACCTCGTCGACAACGCGATCAAATACGCGGGCCCGAAAGAGCAGGCGGTCAACGGCGCGGCGCCGGAAATCGTCGTGCGGGCTTTGGGAGAGGGCGACCGCATTTTGCTCAGCGTATCCGACGGCGGCCCCGGAATCCCGGAAGCCGACCGCTCCCGCGCGGTGGAGCGTTTCGTGCGGCTTGAGCAAAGCCGCTCGCTCCCCGGCTCAGGCCTGGGGTTAAGCCTCGCTTCGGCGGTGGCGCGGCTGCATGGCGGCGAACTGACGCTGGCCGACAATCAACCGGGACTGAAGACCATCATTGCTTTGCCGCGCGGAGGCCCGGTACAGATTGCCGGATGAAGCGCGCCGCAAAGGCCCCTGCCAGGAAATCTCCCGACAAGCCCGCTGACGGGCAAAGCGGGGAATCTTCGCTGGCGGACCTGATTACCGCAGCGCCCCATTTGATATCGCCGGAAGCCGCGCAGGCGCGTGTCGCCGGATGGCTGGCCGAAATCAAAGGCGACGTAGCGGGCGATCCGCTCAAAGCCCTGTTGTCGGGGCATCCCACCCTCACCACGCTGATCGAGAGCCTCGCCGAAAGCTCACCCTACCTCTGGGAGCTTGCCTCACGCGAGTCGGCGCGGCTGCTCAAACTCCTCCAATCCGATCCCGAAAAACATTTTGCTTCGTTACTGGCGCAAACCGCGCGCGCGGTTTGCGCGGCGACCGACGATGCGGATGCAATGCATCTGTTGCGCCGCATGAAGTCGGAAGCTGCGCTGCTGATCGCGCTCGCCGATATCGGCGGCGTGTGGCCGGTGATGCGCACGACGCACGCGCTTACCGACGTGGCCGATACCGCTGTGAGGAGCGCCGTGCGCTATCTGCTCAGCGATGCGGCACGCGCGGAAAAGATTTTCCCGCCCGATCCGGCGAACCCTGAGAACGGCTCCGGCTACATCGTGCTCGCGATGGGCAAGATGGGTGCATTCGAACTCAATTACTCCAGCGACATCGATCTCATCGTGTTTTTCGATCCGGGCGCGCCCGCGCTGCCGAAGGATTTGGAGGTCACGACTTTTTTCGTGCGCCTTACGCAACGGCTGGTCAAATTGATGCAGCAGCGCACTGTCGATGGCTATGTGTTCCGCACCGACTTGCGCCTGCGGCCCGATCCCGCCTCAACTCCGATCGCGGTCTCGATCGCGGCGGGGCTGACCTATTACGAAAGCGTCGGGCAGAACTGGGAACGCGCGGCGATGATCAAGGCGCGCGTCTGCGCCGGCGACCCGGTGGCTGGCGAGACGATGCTCAATAACCTCGCGCCGTTCGTGTGGCGCAAGTATCTCGACTTTGCCTCGGTCGCCGAAGTGCACGCGATGAAGCGGCAGATACACGCCTACAAAGGTCACGGCGAAATTGCCGTCGAAGGCCATAACGTGAAACTTGGCCGCGGCGGCATCCGCGAGATCGAGTTCTTCGTGCAGACGCAGCAGCTTGTTGCCGGTGGCCGTCACCCGGAATTGCGCGAGCGCGAAACGCTTTCGACGCTGGCGACGCTGGCGGCGGGCAACTGGATCGATGCCGATGCGCGCGCGGATATGGAGGCGGCGTATTACTTCCTGCGCACGGTCGAACACCGTTTGCAGATGGTCAACGACGAACAGACGCAGACGCTTCCCGAAGAGCGCGAAGATCTGGAAAAATTTTCGCGCTTTCTCGGGTTCGAGGACCGTGATGCTTTCGCCAAGGTCCTGCTCGGCCACATGGGCAAGGTGCAGCGGCACTATGCCAAGCTGTTCGAGGCCGCGCCCGCGCCGGATGCGCCGGCGCTCAATTTCCCTCCCCAGTCGGACGACCGCAAGACGCTCGACCGGCTGGCGGAGATGGGTTTCCGCTCGCCGCTCGAAGCATCCGCGCTGATCCGGCAGTGGCTGGCGGGCGGTCACCGCCCGCTCAAGGGCGAGTCCGCGCGCGCCGAGCTGGTCGCACTGTTGCCGGTGCTGCTCGATCATTTGTCGCGCTCTGAAAATCCCGATGCCGTGCTGAAATCCTTCGACGGATTCCTCTCCGGGCTGCACGGCGGCGCGCGGCTGCTCTCGTTGTTGCGCCAGAACCCGGAACTGATCGCGCTGATCACGCTCATTCTCGGCATCGCGCCGCGCCTCTCCGGCATCCTCGCGCGCTATCCGCAGGTGATGGACGCGCTGGTCGATCCCAGTTTCTTCGGCGCATTTCCAAGCGAAGCCGTGCTCACCGCGCGGCTGAAGGGCTCGATCGCGCAATCCGGCTACGACGAGGATTTTCTCGAACGTATCCGCATGTTCGGACTGGAATACATGTTTCTCATCGGCGCGCGGATTTTATCCGGCACGCTCACCGCGCAACAGGCGGGCGAAGCCTTCGCGCGGCTCGCCGACGTAATCGTGCGCTCCATCCATGCCGCGGTGGCGCAGAAGTTTGCCGAGACGCACGGCCATTTGCGCAACGAGTCTGCTGCCGTGCTTGCGCTCGGCAAGCTCGGCGGCATGGAAATGACCGCGACTTCCGACCTCGATCTCATTATCGTTTACGATTTCGACAACGAGCATCCGGAGTCCGACGGCACGCGTCCGCTGCACGGCACACAATATTTTGCCCGCCTCACGCAGCGCCTGATCAACGCACTCACCGCGCAGACGAATTACGGTGCGCTCTATCAGGTCGATATGCGCCTGCGCCCTTCCGGGCGCTCAGGGCCGCTGGCGACGCAGATCGCGGGCTTCGAGAGCTATCAGGAGACCGAAGCCTGGACCTGGGAGCATCTGGCGCTCACCCGCGCGCGCGTGGTGTCGGCCTCGCCGGGATTTGCCGCGCGCGCCGAGCAAGTCATTTCCAAGATTTTGCGGCGTGAGCGCGATGCGGCGGCCATTGCCGGCGACGTGGTGGAAATGCGCGGGGCGATTGCGACTGAGAAGGGCGACAGCGACCGCTGGAATTTGAAATACGCCGCCGGCGGGCTGATCGATGTGGAATTCATCGCACAATATCTGCAGCTCATCCACGCAGCGAAGTTGCCGGACATCCTCGACACTTCGACCGCGCGCGTGCTCGACAAGGCCTGGCGGCTCGGCGTGTTGCCGCTTGAAGACGCCGAAGTGCTGCGTCCTGCGGTGAAGCTTTATCACGATGTCACGCAAATTTTGCGGCTTTGCCTCACCAAGCCGTTTGATCCGAAGACGGGGGGTGCAGGATTATTGCGGCTGCTGGCGCGCGCCGCCGACGTGCCGGACTTCGCCACGCTCGATGCGCATCTGATCGAGACGCAAACGAAAGTGCGCGCGAGTTTTGTACGGATTTTGGGTAGCGCGCCTTAGCGCAGACGAAGTTAAGCCGCTTCTTCCTTTTGCATCGGGCGTGCTTCCAGCGGCAACCGCACGACGACAATAGTGCCGGTGCCGAGTGTGGAACGGATACGCATGGTGCCGCCATGCAATTCGACCAGCGATTTCGCAATGGCAAGGCCGAGCCCCGATCCCTGATGGCTCTTGGTGAGCTGGCTCTCCACCTGCTCGAACGGACGGCCGAGTTTCATCAGCGCATCGCGGCTGATGCCTATGCCGGTATCTTCAATTGCGATCATTACCGATCCGGCGATGGCGCGCCCGCGCACCGTGACGCTGCCGCCTTCGGGCGTGAACTTCACCGCGTTTGACAGCAGATTGAGCGCGATCTGCTTGATCGCGCGATGGTCGGCCTTGAAGCGTAGCCCGCGCGCGATCTTGGAGTTGACGGTGAGGCGCTTGTCCTGTGCGCGCCCCGATACGACGCGCATGGCGTCGGCGAGCACGCGGTCGAGTTCGACATCCTCCACATCGAGGCGTATGCGGCCGGCCTCGATCTTCGACATGTCGAGTATGTCGTTGATGACGTCGAGCAGATATTGCCCGCTCTGCCGGATGTCGTTGCAGTATTCCTGATATTTCTCGGCGCCGAGCGGGCCGAACATCGCGGATTCCATGATCTCGGAAAAGCCGATGATGGCGTTGAGCGGCGTGCGCAATTCGTGGCTCATGTTGGCGAGGAATTTCGACTTCGCCTGGTTGGCGTCCTCGGCGCGGGTTTTTTCCTCGGCATATTTTTCGGCAAGTTCCGCGAGCGTCTGCTGCGAGTCTTGCAGGTCGGCGACTGTGGCGATCAGGCGTTGCTCGCTGTCGATCAGCTTTTCTTCGTGGGTCTTGAGCGTGGTGATGTCGGTGCCGACGGAAACATAACCGCCGTCCTTGGTGCGCCGTTCGCTGATGTGCAGCCAGCGCCCATCCTCAAGCTGCGCCTCGAACGTGCGTGCGCCGGGGATGGAGCTGCCTTCGCTGGTCACCTTTGTGCGCACGACAGGCTTGCGGCCGGCGGCGACCACCGTTTCATAGGGCGCGCCGGCGACGATCGCGGAGTCGTCGAGGTTGTGCAGTTCCTGGAAATTGGAATTGCAAAGCACCAGCCGGTTATCGGCGTCCCACAGCACGAAGGCTTCGGGGATGGTCTCGATGGCGTCTCGCAGGCGCAGATCGGCGGCGACGGTTTTCTCGACGAGGCTTTTTTGTTCGGTGATGTCGACGGCGATGCCGATGAGGTGCAGACCGGTCTCGCCCGCCTGCCGCACCAGTTCGCAACGTGCGCGCAGCCACACCCAATGGCCGTTGGCGTGCCGCATGCGGAAGGCGTGGTCGATGGTCGTAGCTTTGGTTTTCGTTTCGGCGAGTTCGGCGGCAAGTTCGTAAAGCCGCACGTCTTCGGGATGCACCAGCGCGCTCACTTCGCCGAAAGTGAGCAGGTCGTCCTTCGCCCGCAATCCCAAAATCGCGAACATCGAGTGCGACCAGAAGATGCGGCCGCGCGCGAGGTCCCAGTCCCACAGGCCGCAGCGGCCACGGTTGAGCGCCGTATCGATGCGGCTGCGGACGGTTTCATAAATCACGTCGGCTTCGCGCGCGCGGGTCGATTGCCAGTGGAACGCAAAGCCCAAAATCAAAACCACAAAGCCGGTGGTGGCGGACAGCGTAACCGTCAATGTCGTGAGCGAGCGCCATGACGCGAGCGCGTCGGTGCGCTGCTGCAGCACCGCGACTTGACCAAACGGGGAGGCTTGCCTGTGCGGGGATTTCAACATGCGCACGCTGGCGAGCGCTTTTATGCCATTGGGCAGCGTGATTTCCAGAACGCCCGCGCCCGCGCCGAACGTCGTGAGCGGCTGGGTGGGGCCGAGAATGTCGATCAGCCGGCGGCCGACGGTCTCGCCGGTTACTGGAGCTGCGGCAATGATGGCGCCGTCGGCGTTGCTGAGCAGAACCTGCCGTCCGGCGGCATTCGTCCAGGCGGGCAGCACACGGGTGAGGGCATCCTGCGGCCGGCTGCCGGCATCACTGGATTCTTTCGTCGCGGGCCGGTCGAGTCGTTCGGAAACGAGATCGGCCAGCGCGTCGATGCCAGTAGCCATTTCGGCGAGCGTCTGCCTGCGGTGATCGAGCACCTGCACCACCGCGCCGACGCAGATGGTGATGAGAAATGCAATGATGAGCACGGGGACCGCGCGCCGCAGCGCCGGTTCCGCCGTCAACAGCCGCCGATACGCCGGTTTGGCGATCGACTGGGCAAGTCCCTTGATGGAATCGGGACGTGCAGACGCACTCGCCACTTCGGCGCGCGCCATAGAAGGCCTCCGTTCGGATTGTTCCCCAGAGCAACCACGCCGGAAGGATGCCGCGCCTTCCCGAATCACTTCACCTAGAAGAATCGATGGCCGGTTATTTGTCGAGAGTCCGGAGTCAACAATTTTCAGTTAATTTCGCACAGCTAATATTTGCAGGGCTAAAACGTGCAAAAAAGCGCCGGGGGCGTCAGGGCGCCAGCGCGCGCTCGACAATATCCGCCACGTCGCGGGAAAGCGCCGGGGCGGCCTTCATGCGGTTCAGGGCGGCCTCGGCCTTGGCGCGGCGTCCGGCCTCCAGCATGCGCCAGCTGCGGAAGGCGGTCGTCATGCGCGACGCCACCTGCGGATTGGTGGGGTCGAGCTTGAGGATGAAATCGGCGAGGAAGTCGTAGCCCGCGCCGTCCGCGCGGTTGAAGCCGCGCTGGTTGGCCATGGCGAAATTGCCGATAAGAGCACGCACGCGATTGGGGTTGGTGATCGCGAAGGCGGGGTGGTGGGTGAGCGTGCGCACGCGCTCAAGCGTCGTTTCCGCCGGGATCGCGGCCTGCAGGGCGAACCACTTGTCGATGATGAGCGGATTGTCCGCATAGCGAGCCTGGAAATCGGCCAGCGTCTGCTCGCGCTCCGGCACCTCATGTTGCGAAAGGACGCCAAGCGCGGCCATCTGGTCGGTCATGTTGTCGGCGGCGTCGTATTGTTTTGTGGCGCGGGCGATGGCGTCAGGCCGTCCGCTGGCGGTCAGCAGATCGAGGCAGACGTTACGCAAAGAACGTTTTCCGGCGCTCGCAGCATCGGGCGAATAGGGCGCGCGGCTGGTCATGCCGTCGTAGGTTTTCGTCAGCGCAGGCGCGAGCCTGTCTCCGATCGCCGCGCATAAGGTCTTGCGCGCGCGGTAAATCGCATCGGGGTCGATGTCGCGGCCGATCTCGCGCGCGATGTCGGTTTCGCCCGGCGGGTTAAGAGCGAGCGCGACGAAGGCCGGCTCCAGCGCGCGGTCGGCGAGAATGGCATCCAATGCCGCGATCAGCGTGTCGTGGGTGCTCGCAGCTTTGCCTTTTCTCAGCGCGGCAACGTCGGCGATCAGCTGATGCAGCGCGAGCGTTTGCAGCGCGTCCCAGCGGTTGAACGGGTCGCTGTCGTGCGCGGCCAGATGCGCGAGGCCGCGATCGTCGAGATAAGGCTTTAGCCTGACCGGCGCGGAGAACCCGCGATTGAGCGATGGCACCGGATTTTCCGGTATGCCGGTAAATTCAAACGTCTCCTTCGGCTTGGTCAGCGTGAGCACGCCGCGCTCGATCTTTTGCCCGCCTGCGAGCGTCAACGGCAAATCCTTCCCGTTCTTTCCCACCAATCCCACCACAAGCGGAATTACCATCGGCTGTTTCACCGGCTGGTTCGGTGTCGGCGGCACGGTCTGCGCAACCTCCAGACGGTAGGTTTTCTTCGCGGTGTCGTAAGTGCCGGTGGCGCTTAATTCCGGCGTTCCAGCTTGCGAATACCAGCGCATGAATTGCGTCATGTCGCGGCCAGACGCATCGGCGAAGCACTGCACGAATTGCTCGACGGTGGCGGCCTCGCCATCGTGGCGCGCGAAATAGAGATCCATGCCGGCGCGAAATTTTTCCTCGCCCAGCAGCGTGAGGATCATGCGCACGACTTCCGCGCCCTTCTCGTAGACCGTGCTGGTGTAGAAATTATTGATCTCGCGATACACCTCGGGCCGCACCGGATGCGCCAGCGGCCCCGCGTCCTCGACGAACTGATAGCCGCGCAGGCCGCGCACGCTGGCGATGCGCTTGACCGGGCGCGAGCGCTGGTCGCTGGTGAATTCCTGATCGCGGAAAACCGTCAGGCCTTCTTTCAGGCAAAGCTGAAACCAGTCGCGGCAGGTGATGCGGTTGCCGGTCCAGTTGTGAAAATATTCGTGCGCGATGACGCCCTCGATGCTTGAATAGTCGCTGTCGGTGGCTGACTGCGGAGTGGCCAGCACCAGCTTGTCGTTGAAGACGTTGAGGCCTTTGTTCTCCATCGCGCCCATGTTGAAGTCGGAAACGGCGACGATCATGAACACGTCGAGATCGTATTCTCGCCCGAACGCCTCTTCGTCCCAGCGCATCGAACGCTTGAGCGAATCCATCGCGTAAGCGCAGCGGTCCTGCTTGCCGGGCTCGACGTAAATCGTCAGCGCGACCTTGCGGCCCGACATCGTCGTGAAGCTGTCTTCGACCGCGGCGAGATTCCCGCCGACCAAAGCGAACAGATAAGAAGGCTTCGGAAACGGATCGTGCCAGACCGCGAAGTGGCGTCCGTTGGGAAGATCGCCGTGCTCGACCAGATTGCCGTTCGAGAGCAATGCGGCGGCTTCCGCTTTGTCCGCCTCGATGCGTGTGGTGTAGACCGCCATCACATCGGGCCGGTCCGGGAAATACGTGATGCGGCGGAATCCCTCGGCTTCGCATTGCGTGCAGTAAGTGCCGCTGGAGCGGTAGAGACCCGTGAGCTGCGTGTTGGCCGTTGGATCGACCAGCGTTTCGATTTCGAGTTTGAACGGCTTGTTCGGCGGCTGCGGGATGGTGAGGCCGTCGGGCGTAGCGGCAAAGTTTTCAGCCGGGAGCGCCACGCCGTCGAGCTTGAGCGAAACGAGATTGATCCCGTCGCCGTCGAGCACCAGCGGGGCAGGCGCGGCTGCCTGCGGGTTGGGTTTGAACTGAACTGTCGCGCGCACGCGCGTTGCACTCGAATGCAACGACACGTCGAGCGCAACGGTGTCCACCAGCCAGTCAGGCGGGCGGTAATCCTTCAGGCGGATGGGCTGGGCCGTGTCGGTACGCATGACGCTGTTGATCTAGGATTTTTGCGCGTGGAATGAAAGCTGGAAATTCACCTCGCCGGTTCCGCGTGGCCGATGACGCGCTTGATGGTTGGCGAGCGGCGGCGCAGCGCGCGCTCAACTTCGTCCACCTTCTCGTGAACCGACTGCACGCTCATCGCAGGATCGACGTGGCAGTGAAAATTGACGATCTCGCCGTCCGGCGTCTCGCGCACGCGCACATCGTGCACGTCGCGGATCGTGCGTCCCTCGGCGGCGATTTCGGAGAGCGCCCATTGCACCGCCTTCACCCGCTCGGGTGGTGCCTCGCGGCCCGCCACATCTGACGCTTGCAACGGCTCGATGTGGGTTTCGACCTCCACCGTTGGTCCGAGCTCCTCACCGATGGCCTTTTCCAGCCCGTCGGCGATCTCGTGCGCCTGTGCGAGCGAGAGCGTGCCGTCCACTTCCAGATCGAGCGAGACGGATAATTTGTCGTCGATCGCATGCACGGTGACGTGATGCACGGCGAGCGCGCGGTTGCGCGCGATCACCATCGCGGTCTCCAGCACGGATTCGTTATCGAGCGCGCGCGGCTCGGTGGTGACCGTCACTTCGGTGCCGGGCATGTCGGCGTGGATGGCGGCAACCACGCGGTCTTTCAGCGCGCTCACGCGGTCGAGCGGCAGCATGCGGCTGACCGCGACGTTGAGGTCCGCGAACATCTTTTCGCCGTCGGAGCGTGCGCGCACGCGCTCCACCGCGACGACGCCGGACACCCGCGTGGCGGCCGCCGTTATGCGCTCGGCCGCGCCTGCAGGGGCTGCGTCCGTGAGCGTGTCGATGGTGCGCCGCCCCAGCCGCCAGCCGGCGGCGCACACCAGCACGGCGACGACAAGCGCCGCGACGGTGTCGGCCCAGGCGAAACCGAACCAGACGCCGAACAATCCGATCAGCACCGCGGCCGACGACCACAAGTCGGAACTGAAATGCAGCGCGTCGGCTTCCAGCGCCCGGCTTGAGGTTTTCTTCGCTGTATCGGAGAGCGCCCGCGCTCGAAAAAAATCCACGATGATGGAAACAATAATCACCGCGAAAGCCCAGATCGACGCATCGACCGCGTGGCCGTGATTGGCGATAAGGCGCGTCAGGGCCTCCCAGATCACGATGCCGGAGAGCAAAAACAGCAGCGCGGTTTCCGCCAGCGCCGAGACGCTCTCCACCTTGCCGTGGCCGTAATGATGTTCCTCGTCGGCCGGTTTCCCGGATATTCGCACGGCGATGTAGGTCATCACCGTGGCGCCGAGGTCGATCAGCGAATGGCCGGCTTCCGACAGAATCGCCAGCGAGCCGGTCATGATCCCGACGACGCCTTTGGCGGCGGTGAGGCCGGCCGAAGCGAAAATCGAGGTCAGCGCGACCTGTTCCTTAACGTCCTGCATTAGAAATACTTGTCACCGGATGAGTTCTGCGCCATTTGAGAGATATGACCAAAAGCGCGCATAAGCCAGCCCCGCTGTCGCGGCGTTTTAGCGTGGCACCGATGATGGAATGGACCGACCGGCATTGCCGGTTCTTCCATCGCCTGCTCACGCGCCGTGCGCTGCTCTATACCGAAATGCTCACTACCGGCGCGGTGCTCAATGGCGAGCGGCAAAGGCTGCTCGGCTTCGATGCCTTCGAGCAGCCGGTGGCGTTGCAGCTTGGCGGCTCCGATCCGCGCGCGCTGGCCGAGTGCGCGCGCATCGCGGAAGGTTTCGGTTACAAAGAGATCAATCTGAATGTCGGCTGCCCGTCCGACCGCGTGCAGGAGGGCCGCTTTGGCGCCTGTCTGATGGCTGAGCCGCAGCTGGTGGCGGAATGTGTTGCGGCGATGAAGCGGGCGGTGGCTTTGCCGGTGACGGTGAAATGCCGCCTCGGCATCGACGATCAGGACACCGAAGTCTCGCTCGCAACGATGGCGCAGGCGGTGCAGGCCGCGGGCGCCGACACACTCATCGTGCATGCGCGCAAAGCTTTGCTTGCCGGTTTGTCGCCGCGCGAGAACCGCGACGTGCCGCCGCTCGATTACGATCGCGTCTATCGTTTGAAAGCCGCGCATCCGCGTTTCGAGATCGTGCTCAACGGCGGCGTTGCAACTCTCGAACAGGCACAGAACCACCTCGTGCATGTCGATGGCGCGATGATGGGCCGCGCCGCCTATCAGGAGCCGTGGCGTCTGCTCACCGTCGATCCTGTGCTGTTCGGCGAGCCTGCGCCGTTCGCCTCCGCCAAGGAAGCCGCGCTTGCGCTGGTTCCCTATATCGAGCGCGAACTATCAAACGGTGTGCGGCTGCACGGCATCACGCGTCATTTGCTCGGCCTGTTCCGCGCGGTGCCGGGCGCGCGCGCGTTCCGGCGGCATCTGGCGACCGAGGCGGTGAAACCCGGCGCGGATGCGCGCGTGCTGATCGATGCACTGGCGCAAGTGCATGACAGCCAAGCGCTGGACAGCAGCACGGAATTGGCGCACATCGCCGCAGCGTAAGTTTTCTCGCCGCCTTATTCCCCGGAGCAGCACGTGCTGGGCGTTCCGCTCACCGATATTCTCTGGCTTGCCATGGCGATCGTCGCAGGCGGCGTCGTCACCGGCATTCTCGCCGGTCTGTTCGGCATCGGCGGCGGCGGCATCATCGTGCCGGTGCTGTATGAAATATTCCGCGCGCTCGGCGTGCCGGAAGAAGTTCGCATGCAGTTGTGCATCGGCACTTCATTGGCGATCATCGTGCCGACGACGGTGCGTTCTTATCTCGTGCATCGCGCGAAGGGCGCCGTCATCCCGCAGATCGTGCGGCAGTGGGCGCTGCCCGCCGTCATCGGCGTCGCGGTCGGCGCGGTGGCGGCCGCCTTCGCGCCGGCGGCCGTGTTCAAGATCACCTTCGTGATCTTCACGTTCTCCATCGGCATCAAAATGCTGTTCGCGCGCGATTCCTGGAACCTCGGCACCGAATTGCCCGGCCGTGTGGCGATGACCGTTTACGGCTTCATCACCGGGCTCATATCGTCGCTGGTTGGCGTGAGCGGCGGTTCAGTATCGAACGTTGTGCTCACGCTCTACGGCAAGCCCATCCATAACGCGGTCGCGACCTCCGCCGGCGTTGGCGTGCCGATCACGATTGCCGGCACCATCGGCTACATGCTGGCGGGATGGAAATATCAGGCGCTGATGCCGCCGCTCTCCATCGGTTTTGTCTCGCTGATCGGATTTGCTGTGATGGCGCCGGTGTCGAGCTACACGGCGTCCTACGGCGTGCGCCTCGCGCACTGGCTGCCGCGGCGGAAACTTGAAATCGCCTTCGGCATTTTCCTGATGCTGGTGTCGCTGCGCTTTGTCGCAAGCCTTCTGTAGCGCAAGCTTGATGTAGCGCCGTTTACGGATAGCTGCGCATCAGCAACTTGTCGCCGCGCACTTCCCAGCTTTCCAGACGGCTGAGAAAGCTCATGCCGAGCAGGCTCACCTTCAGTTGCCCCGGCTGCGCGATCAGCGCCTGCACCGCGCGCTCGTTGATGCCGCCGATCGTCAGCTTCTCCAGCGTTACCGGCGCGGCCTGGGTGCGCCCGTTGGCAGTCTCGACGTTGACGCTGTAGGTGAGAAATCCAACGGGCAGGCCGATGGCTCTTGCGGCTTCCTGCGTGAGCACCACGGCGCTGGCGCCGGTGTCGAGCACCATGGGGACGCGCGCGCCGTTGATGTGAGCGGCGACGGAAAAATCGCCGGCGCGGCTTTTCACGATCTCGACGGTGTTGCCGCGCGTCGCGGCGCGTCCGGGCATCAGTTCCGCCAGCACGCGGTCGGAGACATCGCGCAACTCGAAGCGGTAAGTGTACCCCACGACAAGGAGCAGCGCGACCACGACCCAGAAGAAAGCCGCTTCCAGCGCGCGCGAGAGCGGTTCGCGGAACAGCAGCGTCAGCACGAGGCCGCCGATGAACACCAGCAGCGCGATCTTCACCAGCAGCGACGCAAAATCGTAACGCAGCAGATCGGCGACCGTGGCGCGGTGGCTGCTCGCGATCAGCACCGCGAGCGAAAGCCCGACGCCCAGCAGCATGGTCCAGAGAAGGCGTTTGCTCACGGCGTCATCCTGTCACGGCGGCAAGGTTGCCCGCGGCGGCCAGCCGCCCCGGCAGTTCCGCCATCACGCTAGCGCGCTCGTCCGCGCTCATGCGCGCCCAGCGCTCGATTTCGGCAACCCGGCGGCCGCAGCCGAGGCACAGCCCGGAGCGGGCATCGAGCGTGCAGACTTTGACGCAGGGGCTTTCAACGGCGGGCATGCGGTCTCTCGGGCGATTCAAGGCGCGTCCAGATTCTGGCGCGAACATAAGGGCCGGGGAGCGCAATGCAATCGCGCAATTGCGCGCGGGTTTATCCGGCGGTTACGTCCCGACCAGGAATAAAGGCCGTTTGCGCAGCTTTTTCTTTTCTTCCGCCGTCAGCACAGGCCCGTCGGTTTGCGGCGCGGTCGGCGGGGCACGATCCTCCAGCGGGGCCATGGCGGCGACCACCCGCTCGGGCGGGAAGGTCACGATCACTTCGGTGCCGATGCGCAGCTTGGATTTGAGCGTGAACGTGCCGCCGTGCAGATCGACGAGGTTCTTGGCGATGGGGAGGCCAAGGCCGGCGCCCTGTTCGGCCGACTTGATCGAGTTCGACCCTTGCCCGAAAGAGGCGAGCACAACCGGAATTTCTTCTTCCGGAATGCCGGTGCCGGTGTCCTTAACGCTCATGTATTGGCCGCCGGACGCGGTCCAGCCGACTTTGAGCCAGATCTCGCCGCCTTGCGGCGTGAACTTGATGGCGTTGGACAAGAGGTTGAGGCAAATCTGCCGCACCGCGCGCTCGTCCGCCCAAAGCCGCGGCAGTTCGGTCTCGAACACATCGTGGATGGTGATGCCGCGATTGGTCGCGCGCAATTTCAGCAGATGGTGGCAATCTTCCACCACGGCGACCATCGAGATCGACTCTTCATTCAGTTCATAGCGCCCCGCCTCGATGCGGGAGAGATCGAGAATTTCGTTAATTAGCCCGAGCAGATGCACGCCGGAGCTGTGAATGTCGCCGGAATACTCCTTGTAGGCAGGCACGCTATGCTCGCCGAAAATTTCGGTCTTCATTACTTCGGAAAATCCGAGGATGGCGTTGAGCGGCGTGCGAAGCTCGTGGCTCATTTGTGCAAGGAAGCGCGACTTGGCGATGTTGGCGGCTTCCGCGCGGCGGCGCGCCTCGTCCGAAATGGCCTTCGCCTGTTCGAGTTCGCCGATCAGCGCATCCTTCTCCGCGCGCGCTTCCAGCGTTGCCAGCGTGGTGGAATAGAGCCGGTAGGCGAGTAGCGCGAAATAACCTTGCGCGGTGATTGCCATGATGGCGAGGATGTAATTGCGCAGCGTTCCTTGCAGCGCGAAATCGAGCGCCACCGCGGCGGTGACCGGGAATGTCGCGGCATAGACGGCGATGGGGAGGCTCGACGCCAGCATGCTCGACACCGCCACCACCAGCAGCATGACGAACAGCATGAAGGTGTTGGAGCTTTCGTCTACGCCGACGGGGTGGATGAGAATGAACATCCACGCCAGCCCGTAGAACAGATCGAGCATGATGAAGCGCAGCCGCCAGGCGCGGATCGTGTTGCTGGGCGGCGTGTTGGTGAGGAACTGGCGGCATTTGGTGATGATGACGGCGTGGATCACCAGCACCGCGGCGGTCCACGACCCGGCGGCCACCGCGCCCGTCCACAAGCTGGAAAGAAAGCCGATGGTGGCGACGAGCAGCAGAATGACAAGCGAAGCGGAGAGCCGGTTCTGCGCGTATTGCCGCAGCAACTCGTAATCGAAAGCCGGGCGCGTGCCGGTGGTCGAGGTAAGGCGGTCGCGCGCTTCGCGCACGCTCTGGTTCGCCAGCCGACGGTTCACCGGCGAACTTTCCGGCGGTAAAGCGAGGTCGGGCTGTTCGTTTGGAAGGGTCATGTAAGGGGGCTTTTACGCACGTAACTCGGCTCGAAACTTGGCTCGAACCTCGCTCAAAATCCTTAAGACCAAGCTTAAGGCAGCACTAAAACCAGTGGTTAACGACTTCTTGCTTCCCGGGAAGCGGCTATGATCGGCGGCAGAAGACTCTGCAAGAGGCTGGCTAAGCTGGAGCAGCGCGCATGAAACTTTACGACGGCGGCAAGGCGCCCAATCCACGGCGGGTGCGGGTGTTTTTGGCCGAGAAGGGCATCTCCGTGCCTATCGAGCCGGTCGATCTTGGCGGCCTGAAGCAGAAATCGCCGGAATACACCGCCATCAATCCGATGCAGCGCGTGCCCGCGCTTGTGCTCGACGACGGCACGATTTTGACCGAGTCGATCGCGATCTGCCGCTATTTTGAGATGCTCAACCCCGAGCCGCCGCTGTTCGGCCGTGGCGCAAAGGACACAGCGCTGGTGGAAATGTGGCAGCGGCGCATGGAAATGAATCTGCTCAGCCTTGTCTCCCACGTCTTTCGCAATTCGCATCCCGCCATGAAGGAGATGGAAGTGCCGCAGGTGCCGGCCTGGGCCGAGGCCAACAAGCCGCGCGTGCTGGAGTTTCTCACCTTTCTCGACGGCGAGTTGAAGGGCCGCAAGTTCGTCGCGGGCGATCATTTCACCGTTGCTGACATCACCGGGCTCGTCTCGGTGGATTTCATGAAGCCGGCGAAGATGGCCGTGCCGGATAATCTTGCCAACGTGCGGCGCTGGTATGCCGAGGTATCGGCGCGGCCGAGTGCCGCGGCGTAAGCCAGCCGCGCGCGGGATCAAATCCATGTGGAGGCCCCGGTCAAAGTCCATGTGGAAGCGGCTGATCTATATTTTGCTCGCCGCGGTTTTGTCCGTTGGCGTTTTCACGCGCACCGGCAGCGCGCAGTCCGGCCCGCCGCGCATCGCGCTGGTGATCGGCAACGCCAATTACAGCAAGGCGCCGCTGCGCACTGCGCTTAACGATGCCGGGCTGGTGGCGGAGGCGTTGCGCAGCATCGGCTTTGAGATTGTCGAGGGCGCTGATCTCTCGCAGCTCGACATGCTGCGGCTGTTTCGCGAATTTCTAGCCAAGGTGCAGACGGCTGGACCGGGCGCGACCGCTTTGATTTATTTTTCCGGCTACGGGCTGCAATATGACGGCGACGATTTTCTGGTGTCGGCCGAAGCCAAGCTCGAGCGCGAAAGCGACATCCTGAAAGACACCCAGCGGCTGTCAGACTGGATGCGCCCGTTTGCCGCGACACCTGCGCGCGCGAAGGTCATCGTAGTCGATGCCGCGCGGCGGCTTCCTTTCGCGCTCAAGAGTAAGCCGCTGGCGGCGGTGAGCGCGCTGCCCGGCATGCTGGTCGCGTTCGCCGCGGCGCCGGGAATGCTGGCGGAGGATCGCGCCGAGTCTTACGGCGCGTACGCGGTGGCGCTCGCCGAAATGCTGCGCACGCCCGGGCTCGATCTCGATTCTCTGTTCACGCGTGTGCGCGCCCGCACGCATATGCTCACCGGTGCGCGGCAGACGCCGTGGCAGACATCGACATTGCCTGACCCGATCGTTCTCAACCCGCAAATAACAGGTGATCCCGCGACGCCTGCGGTACGTTCCTTGCGCGCCGCGCGGCCGATGCGCGACATGAATCCGGATGAAGCTTACGCGCTTGCCGTCGAACTCGATACGCTTGATGGCTATGTGAGTTTCGTCACGGCATTTCCGCGGCATGCCTTTACGCGGCGCGTCTGGGCGACAGTCCGCGCGCGGCGTGAAGCTTTGGCGTGGATGCGCGCGGTGCAGTTCAACTCGGCGGATTCCTACTGGACGTATTTGAAGCGCTATCCACTCGGCGTTTACGTTGCAGATGCCGGGCGGCGGCTGAAGCGGATTTCGGCAGCGAACGATCCGCCGTCGGATTTTTCTATGATGGAATTTTACGACGTGCCGCCGCCGCTCGCCGCCGAACCGGACGATTATTACGACGTCGTCGAAGGTGGGCCGCAGCCGCCATCGCTGCTGATCGGCCCGCCGCCGCCGTTTTTTGCTGCGCTGCCGCCGCCGAACACGGCGCGCAAAGCGGGGCGCGCGCTGCCTATGCCGGTGGCGATTCCGCCGCTGCGCGCATCGGCGCCCGCGGCTGAGCCTGTTGCCGCGCCGGCCGTCGATGCTCCGCCCGCCGCTCCGCCCGCTGCCGTGCCTGCCGTTGCTCCGGTGCAGGACAATCCGCAAAGCCTGCGGATGCCGCCCGGTTCGGACGTGGGCGATTCACCGCCGCCGCGTTCCGAACGCAAGCGTCCTCCGCCCCGGCGCGCGATGCGCGGCCCGCCGCCGGAGCAACGGGATACACTCGCCCCGCCGCTGCCGCCCTTGCCGGCGTTGCCTCCGCCGCCATGGGAAAACGTGCAACGGCCGCCTCAACGCGCGGAAAGACCGGCGCAGGGGAAACCTGTGCCGGCCAGAAAATGCCGCGTCGTGATTATCGAAGGCCGGAAGTATTGCGCGAACTGAGCGGTTATTTTTCCAGCCGCGCGATAAGGCTGGACGTATCCCAGCGCTTGCCGCCCATCTTCTGCACTTCCGAATAAAACTGATCGACCAGCGCGGTGACGGGAAGATGCGCGCCATTCTTGCGCGCTTCGCCAAGACAAATCGACAAGTCCTTGCGCATCCAGTCGACCGCGAAGCCGAAATCGAATTTTCCCGCCGCCATCGTCTTGTAGCGGTTTTCCATTTGCCACGATTGCGCCGCGCCCTTGGAGATTGTGGCGATCAGCTTCTCGACATCGAGTCCTGCTTTGAGCGCGAAGTGCAAACCTTCGGCGAGGCCCTGCACCAGTCCCGCGATGCAAATCTGGTTGACCATCTTGGCGAGCTGGCCGGAGCCGGGCGCGCCCATCAGGTTGCAGGCTTTCGCGTAAGCAGCGATCACCTTCTCGGCGCGGGCGAACGGTTCGGCGTCGCCGCCGCACATCACGGTGAGCGCGCCATTCTCGGCGCCGGCCTGGCCGCCGGACACCGGCGCATCGACGAACTCGAAGCCGCTCTTTTTGGCGGCGGCGTAAAGCTCGCGCGCGATCTCGGCTGAAGCCGTTGTGTGGTCGACCAGCACCGCGCCTTTTTTCATGCCTTCGAACGCGCCGTTGGCGCCCAGCATCACCTCGCGCAGGTCGTTGTCGTTGCCAACGCAAGCCATGACGAAATCGTTGCCAGCGGCTGCTTCCTTCGGCGTCTTGGCGCTTTTGCCGCCGTGCTGGGCCACCCACTTGTCGGCCTTCGCGCCCGAGCGGTTGTAAACCGTGATCTCGTGACCACCCTTGTTCTTGAGATGCCCGGCCATGGGGTAGCCCATGACGCCTAACCCAAGAAACGCGACCTTCGCCATTTTATCCTCCCCGCGGGTGTTGCCGGCTAAAGCCGGTGCTTATCTCTAGCTCATTGCGACGGCGGCGCGCCCGCGTCAACCACTCTGATCGCACGCCACATTGACCGCGTCCGCGCGCGGCCTATGGTGGCGGCCGCGACAGGCAGGGACAAGCGATATGGCGGCGACCAAGGAACAAGTGCTGGCAAGTCTGGCAAAAGTGCCGGGCCCCGATGGGACGCCGCTGCCCAACACCGGCGCGCTCTCCGACATCATCGTCACCGACGGCAAGGTGTTTTTCTCCATCAGCGTCGATGCCGCGGTGGTGAAAAACTGGGAGCCGGTGCGCAAGCAGGCGGAAGATGCCGTGCGCGCGACCCCGGGAGTCGTCTCGGCGATGATCGCGCTCACCGCCGAGCGATCCGCAGGGCAGGGTGGTGCAAAACCTCCGCCGCCCGCGCATGCAGCGCGCCCGCATGCGCACGGTACCGGACAAGCTCACGCGCATCCCGCCGACAAGGTGCAGCCCGGCGTTCCCGGCGTCGATGCGATCATCGCGGTCGCATCCGGCAAAGGCGGCGTCGGCAAATCCACCACCGCGGTCAATCTCGCGCTGGGTTTGCGCGATCTCGGACTGAAAGTCGGCGTGCTCGATGCCGACATCTACGGTCCCTCGCTGCCCAAGCTGCTCGCCATCAAGGGCCGCCCCGAGACGCTCGGCGGCACGCGGCTCAAGCCGATGGAAGGTTACGGGCTCAAAGTCATGTCGATCGGATTCCTGATCGAGGAAGAAACGCCGATGATCTGGCGCGGGCCGATGGTGATGTCCGCGCTCACGCAAATGCTGCGAGAGGTGGAGTGGGGCAAGCTCGACGTCATGGTGGTCGATATGCCGCCCGGAACCGGCGACGCGCAGCTCACCATCGCGCAGCAGGTGCCGCTCAAGGGCGCCGTCATCGTCTCGACGCCGCAGGATCTGGCGCTGATCGATGCACGGCGCGGCGTTGCGATGTTCAAGCGCGTCAATGTGCCGGTGCTCGGCGTCGTTGAGAACATGAGCTACTTTCTGTGCCCGAGCTGCGGCTCGCGAACCGATATTTTCGGTCACGGCGGCGCGCGCACGGAAGCAACGCGCCTCGGCGTGCCGTTCCTTGGCGAAATCCCGTTGCACATGGATATCCGCGAGAAGTCGGACGCCGGGTTGCCTGTCGTCGCGACCGAACCGGACGGAGCGCATGCGAAAATCTACCGCGATATCGCCGCCAAGGTTCTGGAGCAGATCAAGGGCGGCGCTTCCAGCGGCCGCTCCGCGCCCAAGATCGTCATCGAGGCGTAACGCTGTCCCAATATCCCGTGCGATGCCGCTGGTGGGCCGTCCCCGTGGCCGAACGTGACATGAATTTAATCATTTAATCCCTTGCACCCCTGCGGGGCGCGTTTCATTCTGGCCGCAAGCGGGAGAGGCGGGCACACCAATAATTATCTTAAAAACAAGATGCTTGCCCTAGGCCGCTTTGTGTTTTGTGACCTTCAGGGAGGACGCGATGAAACGCCGTCAATTTCTGACCGCACTTGGCGCCGGCGCTGCCGCTGCAACCATCGCCAAGCCTGCGATCGCGCAATCGAGCCCAACGATCAAGTGGCGATTGACGGCGAGCTGGCCGAAATCGCTCGATACTCTGTTCGGCGCTTGCGACACCTTCGCCAAGCATGTTTCCGAAGCCACCGACGGAAAATTCCAGATTCAGACCTTCGCCGCCGGCGAAATCGTCCCCGGTCTGCAGGTGCTCGATGCCGTGCAAAACGGCACCGTCGAATGCGGTCATACCGCGACGTATTACTACATCGGCAAGGATCCGACCTGGGCGCTGTTCTGCGCCGTTCCGTTCGGCCTGAACGCCCGCATGCAAAACGCCTGGTATCACGAAGGCGACGGTCAGAAGCTGATTGACGACTTCGGCAAGAAGTACAATTCTGTCTGCTTGTTGATGGGCAACACCGGATGCCAGATGGGCGGCTGGTTCAGCAAGGAGATCAAGGAACCGGGCGATCTCAAGGGCCTGAAGATGCGCATTGGCGGCTGGGCCGGCAAGACGCTGCAGAAACTCGGCGTCGTTCCGCAACAGATCGCGGGCGGCGATATCTATCCCGCGCTGGAGAAGGGCACCATCGACGCTGCCGAATGGGTCGGCCCGTACGATGACGAAAAGCTCGGCTTCTATAAGGTCGCGAAGTACTACTATTACCCCGGCTGGTGGGAAGGCGGCACGGCCAACCACCTTCTGATCAACCAGGCGAAATGGAACGAGCTGCCGAAGAGCTATCAGGCGATCGTGCGTTCGGCGGCCGGTTACGCCAACGTCGACGAGCAGGCGAGGTACGATGCCCGCAACCCGGCTGCGTTGAAGCGTCTGGTTGCGGCCGGCACGCAACTGCGTCCGTTCTCGCCGGCGATCCTGGAAGCCTGCCTGAAGGCCGCGAACGAAGTGAACGCGGAAACCTCGGCGGCCAACGCCGACTACAAGAAGGTGTGGGACTCGATTACCGCGTTCCGCAATGACGAATACCTGTGGTGGCAGGTGGCGGAATACACCTACGACACCTTCATGATCCGCACGCGCGCTCGTGGCTAATTCTGCTGCAGAATACCTGCCGGGGCCGGCTCCTGGCGGCTCCGGCGATGGCCGCAATGGGCGGCGGCACCACCGTAATCCCTGCTTTTCAGGCCGGACAAAGAGGTGCAAACTGCTCCTCAGCCGGTGCATTCCGTCGCAGGGATGCCCGCGGCACACGCACCCCTAGGAGGGGAGCGGCGAGTGTCCAACTTAAAAACTACGAGGGAGGATACAGAATGAAGCGCCGTCAATTTTTAAAAGTGGCTAGCGCCGGGCTTGCCGCCTCGGCGGTTGCCGCTCCGGCCATCGCGCAAAGCAGCCCCGAAGTTAAATGGCGAATGACCTGCAGCTGGCCGAAGTCGCTCGACACGCTGTACGGCGCGGCCGAAGTGATGGCCAAGCAGGTTGCCGAGGCAACCGACAACAAGTTCCAGATCCAGGTCTTTGCCGCGGGCGAAATCGTCCCCGGCCTTCAGGTCGTGGACGCGGTGCAAAACGGCACCGTCGAATGCGGCCACACGGCTTCGTACTACTATTTCGGCAAGGACCCGACATTCGGCTTCGGCACGTCGGTGCCTTTCGGACCGAATGCGCGCCTGAACCAGGCCTGGTGGACGCAAGGCGGCGGCGCGGAGGTGCTCAACGAGTTCTTCAAGAAGTACAACTCGAGGGCCATCCTGGCCGGCAATACCGGCTGTCAGATGGGCGGCTGGTTCCGCAAGGAGATCAACACGGTCGCCGATCTCAACGGCGTCAAGATGCGCATCGGCGGCTGGGCGGGCCGCATTCTCCAGAAGCTTGGAGGCGTTCCGCAGCAGATCGCAGCCGGCGACATCTATCCGGCGCTCGAAAAGGGCACCATCGACGCCGCCGAATGGGTCGGTCCTTACGATGACGAGAAGCTCGGCTTCTACAAGGTCGCGCCGCATTACTACGCACCCGGCTGGTGGGAAGGCGGCTCGATGCTGCTGGCCTTCGTCAACCTCGACAAGTGGAACGCCTTGCCGAAACATTATCAGGCGATTCTCGAACAGGCTGGCGCCTATGCCAATACCTGGTGCATGGCCAAGTATGATCATCTCAACCCGCAGGCTCTCCGCCGGCTTCTCGCCGCCGGCGCCAAGCTGCATGTGTTCTCGCCCGCGATCATGGATGCGTCGTACAAGGCGACGATGGAACTGCACGCCGAAGTCGCCAAGGACAACGCGAGCTTCAAGAAGGTCAATGACTCGATGATGGCCTTTACGAAGAACGCCTATCAGTGGTGGCAGGTTGCTGAAAACACCTACGATCAGTTCATGATCCGCGCGATGCGCGGCTGATCGATCCCACACGAGACGCAGAAGGCCCCGGCGCGAAAGCTCCGGGGCCCTTTTTTGCCGCTATTTGAATTCGATTTGCGGGATATCGACCTGCGGCATTTCGATCCTGATCGTGTCGGGATCGACTGTCGATGCGGCGCCTTTGTAATGCATGACCATCGCCGGAAACATGATGACCAGCATGACCATGATCACCTGGATCACCACGAACGGCACCGCGCCCCAATAGATTTGTCCGGTCGTGACCGGATCCATCCGCTTTCCGGTGATGCGGTCGATATAGGATTCTTTCGGCGCGACCGAGCGCAAGTAAAACAGCGCGAAACCGAATGGCGGATGCATGAACGAGGTCTGCATATTGACGCCGAGGATGACGCCGAACCAGATCAGGTCGATGCCGAGCTTCTCGGCTGCCGGGCCGAGCAGCGGAATGATGATGAAGGCGAGTTCGAAGAAGTCGAGGAAGAACGCCAGCACGAACACGAAGGCGTTCACGAAGATCAGGAAGCCCGTTTGCCCGCCCGGCAGCGAGGTCAACAGGTGTTCGACCCAGATGTGGCCGCTCACGCCGTAGAAAGTTAGCGAGAACACGCGTGCGCCGATCAGGATGAAGACAACGAAGGCCGACAGTTTGGCCGTGGATTCGATGGCCTGGCGCACCAGATCCCAGGTCAGCCGCCGCTTGATGGCGCCGAGGATCAGCGCGCCGCAGGCGCCCATCGCGCCGCCTTCGGTCGGCGTGGCGACGCCGATGAAGATCGTGCCGAGCACCAGAAAGATCAGGAACAGCGGCGGCACCATCACGAAGGTGGTCTGCTGCGCGATGTGCGACAGGAAGCGGAAGCCGATGAAGCGGCTGGTAAGCCAGTTTACGACCGCCACGGCGAATGCGAACAGGATCGAGAAGAACATGCTGAGAACGACGAAATCGGCGCCGTGGGTCTTTGAAGTCCGCATGACCATCCAGCCAAACAAGCCGCTCGCGACGGCCAGGACGGCAAGCGACGTCAGGCCGCGGCTGTTGTCGGCTTCGCGAAAGCCGACGGCTTCCAGCGGCAGTCCGGGCGTCGCCTTCGGATAAAAAATCGTGACCAGAAAAATATAACCCGCATAGAGTCCGGCGAGCACGATGCCGGGAATGAACGCGCCTTCGTACATGTCGCCGACTGAGCGGCCGAGCTGGTCGGCCATCACGATCAACACCAGCGAAGGCGGGATGATCTGCGCCAGCGTGCCGGACGCGGCGATGACGCCCGACGCCACGCGCCGGTCGTAACCGTAGCGCAGCATGATGGGCAGTGAGATCAGGCCCATCGAAATGACGGAGGCCGCGACGACGCCGGTGGTCGCCGCCAGCAGCGCGCCGACAAAAATCACCGCGTAGGCGAGTCCGCCGCGCACGGTGCCGAACAATTGCCCAATCGTGTCGAGCAGGTCTTCCGCCATGCCGGATCGTTCGAGCACCAGCCCCATGAAGGTGAAGAACGGAATCGCCAGCAGCGTATCGTTGTTCATCACGCCATAAACGCGCTCAGGCAAGGCCTGCAGGAAGTCGGGCACGAAAAGACCGAGTTCAATTCCGATTAGCGCGAAAATAAGCCCGACCGCGCCGAGCGAGAATGCCGCCGGATAACCGAGCAACAGGAACAACACCAATGCGCCGAACATGATTGGCGCCATGTATTCAATAAGAATTGCTGCCATTGAAAACTCCGGGGACCGCTGCGGGTGCTCAGCGCTTCTCGATTGCTTCGACGATATGCTCCACCTCGGCTTCGAGGGGGTGCGCTTGGGCCGCGTACGGATCCGGAATGAGGTCGCGCATCACCGCGATGCGTTTGACCAGTTCCGACAGACCTTGAACGAGCAGCATCGCAAAGCCGATCATGACCAGCGACTTGGCCGGCCATTGCGGCAGGCCGCCGGCATTGCCCGACTGTTCGTTCAACAGGATCGACTTGAGGAAAAACGGAATGCCGGTGATGAGCATGATGACGCACAACGGCAGCAGGAAAAACGCGTGGCCGATGACGTCGATGCTGTCGCGCACGCGCTTCGGGAACATGTTGTTCACGATGTCGATGCGGATGTGTTCGTTGGCGAGCAGGGTCCAGGGCGAGCACAGCAAGAACACGATGCTGAACAGCACCCATTGCAGCTCGAGCCACGAATTCGATGAGGTGTCGAAGATCTTGCGCACGCTGGCGTTAGCAGCCGACACCACAACGGCGGCAAGGATCAGCCACGCCAGACGCTTGCCCATCCAGGTGGTGTAGGCATCGACGACGCGCGTCACCGGCAGCAATGCCTTGAGGCCTGCGTCAAGAGCACGCAATTGCATTTCCCCTCCTGCCGCGCTCGGCCGGTACCGTCGGCCGGCGTTTTATTTTTGTTTTACGCCCCCGGGCTTGGCCGAAACCAAGCTTGCCACCTTAATCCGATGCCTCCATAGGGCGTCAATGGATAAGTTGCGTGGAATCGGGCCTCCGCGGGCTCATTCGACGATAGTGGAACCCCCGGCCCACCCTTGTTGAAGCGACGCCTGAAACCGATGGTAAACGGACTCTAAACTCACGGTTAACCACGTACGCGGTACAAAAACAGGCTGCCGGCACGTACCGGCAGCGCGCGGCCGTAACTCGAGACTCCGCACGGGGCGAGGTTCAAGTGCCATGCAGCGTCTGACCATCGTCGAGCGGCTCATCGTCGCCGCGCTGCTGCCGTTCTTTGCCTATCTGGCGCTCACGCCTATCAACGCCGCCATTGCGGCGCTGGACGACGATACGGTGGTGAGCTTCGTTTCGGTTTTAGCCGATCTTGCCATGATCGGCCTTGTCGCCTTGGTGCTCAGGACCATTGCGCGCACGATCAGCGAGCCGATTACCGAAGCGGCCGAAACCATCGACGCGCTTGCCTATGCCGAACTCAATTCCGCGCCGCAGGCGGTCTATCTCGACCGTTGCGAAATGACCCGCGTTGCCTCCGCTGCCGCGCGCCTCGCCGACCTCATGCGTGAGCGCCAGCGGCGCGAACTCGTGCACGACGATCTCGACCGCACCTGGCAGGCCTCTCGCCGTCTCAATTTGTCGGACATGGCGAACGAGGTGGAGGCGGCGACCGATGTCGGCTTGCAGCCCATCGTCGAAGGCGCCCTGACGCTTCAAGCCAAAGCAGAGGACATGCGGGTGTCGCTCGAAATCGTGCGCACGGCATTCGAGGAGACGGCGATTGCCGCCGAAGGGACCATCGCCGTCAACGAGGCGGCGGCGAAATTGTCGGATCAGGTAATCGAGTCGATTGCCATCATCGCCGGCGAGGTGGCGCGCGGCTCCGACATCGGCCGCGATGCGGTCGCGCGCGCCAACAATTCGCGCGGCACCATCGCCGCGCTGGCGAAAGCCGCCGACGACATCGGCGAGTTCGTCAGTGTGATCAACGCGATTGCGCAGCAGACAAATCTTCTGGCGCTCAACGCGACCATCGAGGCCGCGCGCGCAGGTGAATCCGGGCGCGGATTTAGCGTGGTGGCTTCCGAAGTAAAGATGCTGGCGACACAGACCGGGAAATCGACCGAGCAGATCGGCGCCAAGGTGGCGGAGATTCAGTCGGCGACCCGGCAGGTCGTTGCGTCCCTTGTCGAAGTGGCCGAGGCGGTCGACAAGCTCTCGGGCGTCACCGGATCGGTGTCCGCCGCTGTCGAGCAACAGCGCGCCGCCACCGAAAGCTTCTCGGTCAACGCGCGCGAGAGCAGTCTTGCCGTTTCCGATGTCGCCGGCCGCATGGCCGATATCGCGGACATGGTCGCGCGCTCCGCCAAGAGCGCGAACGACGTCGCAAGCGTCGCCGCCGACATGCAAACCATTTCCGACACCATGCGCCAGGCTATTCCCGAGCTTGTCCGCAAGGCGGTGAAGGCCGATCTGCGCGAGCATCCGCGCTACGATGTCGCCCTGATGGCGGTCGCCGAATTCGGCGGGCAGCGCGCCGAGGTCAAGGTCTTCGACGTCAGCGAAGGCGGCGCGCGGATCGAGCGCGCTCCCGGCATGGATGTCGGCGGCGCGGTGGAATTGTCGTTCCGGGGATTGCGCGGCGTCACGGGGCAGGTCGTGCGCGACACCGGCGACAGCTTCGGTATCTCCTTCGCGCCGTCGAAATTGCGGCCCGAGGAATTGCGCGACCTGATCGCGGTCGCGGCCTGATCAGCCGCCGGTCACGCTCATGTGGCGGTTGAGCGCGGGGCGCTTGTGCCGCCGGTCGATCACGAAATCATGGCCCTTCGGCTTGCGCGTGATCGCTTCGTCGATCGCGGCGTAAAGCAGATCGTTGGCTTCCGAAGCGCGCAGCGGGCTGCGCAAGTCGGCGGCGTCTTCATGACCGAGGCACATGTAAAGGGTGCCGGTGCAGGTGATGCGAACGCGATTGCAGGTTTCGCAGAAATTGTGCGTCAATGGCGTAATGAAGCCGAGCCGCCCGCCGGTTTCCTTGACCTTGAAGTAACGGGCAGGGCCGCCGGTGCGGTAGTCGATCTCGTCGAGCGTAAAGCGCTCAGAGAGTTTCGCGCGCACCATCGAGAGCGGCAGATATTGCTCCAGCCGGCCTTCGCCGACGTCGCCGAGCGGCATCACCTCGATCAGCGTGAGATCCATGCCGCGGCCGTGCGCCCATTCGATCAGCTGCGGGGTCTCGTCTTCGTTGACGCCCTTGAGCGCGACCGCGTTGATCTTCACGTTCAGGCCGGCGGCCTGCGCCGCATCGATGCCGGCTAGCACCTTGCCGAGATCGCCCCAGCGCGTGATGGCGCGGAATTTGTCGGGATCGAGCGTGTCGAGCGAAACATTGATACGCTCGACGCCGTAGGATTTCAGTTCGGACGCGTATTTCGACAACTGGCTGGCATTGGTGGTGAGCGTCAATTCCTTTAGCGCGCCGGTGCCAAGATGGCGCGAGAGCGACGACACCAGCGTCATGATTCCGCGGCGGACCAGCGGTTCTCCGCCGGTCAGGCGCAGTTTGGTCACGCCCTTGGCGATGAAGGCGCTGCACAGCCGGTCGAGTTCTTCCAGGCTGAGCAATTCGGCCTTCGGCAAGAACGCCATGTTCTCCGACATGCAATAGACGCAGCGGAAATCGCAGCGATCGGTCACCGACACGCGCAAATAAGTGATGGCGCGCGCGAACGGATCCACCAGCGCGCGTGGCGGCCGGTTTCCGCTCCGATCGAGTTCGATCGTTGAGGTGTCGATACCCATCTTGCTTCCCTGCGGGGGCCGGCTTCTGACGTCCGCTCTTGTTGCTCGTAAGTGGGGATTCTGAACGATAATCGCCACAGCGTCCAGCAATGCTTATGCATGCGGTGACGCAGCCGCGAGACGGACGTGGTGCTGGATTTTCAAGCCGCGCGCGGCGCGGCCGGAACTATTAGCGTGGCTGGGAGGGCCAGGGCGCTGCGCCCGGGGCTGCCGCGCCGGGATCGGCGGCAGGCGCAGCCGCGCGTGGCGCGGGCTTGGGAGCGGGCTTCTTCTTCGGCGGTGCCGGCGCCGGCTTTCTCGGCGGCGGCGGTGCCGGGGTCAATTCCACCAGCACGGGGTTCGGACGCAAATTCGGCGTGCCGTCGTTGGTGATGAGTTCGAGCGTTTCGGTTTCCGGCCGGTAGCCGTTGAGCGTGAACGTCACCGACATATTGCCGGAAGCGGGCACTGCCAGCGCGCAGGGCGTGCGGCATGTTTGTCCGGTCGAGGTTCTGGCTTCCGCGCCTGACGGCTCGGATTCAAAACGCACGGTGTCCATGGGCGGCGAGGCCTTGAACGCATCCATGTCCACTTTCATCCACGACGGCAGGTCCGTAGAACTGCACGCCGCGAGGACGAGGCCGCTGGCCACGATTACAACTACTCGGTACATAATTATTCCCGTCCATCCGGATGGCTTTTTAAGCCACCCCACCCAACGCCAGACAATACGAGGCTGCTATAGGTACGCGCAACGGGGAGAGCCCCGTTAACCTTACCACGTTAACCATGATGAGCCGGCGGAGGCTTTGAGGGATATCAAAACACGCTGCGAATATTCGCTTTTCCGCACGCGTGATGATTCATATCCGCGCCGAATGCCGCCGGGATAAATTAAGGCAAGATGGAATTAAGCTGGCGGAATGAGACCCTCGATCGCCGCCGGCAGTTCATCGAAACGCTCGATGATGCGGTCCGGCACGAACTCCGAAACGGGACGATCAGTATACCCGAACGTAACCGCGACGATGGGGACGCCGGCCGCGCGCGCGGTGCGAACGTCGGTCAGCGAATCTCCCACCATCACCGCGCGCTCAAGTCGCCCTCCCGCCGCGATAATGGTGCGGCGTAAAATTTCAGGATCGGGTTTCTGCACGCCGAATGTATCCTGGCCGCAAATCGCGGCGAAGCGTTTTGAGAGTTTCAGCGCATCCAGAAGCTGCCTGGAGAGCCCCTCCAGCTTGTTGGTGCAGACGGCAAGAATGCAGCCATTTGCGGCAAGCGCGTCGAGCGCGCGCTCCAGCCCCGGAAACGGCTGCGAGCGGTCGGCGATGTGCGCTGAATAATACGCGATGAAGTCGGCGAACATCCGTTCAAGCACGGCAGGCGCCGCCGCCCGGCCTTCGGCGTCGAGCCCGCGTTGGATCATGGCCCTGGCGCCGCCGCCGATCAGGTTGCGGGCGCTTTCGTAAGCCGCCGGCTTGAGCCCCTCGCGCGCGAAGATGACGTTGAGGGTGCCGATCAGATCGGGCGCGGTATCGACCAACGTCCCGTCGAGATCGAAGACAATTGCCAGCGGAGAATCTTTTGAAGCGATCATAAGCGGATCGCTAACGCTGGGCTGTGTTTGAAGCAAGGGCGCCGTGCAGGGATTTTCGGCTATCCTCGCGCTTTGATCGGGGCTACATAGGCACATCATTTTCGCTGGATTGCAGTTGAATCACGAAGCGATGGTCATGAGCGCCGACGCCCAAAAACGCGCAGCCGCCGCTCGCGCCATCGAATACGTACGGCCCGGCATGCGGCTGGGTCTCGGCACCGGTTCGACCGCGCGGCATTTCGTCGAGCTTCTCGGTGAGTGCGTGAGTGCGGGCCTTAATGTTGTTGGGGTGCCGACTTCGGATGCCACGAAAGCCGATGCCACGCGTTGCGGCGTGCCGCTGACAACGCTGGATGAAACGCCGGAGCTCGATTTAACGGTCGATGGCGCCGACGAAATCGGCCCGGACCTGAGCCTGATCAAAGGCGGCGGCGGCGCGCTGTTGCGGGAGAAGATCGTCGCCGCGGCGTCGAAGCGCATGGTGGTGATCGCCGACGAGACTAAATGGGTCCCGGCGCTCGGCCATTTCCCGCTCCCCATCGAGGTGATCCCGTTCGGGCTTGCCGCCACGATACGCGCCATCGAGGCGGCCTGTGCTTCCGTTAAGGCCCCCGGTTCGGCAGTATTGCGCCAAACGAAGGACGGCCATCCTTTCGTCACGGATGGCGGTCACTGGATTCTCGACGCTAAGCTCGGGCGCATAGGCGATCCGAAGGCACTGGCCGCAAGGCTGGTCGCCATTCCGGGTGTGGTCGAGCACGGACTGTTCATTGGATTAGCTCAGGTGGCTATTCTCGCGGGGCCCGGCGGCGTGCGCGTCGTCGAACGGCCTTCCTCTTAAATCGGCAATGGAGTGATGACATGATTGGTACCTACGCATTCAACGGCGCAAAACGCGCCGCGCTGACCGCCGCGCTGCTGATGGCCTTCGCCGCGCCGGTCTCCGCCCAGCAGCCCACGGCGGGTGCGCTGGCGACCGCCAAGGAAATCGTCGCGATCAAGGGAGCGTCGAACCTGTTCGGCGCGATCATTCCTTCGGTTGTCGAGCAGGCAAAGGCGTTGTTCCTGCAGTCCAATCCGATGCTAGGCAAGGATCTCAACGAGACTGCGGCAGCGTTGCGTAAGGATCTGGAGCCGCGGCAGGTCGAGTTGTCGAACGAAGTCGCCCGTCTTTACGCGACGCATTTCTCCGAAGCCGAGCTGAAGGAAGTGCTCGCGTTTTACAAGACTGCGGTCGGTAAGAAGATGATCGAGCAGGAGCCGCGCGCTCTGGAGCAGAGCATGCAGTTCGCGCAGAGCTGGCGGAACAAGTTCTCCGAAGAAGTCATCGGCAAGATGCGGGCCGAGATGAAGAAGAAGGGCCACAACATCTAGGCCTCATTCCCCCGGCGGGAAATCGCTCATGCCCGATCAGGACGTCGATCTTTTTATCATCGGAGCGGGCTCCGGTGGCGTGCGTGCGGGACGCATCGCCGCCAGCCATAGCGCGCGCGTGATGGTCGCCGAGGAATACCGCGTGGGCGGCACCTGCGTCATTCGCGGCTGCGTGCCGAAAAAGCTGCTGGTCTATGCCTCGCGTTTCGCCGAGGAATTCGCCGATGCCGCCGGTTATGGCTGGACCGTGCCGGAGCCGAGGTTCGACTGGCCGACGCTGATCGCCAACAAGGACCGCGAAATCAACCGGCTGGAAGCGGCCTATACGACGACGCTGGAGCGCCACAAGGTCGGGCTGGTGAAAAGCCGCGCCGTCATCGAAGACGCGAATACGGTGCGCATCGTGGAGACTGGCGCGCGCGTTCGCGCCAAAACCATTTTGGTCGCAACTGGCGGGGCTCCCTATCACGGCGCGGCGATCGCGGGACTTGAGCATGTTATTTCCTCGAACGAGGCGTTTCATCTTCCGCAGTTGCCGAAGCGAATTCTGATCCAGGGCGGCGGTTACATTGCCGTCGAGTTCGCCGGGATTTTTGCGGGGCTCGGTTCGCAGGTGACGCTGGTCTATCGCGGCGAGAATATCCTGCGCGGTTTTGACGACGATGTGCGAGCGCATCTGCGCGGCGAAATGGAGAAACGCGGCATCATCATCATCACCAAGCAGACCGTCGCAGCGGTGGAGAAGGTCGAGCACGGGTACGACGTGGAACTCTCCAATAACCAGTCCATGATGGCCGATCAGGTGATGTTCGCGACCGGCCGGCAACCCAACGTCAAGAATCTCGGCCTTGAAGCCGTGGGCGTGAAGCTCGCGCCGAATGGCGGCATCGCGGTCGATGCCTATTCAAAGACCTCGGTGGATAACATCTACGCCATCGGCGACGTCACCAACCGGGTGAACCTCACGCCGGTGGCGATCCGCGAGGGCCATGCCTTCGCCGATACCGTTTTCGGGGATAAGCCGACGCGCGTCGATTATGCCGACGTGCCGACGGCGGTATTCTCGGAGCCGGAAGTGGGCACCATTGGTCTGACCGAGGCGCAAGCCTGCGCGCAGCTTGCCAAGGTCGATATCTACAAAACCAGCTTCCGCCCGATGAAGGCGACGCTCGCCGGGCGCGACACCCGCAGCTTCATGAAGCTCGTCGTCGACGGCACGAACGACCGCGTGGTCGGCTGCCACATCGTCGGCCCGGACGCAGGCGAGCTCATTCAGGTCATCGGCATCGCGGTGAAGATGAAGGCGACCAAGGCCGATTTCGACGCCACCATGGCGGTGCATCCGACCGCCGCCGAAGAACTCGTCACCATGCGCGAGAAGGCAGTAAGCCACGTCCGTCAGGCGGCGGAATAAGCGAAATAACCTCACTTTTCCAATTATCTGGCCACCCCCATATAGGGCGTGTATAACCCCGCCACTTTTGGAGAAGTAGCGATGGCTGAGCGTTGGTCGCCCGACAGTTGGCGCAAAAAACCCATCCTCCAGGTCCCCGATTACCCGGACGCGCGGGCGCTCGCCGACGTGGAAAAGCAGCTTGCGACTTTCCCGCCGCTGGTTTTCGCGGGCGAGGCGCGCAATCTGAAAAAGGCGCTGGCCAAGGTCGCCGCCGGCGATGCTTTCCTGCTGCAAGGCGGCGATTGCGCCGAAAGTTTCGCCGAGCACGGCGCCAACAACATCCGCGACTTCTTCCGCATGTTCTTGCAGATGGCGGTGGTGCTCACGTATGCCGCAGCTTCCCCTGTTGTGAAGATCGGCCGCGTTGCCGGGCAATTCGCCAAGCCGCGCTCCTCGCCGATGGAAAAACGCGACGGCCAGGAACTGCCGAGCTATCGCGGCGACATCATCAACGACATCGCCTTCACGCCGGACGCGCGGCGTCCCGATCCGCGCCGCCAGATCGAGGCCTACCGACAGTCGGCGGCGACGCTCAATTTGTTGCGCGCCTTCGCGCAAGGCGGCTACGCCAACCTGGGCAGCGTTCGCCAGTGGATGCTTGGCTTCGTCAAGGACTCACCGCAGTCGCGCCGCTATGTCGAATTGTCGGATCGCATTTCCGAAGCGCTCGGCTTCATGCAGGCGTGCGGGCTCGATCTTGAGAGCCACCCGGAACTCAAGACCACGGATTTCTACACCAGCCACGAAGCGCTGCTGCTCGGTTTCGAGCAGGCGATGACGCGCGAGGATTCAACGCGCCCCGGCACCTGGTACGCCACTTCCGGCCACATGATCTGGATCGGCGATCGCACGCGCCAGGCCGATCACGCGCATATCGAGTTCGCGCGCGGCATTAAAAATCCGCTCGGCCTCAAATGCGGGCCTTCGCTGAAAGCCGACGACCTCAACCGGCTGATCGACATTCTCAATCCGGAAAACGAACCGGGACGGCTGACGCTCATCGGCCGCTTCGGCGCCGAGAAGGTCGGCGAGCATCTGCCCGCGCTCATCCGCGCCGTGAAGCGCGAGGGCAAGTCGGTGGTGTGGTCGTGCGATCCGATGCACGGCAACACGATCACCTCGGCGAGCGGTTACAAGACGCGGCCCTTCGATTTGATCCTGAAGGAAGTGCGCTCGTTCTTCGAGGTGCATCAGGCCGAGGGTACCTATGCCGGTGGCGTCCATCTGGAGATGACCGGGCAGAACGTCACCGAATGCACCGGCGGCGCGCGCGCCATCACCGACGCCGATCTCAACGATCGCTACCACACGGTCTGCGATCCGCGCCTCAACGCCGAACAGGCCATCGACATGGCCTTCATGCTGGCCGAATTGCTCAAGAAAGAGCGCACGGCCAGCGCCAAGCCGATGTCCGCGGCTGCGGGGCTTTGAGCCGGGAAGCACTGCGTTTTCGTCTTGGCAGACATCTAATTGCCGTCCGGCGGGGCAGGCGTTAAATCATCTCCATGAACGCCCGCCCTTCCGACAGGCTTTCGATTGCGATCGCGCAGCTCAATCCGGTTGTCGGCGACATCGCCGGCAATGCGGAGCGGGCGCGCCGCGCTCGCGCGCAGGCGGCGGCGCAGGGCGCCGATCTCGTCGTCTTTCCCGAACTCTTCATCGCCGGTTATCCGCCGGAAGACCTGGTTCTGAAACCGGCATTCCAGGCGGCCTGCCGCGAGGCCATCGAAAAACTTGCGCGCGAGAGCGCGGACGGCGGCCCGGCGCTGCTCATCGGCACGCCCTGGCTCGACGATGGCAAGCTTTACAACGCGGTGGCGCTGATCGACGGTGGGCGCATCGCGGCGCTTCGATTCAAGGTGGACCTTCCGAACTACGGCGTGTTCGACGAGAAGCGCGTGTTCGCGCCGGGACCGCTGCCGGGGCCGGTGAGTTTTCGCGGCGTGCGGCTCGGCGTTCCGATCTGCGAGGACTTCTGGGGCACCGAGGTGGTGGAATGTCTCGCCGAAACCGGCGCCGAGATTCTGATCGTGCCGAACGGTTCGCCCTATTGGCGGCAGAAGGGCGACGTGCGGCTCAATATCGCGGTCGCGCGCGTGACGGAACACAATCTGGCGGCGATCTACGTCAACCAGGTCGGCGGGCAGGATGAACTGGTTTTCGACGGCGTTTCGTTCGGGCTCAACGCCGACCGCTCGCTGGCGTTTCAGCTTGCGGCGTTTCAGGAAGCTGTCGTCACGACGCGCTGGAAGCGCGAGGGCGCGAGCTGGCGCTGCGAGCCAGTGCCGTTGATCGCCGATGCCGAAGCCGATCACGCGGATTACGCGGCCTGCGTGCTGGGCCTGCGCGATTACGTCGGCAAGAACGGGTTTAAGGGCGTGGTGCTTGGTCTTTCCGGCGGCATCGACTCGGCGCTGTGCGCGGCGATGGCGGTGGATGCGCTCGGCGCCGCGCGCGTCCGCTGCATCATGCTGCCCTACAAGTTCACCTCGCAAGAATCGCTCGACGATGCCGCCGCCTGCGCCAAGGCGCTTGGCGTGAGTTACGATATTTTGCCGATCGCCGAGGCGGTGAAAGGGCTGGAGGCGGCGCTCGCGCCCGCTTTCGCCGGCAAGCCGCGCGACGTGACGGAAGAAAATCTGCAGGCGCGCGCTCGCGGCACCATCCTGATGGGGATTTCCAACAAGTTCGGGTTGATGGTGGTGACCACCGGCAACAAGTCGGAAATGTCGGTCGGCTACGCGACGTTGTATGGCGACATGAACGGCGGCTTCAATCCGGTGAAAGATCTCTACAAGACCGAGGTGTTCCGCCTCGCGCGGCTGCGTAATTCCTGGAAGCCGGAAGGCGCGCTGGGTCCGGCGGGCGTCGTCATTCCCGAAAACATCATCGTGCGCCCGCCGACCGCGGAGCTGCGCGAGAACCAGAAGGACGAGGATTCGCTGCCGCCTTATTCCGTGCTCGACCCCATTCTCGAACGGCTGGTGGAACGCGAGGAGCCCGTCGCGGCAATCGTTGCCGCCGGTTTCGATCTGGAAACCGTGATGCGTGTCGAGCGCATGCTGCATCTGGCGGAATACAAGCGGCGGCAGGCGGCGCCGGGGGTGAAGGTGACGCTGAAGAATTTCGGCCGCGACCGCCGCTATCCGATCACCAACCGCTTCCGCGATCCCGGCACGCCGATCGCAGCCCCGGACGCATCGCTCGTCACCGGCAAGCCGGTGAAAACCGGGTCGTTTGATTTTTAAGCGCTGATAGTCAGTGTGAAATTATCTCCTCATCCTGAGGAGCCCGCCGAAAGCGGGCGTCTCGAAGGATGAGGTTAGAGGTAGCCGCAGAATCGGATTAGCGAACGGGAAGGAACGTCGGGCCGACCGTGCGGACGGGACGCTTGACGGCCTCGATCTCGGCCGGCGTGTCGGCGGCGGCGGTCGCCGTGGCTCTCGGATCGGCCTTGCCTGCGCGCGGGTCCGGGCGGATCAGCTTGCCTTGCGCGTCTCTTGTCGGTTGCGAGAGCTTTTTCGCGCGGTCCTCGGTCACCACCACGTCGCCCTGCTCGATGGTGGTGTCGTCGAGGCTTTTCAGCGCCTCGGCCCATGATTGCCCGGCCTTGCGGCAGCTGCACGATGAATCGAAAGTCTGCCGGTAGCGGAACGCGGTGGGCAATTCGGAATAAAGCCGGCCGTTGAGCGATTGCGCCTGCGCGACTTCCTCGCCCGGATTGCGGTGGGTGTAGAGCGCGACCTCGGCGGACGGGCACATGCGCTGGCAGACGCGGTCGTCGTCGCGGAAGCGGTTGGACGTGGTCGCGAACGAGATCGGAAAATAATAGCCGTCGCAAGTGCGAACGCACAGCGTACGGAAGCCGGAAGTCTGCGTTTCGGATGGATTGAACACCGAGCCGCCGAACAACGTTTCGAAGAAGCCGCCTTGCCGCTGACTGAGTGCCGCGTTGCGGTATTGCGGGCCGCAATTATTCTCGGCGAGCGCGCTCATGATCGAGCGGCGCTGCTCGCCGCGCTGGATGCTGCCGCCCTGCATCTGCTGCAGTTCGTTGAGCATGCGGTCGAGGTTCGCGCGCATTTTCTGGATCTGGGCATCGAGCCCGTTGCATTGCGCCGGCGGGCCGCCGAAAACGGAGGAACCGAACACCGAGAAAAAGCCGGATTTTTCGCAGCCCTGCTTGCGCGATTGCGCGACCAGCCGGTCGAGTTCGAACTGCTGCTTGTTGGCGGCTTCCTCGTAGCGCCGCACCTGGTCGGCGCGGCCGGGATCGGCCGGCCCGCGGTCGATCGACGTGAGCTGCGCCTCCAGCCGCTGGCACGACGCGCTCTGCGCCAGCGCGGACGCCGTCATGGCGCCAAGCAAAAGCGCGGCGGCGAGGGCGATCTGAAGTTGCTTCCCGGTCATGGGCGATAATCTACCGGCAAAAAGCGCCGGGGGCGAGCCTGTTCCGGCCCCGGATTTTCGCGCGTTCCATGTGGCGGACATAGTTTACGGGAATGGCTTTAATGCGGCCCGGCATGCGCTTTGGAGGCTTCCGCGCGCAAGTTCCATAGGACGCCGGCGACGATGACCAGCGCGCCGATGAAGACGAAGATATCGAGGGCCTCGCCGTAGAACATCCAGCCGACGACGGCGATGAGCGGAATCCGCATGAAATCCATCGGCACCACCAGCGTGGCGTCGCCGGCGCGGAAGGCGTTGCTCAGGCAGTAATGCGACGTCAGGCCCGCGATGCCGATGCCGAGCAGCGGGTAAATATGATGCGCGCTCAGCTTGGCGAGGAACAACGGATCGGCGCCGATGAACGCAAGGGGGAGCTGGATCACCGACATCCAGAACACGATGGCGAAGGTGCTCACGTTCGAGGTCAGCGCCTTGGTCGATATCATCACAATGGCAAAACCAAGCGCCGCGAGCAGCACCAGCAGCGACGCCGGATTGAAGGCACCGAAGCCCGGCCGCAAAATAATCAGAACGCCTGCAAGTCCGAGCACGACAACGCCGACGCGGCTCGGCGTCAGCTTCTCACCCAAGAGCCAAACCGCGAGCGGCACCGTCCACGCCGGCATTGTGAATTCGAGTGCGAACACGGTCGCGAGCGGCAGTAACGTGAGGCTCAGCGCCCAGCAATATTGCGCGAGGTAATGCACGCTGTTGCGGACGAAATGCAATTTCATGCGCGCGGGCTTGATAAGCGGCCGCAGGTCGGGGCGCACCGCGAGCAGCGAGAACAGCACGATCAGCGCGACGCCGTTGCGGATCGCGAGGATTTCGAAAATGTTGAGCGCCCCGGCGAGCATGCGGACGGAAACCGCCATGGCCGAGAACGAGAGCAATGTTCCGGTCATCCAGAGGACGACGCGGGCGAGGGGAGGCAGCTTCACGGGTTGTGCTGGGCTCGAAGTGACGGGAGGGCTGCTTTAGCAGCGATAAATCCCGCCGTCACTCAGCATCTGGTTGATTCTCCGGCCGCGCCTTGTCGAACGCGGGAAGCTTCAAGCAGGCTGCGTCCGCTGCAACGATTTTCGGGTAACACTCGAGCGGAACCTTCAACCGGCGCGCGTTGAACACCTGCGGCACCAGGCACAGATCGGCCAGCGTCACTTTGGCGCCGCACAGATATGGCGCGGGCTCGATCATGGCTTCGAGCGCATCGAAACCTTCGATCACCCAGTGATGATACCAGGCGTCGATTTCGGTCTGGTCGTGCTTGAGCGTGTTCTTGAGATAACGCAGCGGCGCGACATTATCGAGCGGATGGATGTCGCAGGCGATGATCTGCGAGAGCGCGCGCACCTTCGCCCGCTCGATGGCGTCGGCGGGCAGCAGCGGCGGCTCAGGGTATACTTCGTCGAGATATTCGATGATGGCGAGCGACTGGATCAGCACGTCGCCGCCGGAGAGCGCGAGCGCCGGCACCCGCATCTGCGGATTGACCGCGCGGAATTCCGGCTTGCGGTTATGCCCGCCGTCCTTGACGAGATGGATCGGCGCCGTGTCATAGGCGATGCCCTTGAGATTGAGCGCGATCCGCACGCGATAGGCGGCCGACGAGCGAAAATAACCATAGAGCTTCACGGCTGCCTTCCTCCGTTTTGATATTTGCCGGCGGCAATCTACTCGCCGCCGTCCCCGTTGGCGAGTTCGGCGGCGATCTTGGCGGCGGCATCGGTAAGTTTGTTCAGCGCCCGGTTCAGTGCCGCGCGGTCGGCGGGATCGACCACGCCCATCAACTGGCGCGCGAAGTCATGCGCGTGCGGCGCAAGCTCCTCGTAAATGCCGCGCCCCGCGGCCGAGAGGGAGAGAAATGCTTCGCGCCGGTCGGCGCGGTTGGCGCGCCGCGACACCAGTTTGCGCCGCTCCAGCAGCGCGACCGCGCGCGAGACCTTGGTCTTGTGCATGTGGCTGTGCGCGCCGATGGCCTTGCCGGTCATCGCGCCGTATTGGCCGAGCGTGACCAGCACGCGCCATTCCGGCACGCCGATGCTGTAGCGTTCGGCATAAATGCGCGAGAGTGCCTGCGATACCAGGCTGGCGACGACGTTGAGGCGATAGGGCAGGAACTCTTCGAGCTTGAGCGCCGCCGTGCCTTGCTGTTCGCTCATGACGACCGGACCGCATTCCCCGAACCGGGCAGCCCGTTATGTGCGAGCCGTCCCCGCGCCTAAGCGCGAAGATGGCCGAAGTTCAGGCGGCGCGCAACGCGCCGCTACAGTCGTGAGAAGATGCGCATGACGTGCGTTACGCGCGCTCGGCGGCTGCGTTGGCTTCGTTCTCGGCGACCGGATCGCCGAAATAGGCCAGCAGCATGATCGAGCCAAACAGCAGGGCGAGCAGAAGGATTTTCATGATTTTGTCTCCGCGTCTTCGGGATAACGGCTGGGGCTTCTCGACGTTCCCGCGCGGAGCACGGTAAAAATCGACCTTGGTTGCGTATGTAACCAAAGAGGCTTAATAAAAGCTTATCTGCGGTTTCTTGCTGTTTTGCGGCGTTTCTTCGTGGTTTGGCGGGCGGCGTAGAGTTGGAGCGCGTGCCAGGAGAACGTGTCATGAGTGCCGGATACATGTCCGGGTTCGGCAACAGCTTCGAAACCGAGGCGCTGCCCGGCGCTTTGCCGGTGGGGCGGAACTCACCACAGAAAATCAATTACGGGCTCTACGCGGAACAGCTTTCCGGCTCGCCCTTCACCGCGCCGCAGGCGACCAACCAGCGCTCATGGCTGTATCGCATTCGTCCGACGGTGCGGCACACCGGGCGCTTCGAGAAAATCGCGCGCGGAAAAATCCGCACCGCGCCGGAGCGCGAAGACGGCGAATTGCCGATCGGCCAGATGCGCTGGAATCCAACGCCGCTGCCGAAGGAAAGGCTCACCTTCGTCACTGGTCTGCACACCATGACGACGGCGGGCGATGCCGAGACCATGAGCGGCATGGCGGCGCATATTCTGCTCGTGACGCAATCCATGACACGCGAGCATTTTTTCAACGCCGACGGCGAATTGCTCGTCGTTGCGCAGCAGGGCCGTCTGCGCTTCCGCACCGAATTCGGCGTCATCGAGATCGAGCCCGGCGAAATCTGCGTCATCCCGCGCGGCGTCATCTTCCGCGTTGAACTCATCGACGGGCCGGCGCGAGGCTATGTCTGCGAGAATTACGGCGGCGGCTTCACGTTGCCAGACCGCGGGCCTATCGGCGCCAACTGCCTCGCCAATGCGCGCGACTTTCTGGCGCCGGTGTCGGCTTACGAAGACGTTGAGGGGCCGCACACGCTGTTCGTAAAATGGGGCGGCGAATTATACAAAACCCAAGTGACGCATTCGCCCATCGATGTAGTCGCATGGCACGGAAATTATTATCCCTACAAATACGACCTGCGGCGCTTTTCCCCCGTGGGCGCGCTGATGTTCGATCATCCCGATCCGTCGATCTTCACGGTGATTACCTCGCCGTCGGAAACGCCCGGCACCGCAAATATCGATTTCGTTATTTTTCCGGAGCGCTGGTCGGTGGCGGAAAATACGTTCCGCCCGCCCTGGTATCACCGCAACATCATGTCGGAATTCATGGGGCTGGTGTACGGCGTCTACGACGCCAAGCCGGAAGGCTTCGTTCCCGGGGGCATGAGCCTGCACAACACGATGCTTCCGCATGGGCCGGATGCCGACGCCTTCGAGCACGCCAGCAATGTCGAGCTCAAGCCGGTGAAACTGACCAACACCCTCGCCTTCATGTTTGAGACACGTTTCCGTCAGCGCGTGACCAAATACGCGGCCGGGCTCGATACGTTGCAGGACAATTACATCGGCGTATGGGACGGCTTGAAAAAGTATTTCGATCCGAAACGGCGTGAGCCGAAATAGATGAAACTCGCATCGCTGAAATCGGGCCGCGACGGACGGCTTATGGTCGTCTCGCGCGATCTGTCGCGCGCGGCGGACGCGGTGGCGGTGGCGTCCACATTGCAGGCGGCGCTCGATAACTGGGACGCTTCCGCCCCCCGGCTCACAGAAATCGCCGATGCCTTGGAAGCGGGCCGCATCGCGCACGTTCCATTTGCGCCGGAAAAATGCGCCTCGCCGCTGCCGCGCGCCTACCAGTGGGTGGACGGCTCGGCTTACGTCAACCACGTCGCGCTGGTGCGCAAAGCACGCGGTGCGGAAATGCCGGAATCGTTCTGGACCGATCCGCTGATGTATCAAGGTGGCTCCGACACTTTTCTCGGGCCGCGTGATCCTATCGCGCTCGCCGACGAAGCCTGGGGCATCGATCTCGAAGCCGAAGTTGTCGTTGTTCTCGGCGATGTGCCGATGGGCGCGAGCCGCGACGAGGCTGCAAAAGCCATTCGCCTCATCATGCTGGTCAACGACGTGACGCTGCGCAATCTCACCGGGCCGGAGCTGGGCAAGGGCTTCGGCTTTCTGCATTCCAAGCCATCGTCCGCCTTCACGCCCGTCGCAGTGACGCCGGACGAACTGGGCGCAGCTTTTGACGGCGCGAAAATAAATCTGCCGCTGCTTAGCTTCATCAACGGCAAGCCGTTCGGCAAACCCGTTGCCGGCAATGACATGACGTTCGATTTTCCGGCGCTCATCGCACACGCGGCGAAAACCCGCCCGTTATGCGCCGGGACTATTCTGGGCGCAGGGACGGTGTCGAACCGCGCCGCCGATGGCGGGCCGGGCCAGCCCATTGCAAACGGCGGGCTGGGTTATTCCTGCATCGCCGAACAGCGCACGGTTGAGACGATCCGCGACGGCAAGCCCACGACGCCGTTCCTGAAATTCGGCGACCGCGTGCGCATCGAGATGAACGACGCGCAGGGCCGCTCGATCTTCGGCGCCATCGAGCAGGACGTGGTACGCTACGCGCGCTAGCCGCGGCGCGAGCGGGAGATTGTGACGATGAGCACCAAGGGTTTTGCCTCCACCGCCGACACCGGTGAGAAGAAAGCCTCCTTCGACGAGATCGGGGCGGGGCTTTACGCCTATACCGCCGAGGGCGATCCCAACTCCGGTGTCATCGTCGGCGACGATGGCGTGATGGTGATCGACGCGCAGGCGACGCCTGCGATGGCGAACGAGCTGATCGCGCGCGTCGCCAAGGTTACCGACAAGCCGATCAAGTATGTGCTGCTCACGCATTATCACGCGGTGCGCGTGCTCGGCGCGTCGGCCTACAAGGGCGCGGAAATTCTTGCCTCCGACACCGCGCGCATGATGATCGCGGAGCGCGGCAAGCAGGACATGGATTCCGAAATCGGGCGTTTCCCGCGATTGTTTCGCGCGGTCGAAACCATACCCGGCCTGACCTGGCCGACCATCACGTTCCCCGACCAGATGTCGGTCTGGCTCGGCAAGCGCGAGGTGCGGATCATGCACATCGGGCGCGGGCATACCGCCGGCGACGTGATCGCGGTGGTGCCGGACGCCAATGTCGTGTTCTCCGGCGATCTCGTCGAATATCACTCGGCCTGCTATTGCGGCGACGCGCATTTCAACGACTGGCCGGCGACGCTCGATAATCTCGCCGAGTTCAAGGCCAAGGCGCTGATGCCGGGGCGCGGCGCGGCGCTCACATCCGAAAAGATGGTGGCCGACGGCATCGCGATGACCAGCGATTTCCTCTCCACACTGTTCGGTTCGGTGACTGACAGCGTTGCCAAGGGCCGCTCGCTGAAAGAATCCTTCGACGCTGCGCGCGTGGTGATGGATCCGAAGTTTTCCTCCTTCGCGATCTACGAGCACTGCCTGCCGTTCAACGTCTCGCGCGCCTACGACGAAGCGCGCGGCATCGACTGGCCGGTGATCTGGACCGCCGAGCGCGACCGCGAGATGTGGGCGGCGCTGCAAGGATAAAGCGTGTGCTGTGGGCGCCGTCCCGCGAGCCCCCGTGAAGCCGTTGCCAGCGCGCAGGATGAGAGGCACTATCCGGCAACAAAAACAGGAGGACATGATGGCGTCTGCAATCGATAAACAGGCTTCGACGCAGAAGGATCTGGCGCTGCTGATCGGGCGCATTCTTGTTGGCGTGTTGTTCCTGATCGCCGCCTACAACAAATTCAAAGGTTACGACGGAGCGATCGGTTACTTCACCCGGCTCGGCGTTCCGGCGCCCAGCGTGACGCTGCCTCTCGTTTTGATTATCGAAACGGTTGGCGGACTCATGTTGATCGTGGGTTTTCAAGCCCGGCTCGCCGCGCTCCTGCTCGCCGTATTCGTCATCGTGGCGGCGCTGTCTGCGCACATGAATTTCGGTGACGGCAATCAGCTCAATCACTTCCTGAAAAACATCGCGATAGCCGGCGGCTTGCTGGCGTTTTTCGTCACTGGACCGGGCGCCTATTCGCTCGACGCTCGCAAGTAACTCGGGCGGGCCGGGATGGTCTCTAAGCCATCTGCTGCGCCCGGCCGCAAAGCGGTCTACCGCTACGGCTATCGCCGCTCGCGCGATCAGGACGCGCGGGCGGCGGTTCGCCATCCCGTCATTGTCGTCGGCGCCGGTCCCGTCGGGCTGACGGCGGCGATCGATCTGGCGCTGCGCGGCGTGCCGGTGGTGCTGCTCGACGACGCCGACCGCATCGGCGAAGGCTCGCGCGGCATCTGCTGGTCGAAGCGCACGCTGGAGATTTTCGACCGCCTCGGTGTCGGCGAGCGGCTGGTCGCGCAGGGCGTCACCTGGAAACTGGGCAAGGTTTTCCTCGGCGGCGAGCAGGTCTATTCGTTCGATCTGTTGCCGGAGGACGGGCACAAGATGCCCGCCTTCATCAATCTGCAGCAGTACGCGGTCGAGAAGGAACTGGTCGAACGCGCGGGCGAAATCGATGGCATCGATCTGCGCTGGAAAAACAAGGTCACTGCCGTTGAGCGCCGCAACGACGCGGTGCGGCTCACTGTCGAGACGCCGGATGGCGCCTATACGCTCGACGCCGATTGGCTGATCGCCGCTGATGGCGCGCGCTCGAGCATCCGCGCACTGCTCGGCCTTGATTTTTCCGGCGTCACCTTTGAGGACAAATTTCTCATCGCCGATATTCGCATGGCGGCGGATTTACCGACCGAGCGGCGGTTCTGGTTCGACCCGCCGTTTCATTTCGGCCAGTCGGCGCTGATGCACCGACAGCCTTCGAATGTCTGGCGCATCGACTTGCAGCTCGGGCGCGATGCCGACGCGCAGGAGGAACAGCGGCCGGAAAACGTCATTGCGCGACTGAAAAGAATGCTCGGCGAACGGGAATTCTCGCTCGAATGGGTATCGCTCTATCGCTTCAACTGCTGCCGGCTGGAGCGCTTCGTTCACGGCAGGATCGTCTTCGCAGGAGATAGCGCCCATCAGGTTTCGCCGTTCGGCGCGCGCGGCGCGAACTCCGGCGTGCAGGACGCGGAGAATCTTTCCTGGAAACTTGCTGCCGTTCTCAACGGCGAGGCCGGCGAGGGGCTGATCGAAAATTACGAGACCGAGCGCGCACAGGCAGCGGACGAGAACATCGCGCACTCCACGCGCTCGACCGATTTCATCGCGCCGCGCTCGGCGGCGGAGCGGCGCTTGCGCAACGCCGTGCTGCATCTGGCGCCGCAGGCGGAATTCGCCCGCCGCATGGTCAATTCCGGGCGGCTGTCGGTCGCCAGTGTTTACGACACGCCGCTCTCGACACCGGATGAGGCTGCGTTCAAAGGATCGGCAAAGCTGGGCGCGCCGGTTCCCGATGCGGTCATGCGGACGCGCGCGGGTGAAAACAAATTTCTGCTCGAACAGCTCTCGGGCGGTTTCGAGTTGATCCACGTCAAGAACGGCGCGCGGCCCGATGCGCCGGAGGGCATCAAGCTCACGACCATCGGTGAGGATTTACATGACGCCGAGGGAATGTTCATGCAGCGCTTCGACGCAACGCCCGGCGCGACTTACTTGCTGCGGCCGGACCAGCATCTCGCCGCGCGCTGGCGCAATTTCGACGCCGCCAAAGTAAGCGCGGCGCGCGCGCGAATCCTCGCGCCTTAAGCCGGCATCCGCAGCGAGCTGAGCATCGCATCGCAAGCCACAGCGCAGGCCTCGCAAGCCTCGGCGCAGGCGCGGCAGTGCTTGTGCATCTCCGCGTGTTTCGTGCATTCGCGAGCGCAGGCGCGGCAGAACGCGATGCTGGTGGTGATCTGCGCTTCCAGCGGCTGCCGGTTGCCCGCCTTGTTCGAGCGCGCGACGATGCTGCCCGTGGCGGCGCAGACGGCGGCGCAATCGAGATTGATGCGGATGCAGGTGACCAGCCGGTCGATTTGTTTTTCGGACAGGCATGCGTCGGCGCAGGCGGTGCAGGTCTCGACGCACGTAAAGCACGCGTCGATGCACCGGCTCATGGCATCCATGTGCGCGGGATGGTCGGGATGTGAACGGAACATGGCGCGAACCGCGGATGCCGTCATTTCGAATTCCTTTTTATTGCGTCGCTGGATGGGTTGTTGGGCAACCGCCGCGCGGTGCATTTGTTCCGCGCAGCCGTGCGCTGGACCGAGTTCCATTCGCCAGGGAACCGGAATACGCTTGGTTTCGCACCAACTAACGGGAGTTCCATGCCAAAGCTGATAACGGCTTCGCAATTTCCACAGCCCGACGCCGCCTATGTGGCGCTGGTTGAAGCGCGGCGCGGTTTGAGCGAGGCGGAAGCGGCGGATCTGGATACGAGACTCGTTCTTATTCTCGCCAATCACATCGGCGATGCGGACGTGCTTAATGAGGCGATCGCGCTCGCCAAAACAGCCGGACGGAAATAGGTCATCGCATGTACAGCCACATCACCATCGGCACCGCGGATATCGTGCGCGCCGCGCGCTTTTATGACAGCGTGCTCAAGCCGCTCGGCATGGTGCGGCGGAAAGCCTTCAAAATTGCGGTGAGCTACGCGCCGGAAAACTTCACCGGCATCAACGAGCCGTTCTGGGTGCTGCGCCCGTACGATCGCAAGGCGCCGTCGCCCGGCAATGGGCCGATGGTCGCGTTCGAGGCGAAATCGCGCGAGGCGGTGGATGCGTTTCACGCCGCGGCGCTGGCTGCCGGCGGCACCGATGAAGGCGCGCCGGGGCTGCGCACGCATTACCATCCGAATTATTACGGCGCCTATGTGCGCGATCTCGACGGCAACAAATTATGCGCCGTCTGCCATGCGCCGCAAGGCTGACATCGTCAGCTGTCGAGAACCTGACGAACCTTGTTCGACAGTGCCTGCGCGGTAAACGGCTTGATCAGCAATTCCACGTCGGGATCGAGACGGCCGTGATGAATGATGGCGTTGCGCGTGTAGCCGGTCGCGAACAGCACCTTGAGTTTCGGCAGCGTCTCGCGCGCCTTGTCCGCGAGTTGCCGCCCGTTCATTCCGCCCGGCAGCACCACGTCGGTGAACAGCAGCGCGATATCCGGCTCGTCTTGCAGAATTTTCAGCGCGTTGGCGCCGTTATTGGTGGTGACGACGCGGTAGCCGATGTCCTGCAGCGCCTCGGTGACGTAAGCGCGCACGCCGGCGTCGTCTTCCACAAGCAGGATAAGTTCGTTGTGGCCGCTCGCGCGCGCGCCTTGCTCGACCGGATCGGCGCCCGACCACGCGGGCAGCCCGGCTTCGCTCGCAAGCCGCGGGAAATACATTTTTAGCGAGGTGCCTTCGCCCGGCTCGCTGTAAATCTGGATGTGGCCGCCGGATTGCTTGACGAAACCGTAGACCATGCTCAATCCCAGGCCGGAACCTGCGCCGACCGCCTTGGTGGTGAAGAACGGATCGAAGGCCTTGTCCTTCACCTCCTGGTTCATGCCGGTGCCTGTGTCGCTTACGGCGATCAAAATATATTGTCCGGCTTTGATGTCGCCGCCCGCGCGCGTCACGTAGGCTTCGTCGAGATATGAGTTGGATGTCTCGATGGTCAGTTGCCCGCCGTCCGGCATCGCATCGCGCGCGTTGATTGCGAGATTGATGATGGCGTTTTCCAATTGATTGGGATCGAGCGCGCTCTTCCACAGACCACTCGCCAGCACGGTCTCGATGGTGACGGTTTCGCCCAGCGTCCGGTGCAGCAGTTCGGACATCCCCTGCACGAGGCGATTGACGTCGACCGCCTTGACCTCCTGCGGATGCTGGCGCGAGAACGACAGCAGCCGCTGCACCAGCGTGGCGGCGCGTTGCGAAGCCTGCCGCACCGCGGTGAGCGAGCGTGTAATGCGGTCGTCGTCGGTTTTCAGACGGCGCGAGGCAAGATCGACATTGCCGATGATGGTGGTGAGCAGATTGTTGAAATCGTGCGCGATGCCTCCCGTAAGGCGGCCGACGGCTTCCATCTTCTGCGCCTGACGCAGCGCCATTTCGGTGTTTTGCCGCCGCGCGGTTTCGTCGTGCAACTGCGAATAGGCGCCCGCTTCGCGTTGCGTGCGCCGCAACGCCAGCAGCGTCAGCCCTAACATGGCAAGCGTCGCCGGCAGACCGAAAATCAAATGATACGACATCGCCTTCAGCCAGGTGTTGCGGATCAGAGATGTGTCCATGCCGGTGACGACGTAAACGCTGTTATGCGGGAGCATGCGGTAGGCGAACATTCGCTGTGCGCCGTCGAATGAGGAAATACCGATGACGAACCCGCTTTGCGGGGATTGGCGGACCGCGGTCAGGAACGGTCCGTTGGGATTGATCTGCGTTACGTTGCGCGGATTATCGGGATAGCGCGCCAACACCGCGCCGTCCGCGCGCAGCAGCGCGGCGATGCCCTGGTTCGCCGCCGGCAGCTGCGAATAGAAATTGACAAAATATTCCGGCGCGATCGAAACCAGATAAACGCCGGCGAAGCTGCCGTCTTTCGCCAGCCGTCTGCGTGTGAGCGCGAAAAAATTCGTGCTCGCCGCGCGTGCCTCGATCACCTGACTGATGAACGTGTCTTTGACTTCATTATTCTTGTGCGCGCTGAAATAGCGCCGGTCGGACAAATCCAGATTGCGCGGCATCGGATATATAGTGCCCGCCACCAGCGGACGGCCGTCGCCGCCGATCACCCATAGATCGCGCAATTGCGGAAGCATTTGCTGCAAGTTGCGAAGGCGCGCGCTGAATTTCGCTTCGTTCGCGCGGATGGCGTCGTCGCTCTGTTCGTTAAACAATTCCTCGAGATAAAGCTCGCTGATCTCGAAGGTCTCGAACACCTTGATCGCGTGCTCGTGAACCATGCCGAGCGTTCGCTCCAGCCGGTCCTGCGCGTCGGTAAAATGGGTTTGGTAGGAGACCGCGGACGCGACGATGAAGAATACGGTCGGCAGCAGCAGCGAAGCCACCAGCAGCATGCGCAATGGGCGCTCGGGCCGTCCGGCCGCCGAGGGCGGCCCGAAAATCGCCAGGCGTTCGAGGAATGGGGGCAGACGGGGCATGAAAAGCCGGGGCCGGTCCTTATACCGGCCTGAAAACACCGGCCATCAATTGGTACCGGCAAGCGCGGGCGAACTCAACAGCCGGCGTATAAAATGGAACCGCGCGGCGAATGGCCGCGCGATTCTCAAAGCGTGAAAAGTTCCAAAAGCCGCGCCGTCAGTTCAGCGCGTGCACTCGATGGCGACGAATTCGTCGCAGGACGCGCCGTGGCAGGCGCCGCTGACCCCGGCGGTCGGGATTGCGCCGGTGATGTCGTCGCGATCGACCTTGCGGAAGTTGCCGGCTTGGGCGTATTCGCGCGACTTGCAATAAGCCTGCGCTGCCTCCACGCCGCACTTGGCGCCGGAGGCAAGGCAACGGTCGACGCCGCCGTTGGCATTGTTGGCGATGATGAACAGGCGCCGTTCGGCCAGCGCGGAGCCGGCGGTGAGCAGCACGATGATGAAAGTCAGGGCGGCAAGAGCGGACCGCATCGGACCCCCCTTAAGGTTGGCAGCCGGATCGCTACGAGAGGGAGAATGCGAGCAAACCATTAAGCTTTCGCTAACTGCTTAAACCCCGGTGAATGCGGCCATTTTGGGCTGGGGCGGCGGCTCTTGACGTAATTGCCGCGCTTGACCATTCTGCCGCGCATGAACGGCCTTTTCACCCGCACCGGCATCTGCCGGGAGATTATTAGCTAGCGCCCAACGCTGGCTGCGGCCGTCTTTTCTCGAATCGAGATACAAAGGGACGCCCGGCCGGCAAGGGCCGAAAGCGCATGTTTTGTCGCGCCTTTTCGGCAGAAAAGTGCGGCGGAACATCGTGTCTTGAATGGGCATGTGTCTCTTATGGATTTGAAGCTCTACGATACGCTGACGCGCGAGAAGCGGATTTTCCAGCCGCTCGATTCTGCGCGCGTGCGCATGTATGTGTGCGGGCCGACCGTCTACGACTTCGCCCATATCGGCAACGCGCGCCCGGTCATCGTCTTCGACGTGCTGTTCCGCCTGCTGCGCCATCTCTATGGCGAGAGCCACGTCACCTACGTGCGCAACATCACCGACGTGGACGACAAGATCAACGCGCGCGCGGCTGAGCGCGGAATTTCCATCGGCGAGTTGACGAAAGCGACCTATGAAAATTTCAAGGCGGATGTGGCGGCGCTGGGATGTTTGCCGCCGACCGTCGAGCCGCGCGCGACAGAGCACATCGGCGAGATGAAGACGCTGATCGAAAAGCTGGTCGCGTCGAAGCACGCTTACGTCGCCGAAGAGCATGTGCTGTTCGACGTGCCCTCGATGAAGGATTACGGCAAGCTGTCGAACCGTACACTCGACGAGATGGTCGCGGGCGCGCGCGTCGAGGTTGCGCCCTACAAGCGCGATGCGATGGACTTCGTGTTGTGGAAACCCTCGAAGGAGAACGAGCCGTCATGGCCATCGCCCGCCGGCATCAAGACGCCGGGCCGCCCCGGCTGGCACATCGAATGCTCGGCGATGTCATGGAAGCATCTCGGCGAGACCTTCGACATCCACGGCGGCGGCATCGACTTGGTGTTCCCGCATCACGAAAACGAAATCGCACAGTCGAGGTGCGCGTTTCACACCGGCGTGATGGCGAATTACTGGATGCACAATGGCTTCTTGCAGGTCGAAGGCGAGAAGATGGCCAAGAGCGCCGGGAATTTCGTGACGATTAACGAGTTGGAATGTGTATTTCCCGGAGACGTTCTTCGTCTTCTAATGCTGACAACTCATTATAGGCAGCCAATCGATTGGACGCGTCACGGCCTAGACAATGCTCGAAAAGAGCTACTTTCGTGGTCAGAATTGATACTCGACTATTTCAACGCAATTGAAAGTTTGATGGATGTAGAAGCCGATCTTGATTCGGAATTAATCAACGCGTTGCGCGATGATCTCAATACACCGTTGGCATTAGCAAGATTGCGGGAGATGTATCGTCTTACAAAGAGTGAAAAGTCATCAATTGAATCATTCATTGTAGCTTTACGTTGGTTGGGCTTCCGTAACATAAACCGACCAGGTTTTTTCCATCCTAGTTTTGACGCCCATATATATAGCAGTGGGCCTAAACCTGATCCGAAACAGGTAGAGGACATAGTGGCGTATCGAGCCGCCGTCGCAAACGGATTCGATGAAGCCGCCGACCGACTCATAAATTTGTTGTCGAATGCGGGTTTCGTAATTCAATTGAATGATGCGGGCGTAATGTTTGTCGGAAACAAGACCAGCGCCGGGATGGCGAATCTTGAAAAAGAGCTTTCGAATAAGGTCGAAGCTCAAATCTCCGCTCGTAACGCTGCACGTAAGGCCAAGGACTTCAAAAAATCTGACCTCATCCGCGACGAACTTGTTGCCATGGGTGTTGAACTTGAAGACCACAAAGACGGCACGACGACTTGGAAGATCAAGCGATGAACGCCCGCGCAAATCCGACGCAAGCGCTGCGGCCGTTCCTGCCGCAGGACGCGCCGTTCCTCGCTGAGATTTTCCGCTCCAGCGTCGAGGAATTGACGTCGGAGGATTACAGCAAGGCTCAGCAGGATGCCTGGGTCACCGCCGTGGACGATCTGGAAACGTTTTCCAAGCGCCTCGCGGGGCAACTCACGTTGATCGCGACGCTCGACGGCTCCGCCGTCGGTTTCATCTCGCTCGCGGGCACCGAGCAGATCGACATGCTCTATGTCCATCCCGCCGTCGCCCGGCAGGGCCTCGGCGCGATGCTCTGCGGCGCGCTGGAAAAACTCGCCGCCGCGCGCGGTACGCCGCGTCTCACGGTGGATGCCAGCGACAGCGCGCGCGAATTTTTCGAGCATCGCGGCTACGCCGGCAAGCAGCGCAACACCGTCACGCTCGCCGGCGAGTGGCTCGCCAACACGACGATGGAAAAGAAGCTGGCACAAGGAAGCGCGCCATGAAGCCCGACACGCCGTTCCCGCGTCACTGGTTCTATTACATCGCACTGAAATACGCGCTGCTGGTCGCCGCGGCGGTGCTCGCGCTTTATGTGTTCGGCGTATTTTCGTGAGGCCATGATGAGTAAAGAGCGCCTTTATCTTTTCGACACCACGCTGCGCGACGGCGCGCAGACGAATGGCGTCGATTTTACGCTGCACGATAAACTGGTGATCGCCGGGATGCTGGACGGTCTTGGGCTTGATTACGTCGAGGGCGGCTACCCCGGCGCCAATCCGACCGACACGCAATTGTTTTCCGAGGATCGCAAGCTGAGTACGACGTTCACGGCCTTCGGCATGACGCGCCGTCCCGGTCGCTCGACGTCGAACGATCCGGGTCTCGCTCTGCTATTGGAGGCGAAAGCCGACGCCATCTGTTTCGTCGCGAAAACGTGGGACTACCACGTGCGCGTCGCGCTGGAGACAACGGAAGAAGAAAATCTTGCTTCCATTCGCGACAGCGTGCGCGCGGCGAAGGCAAAAGGCCGCGAGGTGCTGCTCGACTGCGAGCACTTCTTCGACGGCTACAAGGCCAATCCGAAATATGCGCTCGCCTGCGCCAAGGCCGCCTACGATGAAGGCGCGCGCTGGGTCGTGCTGTGCGACACCAACGGCGGCGCGCTGCCGCACGAGGTCGAGAAGATCGTCGCCGAGGTGGTCAAGGTTATCCCCGGCAGCCATGTCGGCATTCACGCGCACAACGACACCGAGCAGGCAGTGGCGAATTCGCTCGCCGCCGTGCGCGCCGGCGCGCGGCAGATTCAGGGCACGCTCAACGGCATCGGCGAGCGCTGCGGCAACGCCAATCTCGTCTCCATCATCCCGACGCTCAAGTTAAAGCCGGAGTTTTCCGAGCGCTTCGATGTCAACGTGTCGGACGCAAATTTGAAGGCGCTGGCGCAGGCCTCGCACAAGTTCGACGACATCCTCAACCGCGCCTCGAACCGGCATGCGCCTTATGTCGGCGAGAGCGCGTTCGCGACCAAGGCGGGCATCCACGCTTCCGCCATCATGAAGGACCCCGCGACCTACGAGCACGTCTCGCCCGAGACGGTCGGCAACCGCCGCAAGCTGATGGTGTCGGACCAGGGCGGCAAATCCAACGTGATGGCCGAACTCGACCGCATCGGCATCAAGGCCGATAAGGACGATCCGCGCATCGCGCGCCTGCTCGACAAGGTGAAGGAGCGCGAGGCTGCGGGCTACGCTTACGAAGCGGCCGATGCGTCGTTCGAGCTGCTGGCGCGTCGCGAGCTCGGCACCGTGCCTAATTATTTCGACGTCACGCAATTCGACGTCAACGTCGAGCAACGCAACAACGCCAAGGGCCAGCGCGTCACCGTTACGCTCGCGGTGGTGAAGGTGAGCGTCGGCGACGAGCACCTGATATCGGCGGCGGAAGGCAACGGCCCGGTGAACGCGCTCGATCTCGCGCTGCGCAAGGATCTGGGCAAGTACCAGAAATTTATCGCCGGACTCAAGCTGATCGATTACCGCGTGCGCATTCTCAATGCCGGCACCGAGGCCGTGACGCGCGTTCTGATCGAGAGCGAGGACGAGGCCGGTGAGCGCTGGACCACCATCGGCGTGTCGCCCAACATCATCGATGCCTCGTTTCAGGCGCTAATGGACTCCATTGTCTACAAGCTGGTGAAGTCCAAAGCGCCGGCGTAAGCGCGGGAGGCGGAGCGCAATGTTGGCACTTAACCGCAGATCGATCCTTACGGCGCTGGCCGCGATAGCGGCGGCCTTGAGCGGGCGCGCGTCTGCTGCGCCGCTCGACGAGCCCCGGCGCGGTTTTGTCGCGGCTGCGTTCGCAATGAAGCAGCGCGCGATCGATGGCGGCGATCAGGCCTATGGCGCGGTCATCGTGCGCGACAACACGATCGTCGGCTGGGGACCGAGCCGCGTTGTCACTAAGAAGGATTCGACCGCGCATGCGGAGCGCGAAGCAATCCGCGATGCGCAGGCGCGCCTTGCCCGCAACGATTTGTCCGATTGCGTGATGTATTCCACTTCGCAGCCGTGTTCGGAATGTCAGCGCGCGGCGGTGGAGGCGCGGCTAGGGCGCATGTATGCCGGCGCGGATGCGGCCGATCTCGGCCCGCCGCGGCGCTAACGCCATGATCGATCACGTCTCCGTTTCGGTGAGCGATCTTGAGCGCGCCCGGCTTTTCTATCGCGTCGTGCTCGGCGCGCTTGGCCTCGCCGAGCTGGAATCGCGCGTCACGACCATCGGCTTTGGAAAACAATACGCGGAATTCTGGGTGAACAAGCGGGCGGAGATGGCTGAGGTCAGAGTCGACAGCGGCGCGCATATTTGCCTTCGCGCATCCACGCCGCAGGCGGTTGATGCCTTTCACGTTGCGGCCTTGCAAAGCGGCGGCACGTCGGACGGCAAACCGGGCCTGCGCCCGCAGCACGGCGAGGGCTATTACGCCGCCTTCATCCGCGATCCTGACGGAAACCGCATTGAGGCGGTGACGTTCCTCAAGCGATAGCTCCGTTCAGAGTCCCTCGGCGGCCTCGGTATTCATTTTCTTTTCGGATTCTTCAGTTGGCGCGGCGGCGATGATTTTCGGCAAGATATCCTCGACCTTGTCCGCCACCAGCACCTCTACCTGCAAGCCGTAGCGGATGAACTCCAGCTTGCGCATGTGATTGAGCAGCGCGCACAGCGGGTCCCAGAATCCCTTGATGTTGGCGAGCAGGATCGGCTTCTTGTGCTGTCCGAGTTGCGCCCAGGTAAGTTGCTCGACAACTTCCTCCAGCGTGCCGACGCCGCCGGGCAGGGCGACGAAAGCGTCGGCGTGTTCGAACATCTTCTGCTTGCGCTCGTGCATGTTGCGCGTGACGATCAACTCGTGGCTGCGCTGCGCGCGCTCGCGTGTCATCAGAAATTCCGGGATGATGCCGGTCACCTTGCCGCCGTTTTCGTGCACGGCGTTGGAGACCGCGCCCATCAGGCCGACCGCGCCGCCGCCATAAACGAGGCCGATGCCGTTTTTGGCCAGGATTTTCCCGAAATCCCCGGCGGCTTTGACGAAGGCGGGGTCGTTGCCATCGCCAGAGCCGCAATAAACGCAGATTTTTCGAATGTTGCTCATGGCATGGATGTGCCTTCGCGGGCCGCAAGCGTCAAGACGCATGTCTGAAATGATGGGCCGGGGTGATTGTCGGCGAGAATCCTCCTATATGAAGGGCTGCGACGGTCCGCGTTCAAGGCCCGTCCCGTGACGGACCGTGAGAATGAGCGACCACCACCATCAGGCGAGTGCCGGGCAACCCAAACGCATCTCCGCGGATCGCGGCGCGCTGACTTCGACGCTGTTCAATCTGTGGCCCTATATCTGGCCGTCCGAGCGGCGCGATCTGAAAATGCGCGTGGTCTGGGCGATGCTGCTGCTGCTGGTGGCGAAGCTTGCGACCATCGCGGTGCCTTTCACTTTCAAATGGGCGACCGACGCGCTGGCGGGCCAAAACAGCGCGCCGCCGAGCGCCACTGCGTGGCTGATGCTGGGGCTCGCCGTTCCGGCTGCCATGACGATTGCCTACGGCGGCATGCGCATTTTGATGGCTGTCCTCACGCAGATGCGCGACGGCGTGTTCGCGAAAGTGGCGATGCATGCGGTGCGGCGGCTCGCCTTCCGCACCTTCGAGCACATGCACCAACTCTCGTTGCGTTTCCATCTCGAGCGCAAAACCGGCGGGCTGACGCGCGTGCTGGAGCGCGGACGCAACGGCATCGAAGTCATCGTCCGCATGGTGATCCTGCAGCTCGCGCCCACCATCATCGAACTTGCGCTCATCGTCGCCGTGCTGCTCTGGCAATTCGACTGGCGCTATGTCGCCGTCATCGTCGTCACGGTCGTGCTTTATATGTGGTTCACGTACATCGCGACCGAGTGGCGCATCAACATCCGCCGCACGATGAACGAAAGCGACACCGATGCCAACACCAAGGCGATCGACTCGCTGCTCAATTACGAGACGGTGAAATATTTCAGCGCCGAGGAGCGCGAGGCCGCGCGTTACGACAAGTCGATGGCGCGGTACGAGAAGGCGAGCGTGAAGGCTTACACCTCGCTCGCGGTGCTCAACGCCGGGCAGGCGGTGATTTTCACCTTCGGCCTTGGCGCTGCGATGGTGATGTGCGTGTCGGGCATTCAGGCTGGCACCAACACCGTCGGCGACTTCGTCATGATCAACGCCATGATGATCCAGCTTTACCAGCCGCTCAATTTCATGGGCATGGTCTATCGCGAGATCAAGCAGGCGGTGACCGACATCGAGATCATGTTCAACATTCTCGGCCGCCCGCCGGAGATCGTCGATAAGCCTGGCGCGCCGCCGCTCAAAGTCACCGACGGCACCATCCGCTTCGAGAACGTCGTGTTCTCCTACGAGCCGGAGCGCCGCATCCTCAAGGGGCTGAGCTTCGACGTCCCAGCCGGGAAAACGGTCGCCATCGTCGGTCCCTCCGGCGCCGGCAAGTCGACGATCTCGCGGCTGCTCTATCGATTTTACGATGTCACCGCGGGACGCATCTTGATCGACGGGCAGGACATCAGCGGCGTGACGCAGAAATCGCTGCGGCTCAATATTGGCATGGTCCCGCAGGACACGGTGCTGTTCAACGATACCATCCGTTACAACATCCGTTATGGCCGCTGGGACGCGAGCGATACCGAGGTCGAGGAGGCCGCGCGGCTGGCGCAGATCGACGGTTTCATCCGGCTTTCTCCCAAGGGCTACGAGACCGAAGTCGGCGAGCGCGGATTGAAGCTTTCCGGCGGCGAGAAACAGCGCGTGGCGATCGCCCGCACGATTTTGAAAGGCCCGCCGATTTTGCTGCTCGATGAGGCCACCTCGGCGCTTGACAGCCACACCGAGCGGGAAATTCAGGATGCTCTGGAGCGCGTCTCGCGCAACCGCACAACGCTGGTGATTGCGCACCGGCTCTCTACGATTGTCGGGGCCGACGAGATCATCGTGCTCGACCAGGGCGTCATCGTCGAGCGCGGCAGTCATCAACAATTACTTGCGCATAGCGGGCTCTATGCCAGCATGTGGAATCGCCAGCGCGAGGCCGAAGAGGCGCGCGAGAAATTGGCTTTGGCGGGCGAGGAACCGGTGGCGCCGAACCGCAATCCTCCGCTGGTCGAAGACGAAATCACTGCCGCTGCGGGGCGTTCGCTCACCGCGCCGGCCGATGCCGCCGAATAGGGAAGACAAATGTCCATAGCCGCCTCGATCCGCTCGCAGCTCGTCCCCATCAGCCCGGAGGGCTATCCGTTCATCGGTGCCTTTGCGCTGGTGAGTCTGATTTTATTCTGGCTGTGGACGCCGCTGGGGTGGATCGGCACGCTGCTCACCGCGTGGTGCGCTTATTTCTTCCGCGATCCGCCGCGCGTCACGCCGGTGCGCGAGGGCATCGTGGTCGCCCCCGCCGATGGGCGCGTGAGCATGGTGACGCAGGCCGTGCCGCCGGTTGAGCTGGGGCTGGGCGCTGCGCCGCTGCCGCGCGTCTCCATCTTCATGAGCGTGTTCGATTGCCACATCAACCGCAGCCCGGTGGCGGGCCGCGTCGAGCGCATCGTCTATCACCCCGGCGTGTTCCTCAACGCCGACCTCGACAAGGCGAGCGCCGACAACGAACGCAATTCGCTCGTCATCGCTTCGGCGGGCGCGAAGATCGCGGTGGTGCAGATTGCCGGTTTGGTGGCGCGCCGCATTTTGTGCTGGACGCGCGAAGGACAAAGCCTCGGCGCCGGCGAGCGCTTCGGCATGATCCGCTTCGGCTCGCGGCTCGATGTGTATTTCCCCGCCGGCGCGAATCCGCTGGTCGCCGTCGGCCAGACATCCATCGCCGGCGAAACCGTGCTCGCCGATCTGCGCGGCGCCGGTGAAAACCGCGAATTCCGCGCCGGCTGAATGGTTAATGCTGCGGCGTGCGAAGTAGCGGTTCCGCGCGCGAACGGCTATATTAAGCGTCATGGTATTCTCGCCCGTCGATCCGACCGACCCGAAGGCCAAGGTCCGGCGTTTCCGCGCCATTCCGGTGCGCACGCTGGTGCCGAACGTCATCACATTGCTCGCGCTATGCGCGGGCCTTACGGCCATTCGCGTCGCGACCGAAGACAAGCTTGAACTGGCACTCGCGGCCATCGTGTTTGCTGCTTTGCTCGACGGCATCGATGGGCGCGTCGCGCGCATGCTCAAGGGTACGTCGAAATTCGGCGCCGAGCTCGACAGCCTTGCCGACTTTGTCAATTTCGGCGTCGCGCCCGCGCTGATCCTTTATTTTTGGGGCCTGCACGAACTAAAATCGGTCGGCTGGATCGCGGCGATGGTGTTCGCGATTTGCGCTGCCCTGCGTCTCGCGCGCTTTAACGTGATGATCGACGATCCCAACCAGCCGGCCTGGGCGGGAAATTTCTTCACCGGCATTCCGGCGCCCGCCGGCGCCATCACCGTGCTGCTGCCGGTCTATCTCAACTTCCTCGGGCTCGCGCGCGGCAGCGTGCTCATCTGGCTTACTCTGTTCTACACGCTCGCCATTGCCATCCTGATGGTGTCGCGGCTCCCGGTATTTTCCGGCAAGCGCGTCGGAAAACGCGTGCCGCCGGAAATGGTGCTTCCCGTATTCGTCGCGGTGGTGCTGTTTATCGCGCTGCTGATCGCCTATCCGTGGGAGGTGCTGACCGCCGGCACATTCATCTTCCTCGCCTGCCTGCCGCTCGGCTGGCTCTCTTATCGCGAGCATCAGCGCAAGGATGCCGAACTCCTGCGCGCAGGCATGACCTCCGGTCATGACGACGCCTCGCCGTCGGTGTCGCCGGGCCGGCCCGGATCGGGCGAGGAAACCGGCAGCGACCGTCCGCCGCGCCTGAACTGATGCGCGCGGCTCGCGTCATTGCCGCCGGCACGCGGCATAGCCACGCCATTATCGACACCGTCATTCTCGGCTCCGAGCAGCGCCAGTCGCCGCGCGGATCTGTGACCGGCACCAAAGGCACCCAAGTCGAAATCGCTCTCGCGCAGGCAACGCGGCTGCGTACCGACGATCTCCTGGTATTGGAAGACGGCAACGCGGTCGAAGTGGTCGCGCAGGCCGAGCCGCTGATCGAAGCGCGCGCCGTTGATTTGGCCGCGCTGGCGCGGCTCGCGTGGCATCTTGGCGACCGCCATGTGCCGGTCGAGGTTCTGCCGAACCGCATCCGCGTGCGCCGCGATCCCGCGATCGAAACGCTGCTGAAAAATCTCGGCGCGAAGACGGCGATTATCGAAGCGCCGTTCGAGCCGGAAGGCGGCGCCTATGCCGCGCAGTCACATGGTCATGTTCATGACCACGCGCACGACGATTCGTGTGGTCACGATCATCACCATCACGGCCATCAACACCACAAGCACGATTGATCAAGCCGGCAGCGGATGTCCCGGCATCAGATCGTAAGGATGCTTCCAGCCCGGCAGCGCCTTCATGCGCTCCAGCCACGCCGCGATGTTCTTGTACGTGCCGGGAATATCGAAGCCGAATTCCTCCGCCGGGTAATACGGATAAGCCACCAGCGAAATATCGACGATGGTCGGCCGCGCGCCCAGCACGAAAGGCCGCTCCGATAGCCGCTTGTCGAGGATGCCAAGATTGTTGTCGATGCGGCCCTTGAGGAATGTGAGCACGGCGGGATCGCCCGGCGGCTTGGACAATGTCTTCAGGAAACGATACGGCCCGAGAAAGCCGTTGACCTTCTGGTTGTCCCAGATGATCCAGCGCAGCGCTTCGAGTTTCTCGTCCTCGCCTTCGGGACGGAATTTCCCGCTTTTTTCGGAGAGATAATTGAGGATCACGCCGGATTGCGAAAGTTTTTTCGCGCCGTCTACGAGCACCGGCACCTCGCCCATCTCGTTTACTTCGGCGCGATATTTAGGCGTGCGCGTCTCGCCGCCCTTGAAGAAATCCACGAACACCGGCTTCCAGTCGGCGCCGATCAGATTGAGCATCAGCGCGGCGCGATAGGCGTTGCCGGACTGTGCGAAGCAGTAGAGCTGATATGCGGGCATGACTTCCTTCGGGTTTAGCGTGTGAGCGTGATCTGCATTCCGTTGGTGGCGGCGCCTTCAAAGCGCGCGCCGTTGTGCTTGAGGCTGGCGAGCTGCTCGCCATTGTGATCGCGGACGATCAGTGCGTCCTGCTCATACGACCAGCGCCGGCTGGTGAAGAAGTTGCCGGGGCAGCCGCCTTCCGGCGCCATGCTGCCTTCGCTGCGGCTGCCCGAGAAGTTGACGCCGCAGGGCGGCGCGTTGGTGGCGGCGAGCAGCCAGCGCCCGGTCATTTCAACCGGGGCAGGCTGCGGCCCGCTGGCGCCGCTGAACATGCCGCTGCCGCCGCTGCAACCCGCAAGGGCAAATGCCGTCAGCATGGCCAGGGTTCTGAACATGCCGCTGCGCCGTCTCATTTCATCGTCGGGATAACGAACTCGGCGCCTTCCTTCGTCCCCGAAGGCCAGCGCGAGGTAATGGTCTTGGTCTTGGTGTAGAAGCGGATCGAATCCGGCCCATGCTGGTTGAGATCGCCGAAGCCGGAGCGTTTCCAGCCGCCGAATGTGTGATAGGCGAGCGGAACCGGAATCGCGAAATTCACGCCGACCATGCCGACGTTGACGCGGTTGGTGAAGTCGCGCGCGGTGTCGCCGTCGCGGGTGTAGATGGAAACGCCGTTGCCGTATTCGTGTTCGGAGGGAAGCCGCACCGCCTCCTCGTAGTCCTTCGCGCGCACCACCGAGAGCACGGGGCCGAAAATCTCTTCCTTGTAGATTTTCATGTTCGGCGTCACGTGATCGAACAGGCAGCCGCCCATGAAGTTGCCGTTCTCGTAGCCCTGCATTTTGAAGTTGCGGCCATCGACCACGAGCTTGGCGCCTTCCTTGATCCCGGTCTCGACGTATTGCTTTACCTTGCCGAGCAGGGCGGACGTCACCATCGGGCCGTAATCCGCCTGCGCGTCGGTGGATGGACCTATTTTAAGGGCCTCGACGCGCGGAATGAGTTTCTTCATCAGCGCATCGGCGGTCTTCTCGCCGACCGGCACCGCGACCGAAATCGCCATGCAGCGCTCGCCGGCGGAGCCGTAGCCGGCGCCGATCAGCGCATCGACGGCCTGATCCATGTCGGCGTCCGGCATTACGATCATGTGGTTCTTGGCGCCGCCGAAGCATTGCGCGCGCTTTCCGTGCGCGGCGGCAGTCGAATAGATATACTGCGCGATATCGGACGAGCCGACAAACCCGATCGCCCTCACACGCGCGTCGGTGAGCAGCGTATCGACCGCTTCCTTGTCGCCGTTGACGACATTGAGGATGCCGGGCGGCAATCCCGCAGCGAGAAATAATTCGGCGATCCGCATCGGCACGCCCGGGTCGCGTTCGGACGGCTTGAGGATGAAGGCGTTGCCGCAGGCGATGGCCGGCGCGCATTTCCAGAGCGGGATCATGGCCGGAAAGTTGAACGGCGTGATGCCGGCGACGACGCCGAGCGGCTGGCGGACGGAATACAAATCGGTGCCGGGGCCGGCGCTCTCCGTGTATTCGCCCTTCAACAGATGCGGGATGCCGCAGGCGAATTCGACCACTTCAAGCCCGCGCTGGATGTCGCCTTTGGCGTCGGCAAACACCTTGCCGTGCTCGGACGAGAGCAGGCGGGCGAGGTCGTCATATTCCTTCTGGATCAGTTCGAGGAACTTGAACATCACGCGCGCGCGGCGCTGCGGATTGGTCGCGGCCCATTCCGGCTGCGCGGCGGCGGCGTTGGCGATCGCCTGTTCGACTTCCGATTTCTTGGCGAGAGCGACCTTGGCCTGCACTTCGCCGGTGTTGGGATTGAAGACATCCCCGAAGCGGCCCGAGCCGCCCTTCACCTGCTTGCCCCCGATGAAGTGGCCGATCTCCCGCATGTCTCCCTCCCGGTTTCTTTAGACCCGGAACCTCCTTTAACGGGGCCCCGGGGACGCGTCCCTTGAGGGTCATATTGCAGTTTTTTCCAGGCCGGTCACCGCCTTATCGGGGTTTTCCGGATAAGCCGGATCGCCCGCCCGCAGCCCGCCCAAGGGCCGTGGATTCACGATCTCTTAGCCTTAACGCTCCTTTAAGCGCGCCGTTCTAGGGTCGCTGTCGGCAGCGCCGGAAACGGTGCGCTTACTCGTTTTGTGCGTGGAGTTTTGTAATGGATATCGCAACGGGTCTGGGCCTCCTGGCTGGAGCCGTCGTGCTCGTCTCCCTGATCATGATGGGAGGCGATCTGCGCATGTTCCTCGACATGCACGCCTTCATCGTCATTTTCGGCGGCTCGTTCGCGGCGACATTGATCCGCTTCCCATTGGCGTCGATCTTCCACGGCCTGCCGCTGGGCGCGAAATTCGCCTTCTCGTTGCGCCGCATGAGCCAGCGCGATCTGGTGGACGAAATCGCCGGGCTTGCCGAAATCGCGCGCAAGTCGGGTCCGCTCGGCCTCGAGAAAGTCGAGATCGAGGACCCGTTCCTCGCCAAGGGCATCCGCTTCGTGGCCGACGGTTATGACGGCGATTTCATCCGCGACAATCTTGAGCGCGACCGCGACAACTTCCTCACCCATCTCGACGAGGGTCAGAAAATTTACCGCGCCATCGGCGACTGCGCGCCGGCCTTCGGCATGATAGGCACGCTGATCGGCATGGTGCAGATGTTCGCCAACATGACCGATCCTTCCAAGCTCGGTCCCTACATGGCGGTGGCTTTGCTCGCGACGTTCTATGGCGCGGCGGTGGCCAACCTCTTTTGCTTGCCGCTCGCCGACAAGCTGCATCTCAAGCTGGTCGACGAGGAGATCAATCGCACGCTGATCATCGACGGCATCCTGATGATCCGCGAAGCCAAGAGCCCGACGCTCGTGCGCGAAATGCTGATCGCATATCTGCCGGAGCGGCATCGCCACAGCGAAGAAGAACTAGAGGAAGCTGCGGCCGCGCCGGCTTGACGCGCGCGCCGCATCGAACAGCATGGGTAAACGCCGGGAAGCAGCGCATGGGGGAGGTCACGGCTGGTTCGTGACCTTCGCCGATTTGATGGGCCTGCTGGTCGCGTTCTTCGTGATGCTGGTCGCGTTCTCCACTCAGGATCAGGCCAAGTTGCAGGTCGTCGCCGGTTCGATGCGCGATGCCTTCGGCGTGCAGGACAAGGTGCGCTATTCCGGCATCATCGAAGTGCTCGGCCTGCCGACGCGCCCGAAGCTCAAGAACGTCGCCAATATTCAGCCGGAAGACGCCTCCGCGACACCGAGCCCTGACGAGAAGGATCACAAGCGCAACTTCGGTGCGCGCTTCAAGGACGACCGCTCGTTCTCGCTGGCGTCGGCTTCGCTGCGCCAGGCGTTTCAGGAAATGCCGGAAATCACCGAAGCCTCCAAGCACATCATGCTGGAGGAAACCAAGCAGGGCCTGAACATCGAGATCATCGATCAGGACGGCCGCTCGATGTTCCCGGAAGGCTCGAAGGAGCCGTACGAGCGGATGCGAAAGCTGATCGCGAAGATGGCGCCCGCGCTCAAGGCAATGCCCTATCGCATCTCCATCACCGGCCACACATCGGCGAGCCGCGTCCCGGAGAAGGCCGGCTATGGCCCGTGGGAGCTTTCCGCCGACCGCGCCAACGCCATCCGGCAAATCCTGAGTGCCGAAGGAATCCCTTCAGGCAACTTCTTCATGGTCGCGGGCAAGGCGGACACCGAGCCGCTGTTCCCGGACAACCCCGCGATGTCGTCGAACCGGCGCGTCACCATCACGATGATGCGGGAAGAGCCGCCGCTGCCGCCGGACTTCAAGCCTTAATATCGTACCGGATAGGCCATTTTCGGTTTGCGGTTTAACCGGCGTGGCCGGGAGCTATGGTCGAAAGTTGGTGACGGGGTAGATCAGGAAGGCGGCATATCGTGGGGGTAGTTGAAGCCTCCACTTCTCCACCGAAGGAGTAATATGCCGTGTCGAATTCTAACGTCGTCAAACTGGTTCAGCCAGGCACCTTCAGCGA